>CAIOJO010000454.1 GCA_903858635.1 uncultured Telmatospirillum sp. | reverse complement strand
GCGTCATCGAGACCGGCGAGGTGTGGCCCGTGGGGTCGCATGGCTACCGCCAGATCGATGTTCGCTTCATCGCGGCGACCAATGCCGATCTCAAGGAGCGTATCGAGTTAGGACAGTTCCGCCGCGATCTATATTACAGACTTAACATGTTTGTCTATTATTTGAAGCCGCTCCGTGAGCGCCCCGGTGATATCGCTGTCTTCGCCGAAGCATTGCTTGAAGGAAAGATGGTGTTATCGCCCAGAGTCCTCGAGCTTTTTATGTGTTATCCCTGGCCAGGCAATCTTCGGGAACTGAGAAACGTCATCACCTATATTCGCTGTCGGACGACCGGCCGCGAGGTGCTGTTGGAACATCTTCCCGTGGAAATGGTCGAGAGCTGCAAATGTCCGGCCGTCCTGCACAGCGAGGCCCTCAAAGACAAGCTGGAATGTTTCGAGGCCGAGGTCCTGCGGCAAGCGCTGCGGCTCGATCCTGATCCGCAGGTGGTCGCCGACCGTATCGGCATCCAGTCGCGGACCCTTTATCGGCGGATGCGCAAGTTCGGCATTCGGCGTCCGCGCGGCAACGCGGCCAATCCAAGAGAGTGAAACGACCGCCCTCGCTGCGGTGGTCCCGGCCTTGTGGCCGGCGGTGACGGCCGTTCCAAGCCGTGACAGATCTGTCATTTTCCGGCCTTGCGCCGGACAATCTGTGTCCGACCCCTGCATCCCTTGAAACGTAAGGCGTTTGCCTATCGTTCGGCGGCATCCCGGACAGCCGCTCACCCGGGCCCATTGACAAGATTGTCACAAGCCTCGGACCGCACCTATCTCGGCCTTTCCTCGCAAGTTCCTGAATTCATTGCCCTAGTGCGATGTCGGAGCATCGCGCCGACGGTTGGCATGTCGTTTGCTGTGTAGATGGCATGTTGGGCGTATGCCCTGGTGATGATCATGATGGGGGGTCCCGTGCGTAAGCGGAAGGCGGTTGCCCTGGAGGTGCAAGACAAGCTGCTGGTGCGGCCGCTCGAGCAGGCCGACATTCCGTCCATCATCGCCATCGACGCCCGTATCGCCGGGGCGCCCAAGCCCGAATATTGGCGCCACAAGTTGGCCCAGTACGTCACCCAGCACGACGCCCCCGGCGAGCCGGGAAACGGCGTTCTGGCCCGCGCCGCCGTCATCGACGACAAGCTTGTGGCCTTCATGATCGGCGGGGTTCGCCGGTGGGAATTCGGCCAGCCGGCAAGCGGCTGGATCACCAGTTTGGCGGTCGACCCGGATTGGCAAAAGATGGGGATTGGCCGCCGCCTGCTGGCGGAACTGCTGGCCTATTATCGCGAGCAGGAACTACCCGAGGTGCGAACCATCGTCGACTGGGTCGACGCCGATTTGCTGCGATTCTTCCATTCCATGGGGTTCGTCCGCGGGCCTTATGTGGAGCTGCAGAAACTGCTTTGACGCTGCCCAGGCAGGCGAAGGAAACGGAGACGAAATGAGGTTTGCAGAGACAGGGTTCAACCTGGAAGTCGATCTCTCCCGGGGAAACATCGAGAGGGTGGAAACCGACCCGAAACTGACCGAACTCCACCTCGGTGGGCTCGGCACCAACGCCAAGATCCTGTGGGACAGGGTGCCGCCCGAGGTCGAGCCGTTCTCTCCCGAGAACCTGCTGATCTTCGGCACCGGCCTGCTGGCCGGGACCTCGGCGCCGGGGGCCAACCGTACCATCGTCTCGTCGGTCTCACCGCAGACCCGCCTGTTCGGCTATTCGATGATGGGCGGCTTCTGGGCGCCGGAACTGAAGCATGCCGGTTATGACAAAGTTGTCATTCGCGGCAAGTCGTCGAAGCTGGTCTATCTGTGGATCCACAACGACAAGGTGGAGATCCGCGACGCCGAGCATCTGCGTGGCAAGGGCGCGGTGGAAACCTCCGAACTGATCAAGCAGGAGCTGAAGGAGCCGAAGGCGCAGGTCGCCGCCATTGGGCTGGCCGGCGAGAACCGCGTGTTCTTCGCCTCGATCGAGCAGGGCCGGTCGAGCTGCAGCCGCCTGGGTCTTGGCGCCGTGATGGGCGACAAGGGACTGAAGGCCATCGTGGTGCGCGGCACCAAGGACGTCAACGTCGCCAAGCCGTTGGAATTCCTGGAGCAATGCAGCGGCATCCTCAACTACATCAAGTACCGCGAAGAGCGGCCGATCCCCGGGGTGATGCCGATCCTGCAAGGCCTTGGTTCGCCGCAGGAGATGTTGCACGTCGACGAGGAGTGGCACACCACCAATTTCATGTGGGGCAATTCCCGGACCCGTCGCAGAGATTTCTGGTCCAAGGACATCGAGGAGAAGTGGACCGGCACCCAGGAAACCGCCCGCAAGCGCCTGATCAGCTGCAGCAATTGCCCGATGCAATGCGGCGCCGTGATCTCGATGCCGGGTCAGGCGACCTATATGATGAAATGCTTCTCGAAGCTGACCTATACGATGGCGGCCTATTCCGACCTCGACTTCGGCTTCCGGATCGCCCAGCGCGCCACCGAATACGGCATCGACGGTTTTTCGGGCCCGCAGGTCATGGCCTTCGGCCTCGAACTGCTTGAGGCCGGCATCCTGACCGACGCGGATTTCGAGGGGATGCCGGAGGACAACGAGGGCAAGTTCTATTGGCTGCTCGACCGCATCGTGCGGCGCGAAGGGATCGGCGACATCCTGGCCGACGGCACCCACTGGGCGGCGCAGCGGATTGGCAAGGGCGCCGACGCATTCGCCCACAACAACATCAAGAAGCACGAGCAGCTGCCGCTGAAGCTGGGCATGCTGAACCCGGTCTACTTCCTGATGTACTGCACCGGCGAGAAGGCCAACATCACCCAGATCGAAGGCCAGTTCCCGCAGGCGCCGTTCCCGACCAAGGAAGAGCGCGAGGAATTCAACAAGGACTGGATCCAGGTCCCCGACGAAAAGTTCAAGCAGTACCTGATGGACTGGGAATTCCGGGGCGAGAACTCGAATCCCTATTATCCGACCGCCGAGATGTCCTGCGACATCGTCGACTGGCAGGAAACGATGCATTACATCGACGACGCGCTCGGCATCTGCGCCGGCCTGTCGTCCTTCCCGCTGAAGCCGCCCTACCACATCCACAACTATCCGAAGATCATCTCGGCGGCGACCGGGATGGATCTGGACGAGGAAGGGCTGAAGGAAATCGTCCGGCGCAATCGCAATCTGCTGCGCGCCTTCAACAACCGCCTGGGGATGACGCGGCAAGACGAGCGTCCGCCGGAGAACCACTGGAAGAAGCGGTTCCCCGAGCTCGAAGAGCAACTTCTGATGACGTACTACAAGTTCAAGGGTTGGAACGCCAATGGTGTGCCAACCACCGAGACCTTGGAGTCGTTGGGGCTGGGTTACGTTGCCGAGGACCTGAACGCCAGGGGAATTTCCACGGCCGACGATAGCGCCGCTGCGGCGCAGGAATTGGTGGGAGCTGCATCGTGAAGACCAAAACTGTCAAAAACATCCGCGTCATTGTCGACAAGTGCAATGGCTGCCGGGCTTGCGAAGTGATCTGCTCGGCATTCCATGCCCAGCCGCGCTACAGCAGCAACAACCCCGACCGCTCGCGGATTCGGGTGATCCACGAACCGTTGCGCAATATTTTCGTGCCGATCTATGCCGGCGAGTACACCCCGGCCGAATGCGCCGGGCGCAACACCTACACCATCGACGGCAAGGACTACGACGAGTGCGCCTTCTGCCGCGCCGCCTGTCCGTCGCGCGGCCTGTTCAAGGAGCCGGACTCCGGCCTGCCCTTGAGCTGCGACATGTGCGAGAGCGATCCGACGCTGACCAAACCGAAATGCGTCGAATGGTGCCTGAACGACGCCCTGATCTACGAGACCCGGGAAGAGCCGGTGCTCGAGGACGAGGTGGGGCGCCAGCAGGAGCTGCAGCAGGGCCTGGCAGCGCTGGTCGACAAACACGGCATGAAGGACCTGCTGGACATCGTCGCCAGGATGTCGAGCAGGGACTAGGGGTCATCCGCTATATTGAAGAATAGCGGCGAAATCTGGAGCACGAATACAGTGGAAACAGTCGCCCCACTTAAAGAAATTGCCGATATCGTCGATGATAAAGGCGGGGATTCGTACAAGTACTGCTATCAGTGCGGAACTTGCGACGTCGTCTGCCCGTGGAACCGGGTGCGGCAATTCAGCGTGCGCAAGCTGGTTCGTCAGGCCACCTTCGGCCTGACCGAAATCGAAAATGAGGACATCTGGCGCTGCACGACCTGCGGCACCTGTCCGTCGCGCTGCCCGCGCGGCGTCAACCAGATCGAATTGAGCCGGTCGCTCAGGCGCATCGCCACGGAATACGATGTGTTCCCGGAATCGGTGACGCCGATCGTCACGGTGGCCGGCAGCCTGAGCGCGGAAGGCAATCCGTTCAACATGGAGCGGAGCAAGCGGGCTGAATGGGCGCAAAGCCTGGGCGTCCCGACCTTCGCCGAGGGGATGGAGATCCTCTATTTCCCCTGCTGCTATCTGTCCTACGACCCGCGCGGCAAGAAAGTGGGGGCGGCCACCGTCCAGCTGCTGAAGAAGGCCGGGGTGGATTTCGGCATCCTGGGCGACAAGGAAGTGTGCTGCGGCGAGAGCATCAGGAAGGCCGGCAACGAGCCGGTGTTCCGCCAGCTGGCCAAAGAGAACATCAAGACCTTCATCGACCAGGGCGTGAAGAAGATCGTGGTGTCGTCGCCGCATTGCTACCACACCTTCAAGAACGAATATCCGGAGTTCCGGGTAAACTTCGAAGTGGTGCATATCAGCCAGTTCCTGGCCGAGCTTATCGCCTCCGGGCGGCTCGAGGTAAAGGGCGAGTTCGCCAAGAAGGTGACCTTCCACGACCCCTGCTATCTGGGCCGGCACAACGGCACCTTCGATCAGCCACGCGACGTCTTGAAGGCGATTCCCGGGCTGGAACTGGTGGAGATGGCCAACTTCCGGCAGGACAGCCTGTGCTGTGGCGGCGGTGGCGGCCGGGTGTGGATGGAGACGCCAAAGGGCGAACGCTTCTCGGATCTGCGGCTCGACCAGGCGGCAGAGGTCGAGGCCGAGGTGGTGGCGGCCTCCTGCCCCTATTGCATCACCATGCTCGAGGACAGCCGGTTGAACCGGGAGGATCCCGAGGCCATCAGGGTCAAGGACATCACCGAGATCCTGGTCGACTTGATTTGAGGTCCCTTGGGCTTCCAGCTGCAGAATAAGGACGACTGAACGTGGAAAGCAAAGCAGGCACCGGGAACTTCGCCGACGTCTTGGTGGTCGGCGCAGGGATCAGCGGCATCCAGGCCTCTCTCGACCTCGCCAGCGCGGGATACAAGGTGATCATGGTCGACAAGGCCCCATCCATCGGCGGCAAGATGTCGCAGCTGGACAAGACCTTCCCGTCGAACGATTGCTCGATGTGCATCGAGTCGCCGAAGTTCAACGAGTGCAACCGCGACCCCAATATCGAGATGCTGACCTACACCGAGGTCGACAAGGTCGAGGGCAAGGCGGGGGACTTCAAAGTCACGCTGCTGAAGAAGCCGCGTTATGTGGACGAGGGCAAGTGCACCGGCTGCACCACATGCGTGACCTACTGCCCGGTGATGATCCCCGATCCGTTCAACCAGAAGCTGTCGGACAACAAGGCGATCCACATCTACTTCGCCCAGGCGACGCCGCTGGTTCCCTACATCGACGAGAACTGCATCCACTTGACGGAAGACAAGTGCCGGATCTGCGCGTCGGTGTGCAAGCAGAACGCCATCGACTTCGCGATGGAGCCGGAGAAGGTCGAGGTCAAGGTGGGGGCCATCGTGATGGCCGCCGGCTACGAGACCTTCGACCCGGGTTTGCGGGGCGACCAGGGTTACGGCAAGTTCGAGAACGTCATCACCAGCCTCGACTACGAGCGGCTGCTATGCGCCACCGGCCCGCATGAGGGCGAGGTGCTGCGGCCGTCGGACAAGAAGCATCCGCACAAGATCGCCTGGATCCATTGCGTCGGTTCGCGCCAGGTGCTGCCGGGCGGCAACAGCTACTGCTCGTCGGTATGCTGCACCTACATCCAGAAGCAGGTGATCCTGGCCAAGGATCACGACGATGACGCCGAGTGCACCATCTTCCACAACGACGTCCGCTCCTACGGCAAGGATTTCGAACGCTTCTACCAGCGTGCGGCCAAGTTGCCGGGAGTGAAGTTCGTCCGCAGCTATGTCTCGGTCGGCCGCGAGATCCCCGGCAGCAAGAATGTCACCATCCGCTACTCGACGCCGGACCAGGGGGTTATGGAAGAAGAGTTCGACATGGTGGTGCTGGGGGTCGGGCTGAACCCGCCGAAGAACGTCAAGGCGCTGGCCGAGACCTTCGGCATCGAGCTGACCGACCACGGCTTCTGCAAGGTCGATCCGGCCAACCGGATATTGACCAGCCGGCCTGGCATCTTCGTCTCGGGCGCTTTCCAGGGCCCGGCCGACATTCCGGAAGCGGTCTACATGGCGAGCGGCGCCGGGGCGCAGATCGGCGAGATGCTGGCCCAGCGGCGCGGCAAACTGAGCGTCGAGCGGGTCTATCCCGAAGAGCGGGACGTCGCGCAAGAGGAGCCCAAGATCGGCGTCTATGTCTGCCATTGCGGCGCCAATATCGGCCGCGTGGTGGATGTCCCCGGAACGGTGGAGTACGCCAAGACGCTGCCCAATGTCGTGCATGCCGAGGAGAGCCTGTTCATCTGCTCGACCGAGGCGGCGCAGAAGCTGTCGGTGTCGATCCGCGAGAAGGGCCTCAACCGCGTCGTGGTGGCGGCCTGCACGCCCAGGACCCTCGAACCGCTGTTCCGCGATACCCTGCGGGAAGCCGGCATCAACCAGTACTATTACGACATGGCCAACATCCGTGAGCATTGCTCCTGGGTGCATTCGAAGGAACCGGAAAAGGCCACCAAGAAGGCCCATGACATTGTCCGCATGTCGGTGGCCCGGGCCCAGCATCTGGAGTCGCTGCAGGAGTTCAAGCTGCCGGTCGACAAGCGGGCCCTGGTGGTGGGCGGCGGCCTGGCCGGCATGACCTGCGCCCTGTCGATCGCCAACCAGGGCTACGAGGTCTATCTGCTGGAGAAGGAGAAGGACCTGGGCGGCGTCGCCCGGCGCATCCGGTCGACCATCGAGGGGCTGGACGTCCAAGCCTATCTGCGGGATCTGATCGCCAAGGTCTACCGGCATCCGCAGGTGCATGTTTACGCCGATTGCACGGTGCTGTCGGTCGACGGTTTCGTCGGCAACTTCACCACCAAGGTGCGGACCGAACGACGGCAGATCGAGATCAAGCACGGGGCGACGGTGATCGCCACCGGGGCCGACGAGCTGAAGACCGAGGAATATCTCTACGGCCAGGACCAGCGGGTGATGACCCAGCTCGAACTGGAGGAGAAGATCGCCGACGGCGATGCGGCGGTAGAAGCCGCCGAGAGCGTGGTGATGATCCAGTGCGTCGGCTGCCGCAACGAGGACCGCAACTACTGCGCCCGCATCTGCTGCAGCCACGCGCTGAAGAACGCGCTGACCATCAAGGCGAAGAACCCCGCGGCCGAGGTGTCGATCATCTACCGCGACATGCGCAGCTACGGCCTCAATGAGAACTATTACCGGGCGGCGGCGGACAAGGGGGTCAAGTTCGTCCGCTACGAGCCGGAAGGCAAGCCGGTCGTGGAGCCGGCGGTGGAGGGCGGCAAGCCGGTGCTGCGGGTGACCGTGCCCGACGAAATCCTGGGGGCGAAGCTGGCGCTGGACGCCGATATCGTCACCTTGTCGGTGGCCACCATTCCGTCGGCCACCAGCCAGGCGGTGGCCGGCATGTTCAAGGTGGCGACAGGGCCGGACGGCTTCTTCCAGGAAGCCCATGTCAAGCTGCGCCCGGTGGATTTTTCCGCCGAGGGCATCTATCTGTGCGGCACCGCCCATTATCCGAAGCACTTCGCCGAGACGATCAGCCAGGCCTATGGCGCGGCGGGTCGGGTGCTGACGCTGCTGACCAAGGACACGGTCACCGCCTCGGGCTCGGTGATCAAGATCAGCCAGCACGACTGCGTGACCTGCGGCGCCTGCATCGCCGCCTGCACCTATGGGGCGATCACCTTCCAGGACACGCCGGAAGGCAAGAAGGCGACGGTCAATGCGGTGCTGTGCAAGGGCGACGGCCTGTGCACGACGAAATGCCCGAAGTCGGCGATCACGCTGCAGCATTACACCGACGAGGAAATCCTCAGCCAGATCGACGCGGCAGCGGATGGGCATTGGGCGGCGGAATAGTTTCTTCGTCATGCCCGCCTAGGCGGGCATCCATGGACCCCGCCGGCGCGGGGGTGACGAAAAAAGCGGAAGCGAGGGACGCGTGAGTAAAGAATTCGAACCGAGGATGCTTGGCATCATCTGCAACTGGTGCTGCTACGGCGGCGCCGATCTTTGCGGCGTGTCGCGCTTCCAGTATCCGCCGTTCATCCGCCTGGTCCGGGTGATGTGTTCGGCCAAGGCCGACCTGTCCTATGTGTTGCGGGCCTTCTCCAAGGGGCTGGACGCAGTGTTCATCGGCGGCTGCCACCTGAACGACTGCCACTATGTCACCAACGGCAATTTCGACGCCCTGGCCATGGTGAACATTTGCAGGAAGGTGCTGCAGCACATCGGCATCGACCCGATGCGCTTGCGCCTCGAATGGGTGTCGGCCGGCGAGGGCATCCGCTTCGCCAATATCATGAACGAGTACGGCGGCCAGATTAAGGAATTGGGGCCGCTCGGCGAGCCGGAGGGCCTGGACCGCAAGGAACTGCTGTTCCGGCTGGAAGCCGCCGCCAAGATCGTCCCCTACGTCCGGCTGGTCCAGATGGAGCGGCTGCGGGTGACGGAGCGGACCGAGGAAGCCTACAACACCTTCTTCGCCAGCGAGGAATTCGACCGACTGTTCAACGAGACCATCGTCGAGAAGCTGGAGATGAGCCGCATCGTGACGCTCTTGGGCCAGCGGCCGTTCTCCACCTCGGAGATGTCGGAACGGCTCAACATGAGCGCGTCGGACGTATCAAGGCATGTGAAGGCCTCGTCGCGGCACGGACTGATCAGGTACGACGCCAATCACGGTTGCTACGCTTTGGCGTAGGGGCAAGGTCAAGCCAGTGGGATGACACCATGAGTGAACAGAAGATCGACGGCATCATTGAAAAATACAGGGGCAAACCCGGCGCGCTGATCCACGCGCTGACTGAGATCCAGCACGAGCTCCATTGGTTGCCGCGCGAGGTGATGGAAAAGGTCGCCGAGGCGCTGGAGGTGCCTTTCAGTCTGGTGAGGCAGATCGTCAGTTTCTACAAGACGTTCAGCCTGACACCCAAGGGGCGGCACGAGGTGCATGTTTGCACCGGCATGACCTGCCACTTGCGGGGCGCGGCGAAATTGATGGCGAAGGTGGCGGAAATCACCGGTCTCAAACCCGGCGAGACCGATACGGATTCCCGCTTCACCCTTGAACGCGGCAGTTGTTTGGGCAGTTGCAGTATCGGTCCGGAACTGATCGTCGACGGCAAGCACTACGGACGCATGACGCCCGACAAGGTTGAAGACGTTCTCAAGCGGTACGAATAGGAAATTGGCATGCCCAAGCTCGAATCAGTAGCTGCCCTGGAAAGCCTGCGGAGCGATATTCTCGCCCGCCGCGATGCGACCAGACCTTGCATTGCCGTTTGCGCCGGCGCCGCCTGCGATGGTCTGGATTCCATCACTGTCGCCACCGCCTTCAAGAGCGAAATCGCCAAGCAGGGCCTGGAAGGCAAGGTCGACCTGCGGGTGACCGGCTGCCATGGTTATTGCGAGAAGGGACCGAACGTCGTGGTGGGCCCGAAGGACGTCTGCTACTTCGAAGTCACCCCAGAGGACGTGCCCGGTATCGTCTCGGCGACGCTCAAGGGCGAGGTCTTCGAAGAACGCGTATACAAGGACCCCCAGACCGGCGCCAAGGCCGTGCATATGGACGAGGTGCCGTTCTACAAACACCAGACGCGGCTGCTCATCGGCGACAACCCCAAGATCGACCCGATGAAAATCGAGGACTATATCGCCATCGATGGCTATGCGGCGCTGGCCAAGGCGTTGTCCACGATGACGCCTGACGAGGTGCTGAACGAGGTCAAGAAGGCCAATCTCCGTGGTCGTGGCGGCGGCGGCTTCCCCGCCGGTTCGAAATGGGAGACCACGAAGAACGCGCCGGAGAAGACCAAATACGTCATCGTCAACGGTCACGAAGGTGAATCCGCCGCCTTCATGGACCGCGCCATGCTGACCGGTAATCCGCACAAGGTGATCGAAGGCCTGATCATCGGCGCCTATGCCATCGGCGCCCAGCAAGGCTTCATCTATACCCGGCACGACGCTCCCAGGCTGGTGGAACACCTCAAAGCGGCCATGGCCCAGGCGGAAGAATACGGCTTCATGGGCGAAAACATTCTTGGGTCCGGCTTCAGTTGCAATGTGGAATTGCACTTCGACGTCGGCATCTTCGTGTCCGGCGAGTCTTCCGGATTGATGCGCTCGATCGAAGGAAACGCGCCGGAACCTCGTCCGAAATATATCCGCACCTCAGTGTCTGGTATCTGGGACAAGCCCTCCAACCTCAACAATGTCGAGACTTGGGCCAATGTGCCGCAGATCATCACGCGCGGGGCCGATTGGTTCACCAGCATCGGGTCGGAAAGAAGCAAAGGGACCAAACTCGTGTCCCTGTCCGGCAATGTGGTGAATAGCGGCATCGTCGAGGTGCCGATGGGAACGCCGCTGCGCACCCTGATCTTCGACATCGGCGGCGGTGTGCGCGACGGCAAGAGCCTCAAGGCCATTCATTTCGGCGGCGCCATGGGGGGATCCATTCCGGCCGACCAGATCGACGCCAAGTTGGATTTCGACGAGATGTCGAAACTGGGCGCGCCGATCGGTGCCGGTGGCCTGCTGGTCATGGACGAGGACACCGACATGGTCGAGGTCGCGCGCTATCTGCTCGACTTCCTCGTCAAGGAGTCGTGTGGCAAATGCGTGCCTTGCCGCGAGGGCATGTACCAGATGCTGAAGATCCTCACCAATATCACCGAGGGCAAGGGCAAGACGTCCGATCTCGATCGGCTGGGGGATCTGATGGAGGTCACCAGCGCGGCCAGTTTGTGTGCGTTGGGGAAGACCGCTTCCGATCCGCTGAAGAGTATGATGCGCTACTTCAAAGACGAGTATGAGACGAGAATCGCCACGGGCGGCGGCGCCGGGAGCCAAGCGATATGACTGATATTGTCCTGAACATCGACGGCAAGGAAGTCACGGCGGCGGCCGGCGCGACCGTGCTCGATGCGGCGCGACAGGCGGGCATCCACATCCCGACGTTGTGCCATTTCGAGAAGCTCGAGGCCTATGGCGGTTGCCGTCTGTGCATGGTGGAAAGTGAATCGCGCGGCAAGACCAGCTACGTGGTGTCCTGCCTTTATCCGGTGGAAAACGGCTTGGTGGTGCGGACCCGCTCGGCAAAAGTCGACAAGATTCGCCGCCTCATCATCGAGGAACTGATGGCCCATGCGCCGGAGGCGCCGGAATTGGTCGCGCTGGCCCGCGAATACGGCGCCGACAAGGACCGCTTCGAGAAGGAACCCATCTACTGCATCCTTTGCGGTCTTTGCGAGCGGTACTGTGCCGAGGTCAAGCAGAAGAACGCCATCGGTTTCGTCGGCAACGGTCCCGAGCGCGAGATCAGCTTCGTTCCAGAGATCGCCGCCAAGGAATGCAACGACTGCAAGGAATGCTTTCCGCTCTGCCCGACATCCTATCTGCAGGCGGCCTTCGTTCTGGTCGAGTCCCTCACATTCGCGCCGGCTGCGGCAGAGCCGGTGGCGGCACAGGGCTAGAGGCACAGCCAAGACAATCGCACCCCGATTCACCCGTCTCCCGGCGGGTGAATCGCATTGACCGGATGCGATTGGCTGATGTACAAAATGAGTGAACGATCATTCAATTTGCCGTCCGGAAGCTGCAGTCGGCTTGGACCGTGACCTCGGGTCGGCTTGGCTGGTTTGGGCAGGCCCGGGCGCTTGCCCCGGAGATCGCCGCGGCGCGCCGGGACGGCAAGGAACGTCCAGCTTTCCGTCATCTTTTCAAAACCCGGTAAGGGCGAAGAGGCAGGTAAATGAGGTACGCAGAGACAGGATTTGACCTCGAAATCGATCTGACCCGGGGGAGCATCGAGAGGGTCGCCAGCCCTCTGGATATGACCGAGATGTACCTTGGGGGGCAGGGGGCTGCCGCCAAGATCCTGTGGGATCGGGTGTCCCCCGGCACCGATCCGTTTTCTCCGGACAATCTGCTGATCTTCAGCGCCGGCATCCTGCATGCGACTCCGGTTCCGGGCGTCAACCGGACGGCGGTGAACACCATCTCGCCGCAGACCAACCTGATGGCCCATTCCTTGTTCGGCGGCTTCTTTGGGCCGGAACTGAAACATGCCGGCTATGACAAGATCATCATCAAGGGCAAGGCGCCGGATCTGGTCTATCTCTACATCCATAACGACAAGGTGGAAATCCGCGATGCCACCCATCTGCGCGGCGTCGGCTCCACCGAAACCGGCGACCGTCTGAAGAAGGAGCTGAAGGATCCACGGGTCCAGGTCGCCGCCATCGGCTTGGCCGGCGAGAACCGGGTCTACATGGCCTCGATCGAACACAATCATGCCAGCGCGGCGCGCGGCGTCGGCGTCATCATGGGCGACAAGCGGCTGAAGGCGATCGCGGTGCGCGGCACCAAGGACATCAACATCGCGCATCCGGCCGAACTGTTCCAGATGAGCCAGGAGCTGCATCACAAGATCGACTCTTCGGGCTGCGGCGACTGGATGGCCTATGACGAGGACGACAGCTTCCACCACAACCACTTTGCCTGGGGCAATGCGCGGACCCGCCTGAAGAATTACTGGAGCAAGGAGCTCCAGGATCGGTGGACCAGCTGGAAATATGACCACATGGACCGGCAGACCGGCTGCTACAACTGCCCGAAGGAATGCCGCAATGTGATCAAATGGCCGGGCAAGCCGCGCTTCGCCTACAAATGCTACGGCAAGGACACCTATCACATGGCGGCCTTTCTCGAGCTCGACTTCAGCTACGAGATCCTGGGTGTCGCCCAGGAATACGGGCTCGATTCCTACTCGACCCCGCAGGTCATCGCCTTCGCCCTCGAACTGCTCGAGGCCGGCATTCTGACCGACAAGGACTTCCCCGGCATGCCGGAAGATTCCCGTGGCCGCTTCTTCTACATCATGGAGAAGATCGTGCGCCGCGAAGGGATCGGCGACATCCTGGCCGACAGCGTGTCGCATGCCGCCATTCGGATCGGCAACGGCGCCGAGGCCTACGACCATAACACCACCAAGAAATTCGAGCAGCTGCCGATCAAGCTGGGCAAGGTGAATCCCGCCTATTTCCTGATGATCGCCACTGGCGAGAAGATGAGCATCACCCAAATCGAGGGCTCCTTCCCGCAGGATCCGCTGCCCACCCCGGAGCAGCGGCAGGCCTTCGTCGACAAATGGGAGGCGGCGCCCGACGAGAAGTTCAAGCAGTATTTCCTGAACTGGGAAAAGCGCGCCGATATCACCAATCAGGTGGCCAGCGAAATCACCGAGTGGAACGAGGCGATGCACTATGTCGACGACGCCACCGGCCTGTGCGGTTTCGTCTCGTCGTTCCGCGGCCAGTTCGGCGGCGACGTTGCCTATCATATGAACAACATCCCGGACTGCATCCGGCTGGCGACCGGCATTCCCTTCGACAAGGACAAGTTGTGGAAGACCGCGCAGCGGATCCGCACGCTGGTCAGGGCCATCAACGTGCGCCGCGGCCTGCGCCGGAAAGACGAGAGGCCGCCCGAGGACCATTGGGCGGTCCGTGACGAGGAAGCCGAGCAGAAGCTGCTCAGCGACTATTACGACTACAAGGGATGGAATCATGACGCCATCCCGACCAGGCAGACCCTGGAAAAGCTGGATCTGGGTTACGTGGCCGACGATCTGGAGGAAAGAGGCATCCTGATGGTTGAGGATGGCGTTTCTGCCAAGACCGCGTAAGGCGACGAATACACAGCGAGAGTGGGATTGGGAGTTTGCAATGAAGGCCCGGCAAGCGACGAAGATTATCAAGGAAATCAAGGTCGATATTAATAAGTGTACGGGTTGCCGTGCCTGCGAAATGGCGTGCTCCGCATTCCATTCCAAACCGAAATACAGCAGCATCAACCCCGCCCGGTCGCGTATTCGCGTGGTGGTCGACGAATTGAACGACGAATACGTACCAATTCGGGCTGGAGACTATACGGTGGCGGAATGCACCGGCCGCCATACCTATGCAATCGACGGCAAGGATTACAGCGAGTGCAGCTTTTGCGGTGCGGTCTGCCCGTCCCGGGACTTCTTTTTCGAACCCGACTCCGGGCTGCCGCTGAAATGTGATATGTGTGAAACCGTGCCGGCGCTGGATCAACCGTGGTGCGTCAAGGTCTGCACCGCCGACTCCCTGACCTACGTGGAACGGGAAGTGCCTCGGGACGAGAAGCCGCAGCCGACGCGCGACCAATTGGAAATCGGGTTGGAATTCCTGATCAATGAATACGGAATGGAAGCGATCCTGGAAAACCTGAATCGGAAGTCCAAACGGTAGGACGGCGTATGAACCATGTGCGAACCATGCTGGAGACACGCCTTCCCGGGCTGCATGCGCGCATCGAGGCGGTACTTGTCGAGGCCGAAACGCGGTTCAATCTGCAGGCGGGGCAGGCGTCCTCCGAGTTCCTGCTCGAGCATACGCAGCGCACGGCAGCCATCGCCCATCTGATTGCCGGGCTGGAAGGGGTCGATCCGTTCCTTCCCGCCCTGGTTGCCCTATTTCACGACGCGGGGAAGTTCCACGAGGGCGAGTACCACAAGGACGATATCCCGGAGGAAGAGCATGCGGCGGTCATGGCCGGTCGGATGCTGGCCGAGTTCGGGGTGGACCGCGGTGATATCGAGGTTGTGCTCGAATCGTTGCGCGCCCTCTACGACGATCGCCGGCCCTGCCTCGGTCCCTGCCGCATCGTGCAGGACGCCGATCGGCTCGAAAAATTGGGTACGCTGGGAGTCGGCGCCTTCTTCACCAAGGCGGCCCTGCGCGGACGCGGCCTGATCGACGGGCTCGAGCGCACCCTGAGCCGCGAACTGACCTACGCTCTGGCGGCGCCGCGATCGATGTTTACGGCGACCGGGAAAAGGCTCGCCACGCAACAGGCGGCGAAGTCGATAGCCTTCTTCGACGATCTTCTCGCTGATCTCGAGAGTTGGGGTATCGCCTCTTTCGAACGCCGCACCATCCTCCTGGAGGAGGATTTCCGGACGCGCGACGGTGCGCCCCTGGACAAGATGGAAGTCACCATCGTCATGCCGCGGGTCTGCCCCGACTGCGGATCGGCGCTGGGGCTGACTCATCAGCGCGGGCGCGGCGTGAAATGCGAGAAACTCACCGCGGTGTTCACCTGTGGAAGCTGCAGCTACGCGCGTGCAACCTCGTTCTGCCTACCGGTTTTCGCCTGACGCAACTCCCATATATGTAGCCAACCGGGTCCCCGAAGGGAACCGGTGGAACTGCCCGGCTGTTGGGCGCAAGAGAGCAGGGCTAATCCGCAGGCTATCGGGAGACGAGAATGATGTTCCGGCGTTTATTTGTCCCCGTGCTCCTGATTTGGGGCGCGGTCTGCGGTGCGACGACCGGCTGGGCCGCCAGCGCCCAGGAGGCGCAGAGCTTCGTCCAGGATTTGGCCCAGAAGGCCATCGTTACGGTGGCCGCCCCGAACCTTTCCGATCAGGAGCGCAGCGACCGTTTCCGGCGGCTGTTCGTCTCTGCCTTCGACATTCCCGAAATCGGCAAATTCGTCCTGTCCCGCTATTGGCGGGCGGCCGATCCGACCCAACAGCAGGAATTCCTGAAGGAGTTCGCGGAGTTGCAGGTTCTGACCTGGAGCCGACGGTTCAAGGACTATAACGGTGAAAGTCTGCGAACCGAGGGGGCCAATGATCAGGGCGACGGGATCTGGCTGGTCGATTCGCAGATCCTTCGGCCCCAGGGGCCGCCGATCCCGGTGCAATGGCGCATTCACCAGGCCGGCGATGGCAGTCTTCGCATCGTCGATATCATTCCCGAGGGGGTCAGCATGGCCCTGACCGAGCGCCAGGATTACGCTTCCGTCCTGCAATCGAATGGCGGGCATGTGGATGGGCTGTTGACCAGCATGCGCGCCAAGAACGAGCAGTTGGCCAAGGCCCCGTAGCGGCCAATAACGGCGATTACACCCGCGTCGTCAGCTTTTTGCGCCCAGCGAACCACAGGATGGGCAGCATTCCACCGGGGATGGCGACATTTCTCCATCCGGCCGGGTCGTCGATCGCGATGAGATAGACGGCAAAGGCCAAGAGGGCAACGTTAACGACCAGCGCGACTTTGATCAAATGTCGAGGAATAGCTTTCATAGCTGCAGTGTGGCACGACGCGTTCCAGGTGACCAGTCCCACGCCGAACCTCACCGCCTGATCCCCTTTCTCTTGCATTTCCGGTGGCGCCGGCAAGAATGCCGGGTGGTGAGCCGCCGTTGTTGGAGGATGTTCGAGATGCCGCTGGTTCGAATCGATCTTGCCGCCGGCAAGTCGGAACAGTACCGCCATGAACTGGGCGAGATCGTGCATCAGGCGATGACCGAGCTGATCGGTGTCCCGGTCGACGACAAGTTCCAGATTGTGACGGAACATCCGCCGGGCGGCCTGAATATAACCCCGAGCTATCTTGGGATTGCTTATAGCAGTGACATCGTCCTCATTCAGATCACGCTGAACGAGGGGCGGACGGTCGAATTGAAGAAGGCGCTCTACCAGCGCATCGCCGAGACGCTGCAGGCCGATCTCGGTCTCAGCCCCGAAGATGTGCTGATCAGCCTGGTCGAGGTGCGGAAGGAGAACTGGTCGTTCGGCAATGGCGAGATGCAATACGCCCCGGCACCGGTCTGAGCGGGTGGGCGGGAGAGCCTGCGGTCCCACTGAAAAACAATCATTTCACAGGTTCGGACGCCCACCCCACTCGTCTAAGCTCTCTAAGGATCGCCGAAACTGACGGACCGGGTGTCGTCCTGGACGAAGCCGCCCTGCATCTTGAGGAAGGCTTCGGCGGTCAGGATGGCGTCGAGCAAGGCGCCGTGATGCTGGAAGCGGTCCGAGCGGTCGATCCACAGGCGGTCGCACAACACGTCCAGTGAACCCGGCACGCCGGGGAAGAACTGCCGCGACAATTCCTGCGTGCAGACGAAATCATTGCCCGAGAAGATCGCTTCGTCGAAGCCGCAGCGGCCCGCCCGTGCGTATTCGAAGTTGAGGAAGCTGATCTCATTGTCGGCGCTGTGGGCCAACAGCACATCCTGGCCGATGAAGGTCTCGAATTCGTCCAGCACGTCGCGAAACTGGGGCTCGCCGGCCAACTGGGTCGGGTGTATCCCGTGGATGGCAATGGCCGCCTTGGCAATAGGGCCGTTGGGTTGGATCCGGCGCTGCCAGTTCGCCCCCGTCTTCCAACGACCGCCATCCTGCAGCAACTCGACGCAGCCGATCTCGATGACGATGCCGGGCAGCCGCAGCCCCTTCGGCATCTTGCCGATCTCGGCGGCTGTCGGGATGCGAAAGCCGGTGGTTTCCGCATCGATGGCGACCATCCGACCGACCGCCGCCAGTTCATCCAATGTGAGCATGGTATCCTTCCAAGGCATCGAGCCCTATGGCGGGCGGCAGCATCGCTACTCGACCCTCACCGCGCGCCACACGGCGGAATCGCAGAGCACGCCGGCGGCGATGGTGATCGAGTCGCCGCGCCCATCACAGCTTCGCAGTCGGGCATGGAGAATTCCGTCGACGGCGCTCCAGAGCTCGACCACCTCCCAGGTTTTTCCATTCGAGGCGCCAGCCTTGATGAAGCGGTTACCGATCTGAACCTGGGGAACCTTGCGTTTAGCCATCTTGTGCTTCTGTCCGTCCGTCTTGCAACCAGGCCTCGAGAGGCCCCTCCAGCCCCTCCAGGGGCCGGTAGCCGATGGTCAGCGCCCCCAAGCCGCGCTCGTCGCGTGCCACCACGGTCGGGAAGCTG
>CAIOJO010000453.1 GCA_903858635.1 uncultured Telmatospirillum sp. | reverse complement strand
ATGTGGTAGATTTCTTCATGGCGTTGCTCTCCTTTGCGGATTCGACACCCCGAGCCTACAGGCTCAAGGTGAGCAACGCCTGCCCTCCAATTTCAACATCGACCGGGACATCCCCGCCGCCGTCAGTTCTTCCAGCCAGGCGGTGAGGTCGCGGCGGGCGCGGGCGGTGTAGAGGGTCTTGCGCTCGCGGCCCTTGATGCGGCGGCCGCGCGCGTCGCGTTCATCCGGCGGTTCGGGGAACAAGCCGAAATTGACGTTCATCGGTTGGAAGGTCTCGGCGCTGGCACCGCCGGTGATATGGTTCAACAGGGCGCCGATGCCGGTGGTGACCGGCGGCAGCGAGGGCGTCCGCCCGTGCCGCTCGGCGGCGGCGAAGCGGCCGGCCAACAGGCCGATGGCGGCGCTCTCGACATAGCCCTCGCAGCCGGTGATCTGGCCGGCGAAGCGCAGGCTGGGTTGGACCTTCAGGCACAGGCTGCGATCCAGGAGGCGCGGACTGTTGAGGAAGGTGTTGCGGTGCATGCCGCCGAGGCGGGCGAATTCGGCGTTCTCCAGGCCGGGAATCTGGCGGAAGACGCGGATCTGTTCGCCATGCGTCAGCTTGGTCTGAAAGCCGACGATGTTGTACAGCGTGCCCAGGGCGTTGTCCTGGCGCAACTGCACCACCGCATGGGGCTTGATCGTCGGTTGATGCGGGTTGGTCAGGCCGACCGGCTTCAAGGGGCCGAAGGCCAGGGTTTCGCGGCCGCGTTCGGCCATCACCTCGATCGGCAGGCAGCCCTCGAAATAGGGCGTGCCCTCCCAGTCCTTGGGCAGGTGCTTGTCGCCCGCCAGCAGCCGGTCGATGAAGGCCTCGTACTGGTCCTTGGTCATCGGCAGGTTGATGTAGTCGGTGCCGTCGCCCTTGTCGTAGCGCGACTGGTACCAGGCCTTGCTGAAGTCGATGCTCTCCTTGTGGACGATCGGCGCGATGGCATCGAAGAAGCTGAGCGATGCCTCGCCGGTCAGCCCGCCGATGGCCTCGGCCAAGTCCGGCGAGGTCAGGGGGCCGGTGGCGATGATCACCTTGTCCCAATCCGCCGGCGGCAGGCCGGTGATCTCCTCGCGCAACACGGTCACCAGCGGATGCCCCATCAACGCCGCTTCGACGGCGGCGGCGAAGCCGTCCCGGTCCACCGCCAAGGCACCGCCGGCCGGCACCCGGTGGGCATCGGCCTGGCCGAGGATCAGCGAATCGAGGCGGCGCATTTCCTCATGCAGCAGACCGACCGCGTTATAGTCGGCGTCGTCGGACCGCAGGCTGTTGGAACAGACCAGCTCGGCCAGATGCGCGCCGGCATGGGCTTCGGTGCGCCGATGCGGCCGCATTTCGTGGAGCTGGACGGGAATGCCGGCCTTGGCCAATTGCCAGGCGGCTTCGCTGCCGGCGAGACCGCCGCCGATGACATGTACGGGATTCATGACGCTCCAGTTATGGCGAAGCCGCGGCCCTGTCCAGGCCGGTGACGACGGCGGCGCTCAAAAAAATGTCCTGACCCGGTCCGCCGGTGGTGACACAATAGGCCAACCGCGTAACACCGACCGAGTCGTTTTCGATCAGCAGGATTCATGGGTACCAAGGACAAGCCTTCCGCGCTTCGCCTTCCGCGGCGTCTTCCGGCGGCCATGAATCCCAGTCGAGTGGCCGCCCTGATCGGCGGCCTGCTGATCGTCGTGGTGCTGGTGTCCGGTGCCGCCGCCACCTGGATGCTGCGTCAGGAAGCCATCGAGGCGGCCCGGGTCGCCATGGAACGGATGGTGCTGATCGTCAGCGAGCACACCAGTCAAACCATGTCCTCGGCCACCCTGGTGCTCGACGGGATCGCAGAACGGGTGCAGGCCGAGGGGATCGACTACGAGGCAACGCTGCGCAGCCGGGTCGCCACGCCCGAGTTCCACCGCATGCTGAAGGACCGGATCGCCGGCCTGCCGCAGATCGACGTCGCCACCGTCGCCATGGCCAATGGCGAGATAATCAATTTCTCGCGCAGTTTCCCGCCGCCGCCGATCAATATCGCCGGGCGCGATTATTTCCAGGCCCAGGCCGCCGATCCCAATCTCGGCGTCTATGTCAGCCAGCCGGTACAGAATTTCGGCAACGGCCGCTGGACCTTCTACCTCAGCCGGCGCATCAACGATCCGCAAGGAAAGCTCCTCGGCCTGGTCGTCGTCGGGATGTCCTGCGACTTCTACAGCAACTTCTTCCAGCAGATCACCCCGGCGGCCGAAAGCGCGCTCAGCCTGTTCCGTCGCGATTTCGTCCTGCTGGGCCGCTATCCGTTCATCGATGACGCCATGGGCAAGCCGGTGCGGTTCGGCGGCGCCTATCAGGTGATCGAAAAGGAACACCGGTCGAACGGTTCGGTGCTGACCCGCACCGCCCGCCAGGTCACCGGCGACGCACCGCTGCGCATCGTGGCGGCGCGGGTGGTCGACCAGTATCCCTTGGTGGTCACCCTGGTCACCACCGAAAAGGGGTTTCTATCGGAATGGCGTGAGGCCGCCCAAGTGATCGGCCTCGGCGTGGCGGCCAGCGTGCTCATGCTGGGGTCGGCCTTCCTGTGGCTGTGGCGGCTGCTGCGGCGCCGCGAGGCGGAGATGACCGCGGTGCAGGAACTGCAGCGACAGGCCGAGTCGGCCAATCGCACCAAATCCGAATTCCTCGCCACCATGAGCCACGAGATCAGGACTCCGATGAATGGCATCATCGGGATGACCAGCCTGCTCCTCGACACCCCCTTGAAGCCGCACCAAACCAAGATCGCCGGCATGATCCGCAAGTCGGCCGAGGCGCTGCTGACCATCATCAACGACATCCTTGACCTGTCGAAGGGATTGTCCCGAGCCGTGTTGAAATTCGCTCGGCAGGCGTCACGGTCTGAACAGGCTACGCGGCCTTGGCGTGCTGTTCAAGATCGGGGTTGATGGAATGCTTGGCCTGATGGGCCAGCAGGGCGGCTCGCAGGGT
>CAIOJO010000452.1 GCA_903858635.1 uncultured Telmatospirillum sp. | reverse complement strand
TGCCGAGCGAATTTCAACACGGCTCGGGACAATCCCCGCCAGGACGAGATCGGCGAAATGGTCGAAGGCTTCAACTATCTGGTGGAGAAATTGCGCGAGAGCGAGGCGCGCATGGCCCATCTCGCCCATCACGATGCCCTGACCGGCCTTGCCAACCGAATGTCCTTCCTGTTGCGCATGGAACAGAGCATCGCCCTGGCGCAACGCCACAAGAGCAAGCTCGCCCTCATGTTCCTCGACCTCGACGACTTCAAGCCGATCAACGATCGTTACGGTCACGACACCGGCGACCAACTGCTGCAAAGGGTTGCGGCCCGCCTGAACGAGGGCGTGCGGCAAGCCGATACGGTGGCGCGCTTCGGCGGCGACGAGTTCGTGCTGCTGTTGACCGACATCGCCGGCGCCGATAATGCGGCGGCCGTCGCCGAAAAGCTGGTCGCCGAACTGACCGCGCCTTACCGCATCGGCGCGGTCGAACTGCGCATCGGAGCCAGCATCGGTATCGCATTGTTCCCCGACGATGCCGAGGACAGCGATCCGCTCATCGCCCAGGCCGATGCCGCCATGTACGACGCCAAGCGCGCCGGCCGCAACTGCGTCCGCTTCGCCCATCACCGGGGTTCGGCGGATGGCGAAGAAACAACGATCGAAATGGCCTAGCCTGGCTCACTCATTTTATTCGTCATTGCCGGGCCTGACCGGCAATCCATGGATCCCCGGATCACCCCCGGACTGTGATCCGGGGGCCGGGACGACGAAAAGGAAAGTGATTCAACGCGAACGCATGCCGCCTTAGTACCCCGCGCCGTCCATGCCTCCGTCGGCCTCCAAGTCCTTTGTGGCGACCATCGCTTCCGTGGTGATCAGCAGGCCGGCAATGGAGGCCGCGCCCTGCAGCGTCAGGCGCACGACCTTGGTCGGATCGATGATCCCGGCTTTGATCATGTCGACATATTCGCCGGTTTGGGCGTCGAAGCCGAGATTGGCATCACCCGCTTCCAGGAGCTTGCCGACGATGACGGAGCCATCGGCTCCGGCATTGCCAAAAATCTGCCGGGCCGGTGCCTGCATGGCCCGTCGCACGATGTCGATGCCGACTTTCTGGTCATTATTTTCGGGATTGAGCTGCCCTAATTCCTTGCTGGCGTAAAGCAGGGTGACGCCGCCGCCGGCGACGATGCCTTCCTCGACTGCCGCACGGGTCGCATGGATCGCATCATCGACACGATCCTTACGTTCTTTCGCTTCGACTTCGGTGGCCCCGCCGACGCGGATGATGGCGACGCCGCCCGCCAGTTTCGCCAAGCGCTCCTGCAGCTTCTCCTTGTCGT
Source organism: uncultured Telmatospirillum sp. (assembly GCA_903858635.1). GTDB lineage: Bacteria > Pseudomonadota > Alphaproteobacteria > Rhodospirillales > Magnetospirillaceae > DUZF01. The sequence continues at coordinate 4,574 of CAIOJO010000452.1, read as the reverse complement.
AATCCGAGGTCGTCTCCTCGATCTGGGCGCGGATCTGAATGCAGCGGGCCTGGATGTTGCTCGTCTTGCCAGCGCCATCGATGACCGTGGTGTTGTCCTTCTCGATGCGCACCCGCTTGGCCCGGCCGAGCATGTCGAGGGTAACGTTCTCGAACTTCATGCCGAGATCGTCGCTGATGACCTGACCGCCGGTCAGGATGGCGATATCCTCGAGCATGGCCTTGCGCCGATCGCCGAATCCCGGCGCTTTCACCGCCGCCACCTTGAGGCTGCCGCGCAGCTTGTTGACCACCAGGGTGGTCAGCGCCTCGCCCTCGATTTCTTCGGCCACGATGAGCAGCGGCTTGCCGCTCTGGACCACCGCCTCGAGCAAGGGGAGCATCGTTTGCAGGCCGGGCAGCTTCTTCTCGTGCAACAGGATGTAGGGATCTTCGAGTTCGGAGCACATCTTGTCGGCATTGGTGACGAAATAGGGAGAGAGATAGCCGCGGTCGAATTGCATGCCTTCGACGATATCGAGTTCCGTCTCCAGGGATTTCCCCTCTTCGATGGTGATCACGCCTTCGTTGCCGACCTTCTGCATCGCCTTGGCGATCATCTCGCCGATCTCGCGGTCGTCATTGGCCGAGATTGTCCCGACCTGAGCGATCTCGGCGTTGGTCGAGACCTTCTTCGAACGCGTCTTGATGTCGGCGACCACCGATGCCACCGCCATGTCGATGCCGCGCTTCAAATCCATCGGGTTCATGCCGGCGGCCACCGCCTTCAAACCTTCGCGCAGGATGGCCTGGGCCAGAATTGTTGCCGTCGTGGTGCCGTCGCCGGCGAGTTCACTGGTGCGGGAGGCGACCTCCTTCACCATCTGGGCGCCCATGTTCTCGAAGCGCTCGGAGAACTCGACCTCCTTGGCGACCGTCACGCCGTCCTTGGTTATGCGTGGCGTTCCATAGGACTTGGCGAGGACGACGTTCCGGCCCTTGGGACCGAGTGTCACCTTCACCGCGTTGGCAAGAATGTCGACGCCGCGCAACATGCGATCGCGTGCGTCGGTACCAAATCTGACTTCTTTGGCGGCCATAATCCGTCTCCAAACGTTAAGCGGTTTTCTTCTATGGGCTGGCCTGATCGAACTCCGAAAACATCGGAGTCTTTCATTGCCCGCTTCTTCTATTCGGGTGCCGCCGACGATGCGGTGTCGATTGCTGCTATCCCAAGGAAAGCTGACTCTCGCGGACAACACGCTCATGTCCGTCGGCTTCACACTTGAGCCGGTATTGGTTGTCACCGCCGTCGGCGGGCAACAAGCGGACCACGCGGTAAGTGCCCTCCCGCGACGCGCCCTCGAAGATGCTCGGCGAAAAGAACAGGGCCTGGCCGACTTCGAACATATGGGCCGCCATCGGGCGGCCTTTCTCGCGGCGCTGATGGGGTGACGAGTTGGCACGCTGGAGGGGCATGGCTTTAACGTACAGCCCGGACGGGTTGGCCTTGGACGTCACCAGGGTGCTCCTTGACAGTTCACGGTTTTCTGACGTTTACGCCGCAGATTTCTTCTTCGGCGGCACCACCGGCACGGTAAACACAGAAGAAGAAGCGACAGACTTTTTCTTATCCTGTTTCGGCTTCTTTGGCTCTCGCCCGGTCCTTTTTTGACCTTTTGCCATAACCATTCTCCTAATCGAGCCAATTTCTCTCGGTTTTTCCAACGCAGGATGAATCACTTCCGGAGCCGTGCATCGCAATGACTCCGACATACAGAACAAGGCTGTGGGAAGCACGAGGGACCGGCGATGCCGAAGATGACGACGCCGCGGCTGTATTTATGTTCATCCCAAAATTATACGCGTCAGACTCATATAAGAGCTGGAAAATATTTATCAAACGGCAATTCTAAGAAATATGCTTATTTTCTCGATAATTCTTGGAATTGATTCTGCCATCGGCTGCCTCAGCTCGGCCGCTTACCAAGGTGTGGCGGAGACCGGCCATGCCGGGCACGACGTCGCGGCAATCCCATTGACTGCTGCGCCCGCGCCCTGGCAAATTGGACAAGGCTCGGTCGGAGCATCCATGTCCGCGGAAAGGGCTGCGCCCACGACCAGACGATCCCACACCGGATTCGATCCTCCCTTTTTTGTCTGATGGCGGACACGGACATCTGGAAAGGGAGCCTGCGATGGCGGAAACTCCGCAACGGATTCACGTCCCGTTTCGTCTGAACCTGGAACAGCAGAAGACCCGGGCCAAGGAACTCTGCCGGGCGGTGCGCGCCGGCGACCCGGCGACAATGGCGCGAATCGCGGCCTGCCGCCCGAAAATCGGCGGCTCGTCCGACCTGGTTGGATTCAGGTTGAGCGACGCACAGGCGGTCATCGCCCGGGAACTGGGGCTGCTCAGCTGGCCCAAACTCAAGGCCCACATCACCGCCATGGAGCGCGCCCGAACCGCCATCGGCGATCGGCGGGCCGCCCCCGATGGGGACGTCAAGACGCTTCACCTGCGCTGCGGCAGCGACATTGCCGGCACCTTGACCGAGGCCGGCTTCAGCGGCGACTTCCAGGAATATTCCAACCCATTCTGCCAAGGACCGGTCACCGGCGATCCGGACCAATCGGAGCAGATCGAGGCACGCGCGCATTTCCTCACCCAGGCCTATGGCGACGCCCTGGGTTTTTCATTCTCCCAATGCGCTGACAAATTGCGGCTGCAGGAAGCCGCCCTGGCCAGCGCCGCCGAAGGATATATGAGCGGGTCGTCCTCTGGTTCGAACATGACAGTTACGATCAACTGGTACTCATCCGCTGCCTCGCGCATTTTGCCAGCGGGATGCCGCGCATCCTGGACCTGGTCTCGGCGAACGGTTTTCCGGGCTCCGCCCGCTTCATCGGGCTCGGTCAATTGCCGCCTGAGGCACTTCGGCTTCTGTGGAGCAGCCGAACATCCGTCTCGGCAAAGCAGCTGGCTCTTGGCCACCGCGCCTGGCAGGCGCTGAAGTCCCCCGACCCGGCCATGCTTGCGGCAATGGCGCGGACCACGCTGGCGCCCCTGCCCGACCTTGCCCCTGCCCTGCGCCGGCATCTGCGGGAACTTCCCTCGGTGCAGAATGGCCTTGGCCTGACAGAAGAGCTCATCCTCGAGATGCTTGCCGAGGGGAGCCGAACCATCGGCCAGATGTTCCATGGCCTGATGTCGGAACGAGAACCGCTTCCCTGGCTCGGCGACGTCATGTTCCTGCATATTGTCGAGACGATGCGGCGCGGCAGCGAACAGGTTTTCGAAATCTCGCCGGAAACCGCGGCAGAACCCTGGCCACGCCGCGCCCTGACCATCACCGAAACCGGGCGCAAGGTTCTGCGGGGGGAACAGGACTGGCTGGCCTTGACTCCTCAGGACAGATGGGTCGGCGGGATACGGATCCGGCCGAATGCGCCGGCATGGCGGTGGGATGACGACAAGGCCGAAGCCGTGCTCCGCTGAAGCTAGAAATGCTCACGCCACGCCCCCATCGCCGCTTGACACGCAACCATTTGGTTGCCTATATTGGAGCAACGGGAGGGTTGCGTATCACTGTGATGGATGACGACGCTGTTTTTCGGGCCCTGGCCGATGCGAGCCGCCGGCAATTGTTGGACCGATTGCACGCAAAGAACGGGCAAACCCTGAGTCAATTATGCCAGGGACTGGATATGACGCGCCAAGCCGTGACGAAGCATTTGACGATCCTCGAAGAGGCAAACCTCGTGTCTTCGAAACGCCAGGGGCGTGAGAAACTGCACTTCATCAATCCGGTGCCGATCTACGACATAGCCGAACGCTGGATTCGCAAATTCGAGCACCCGCGTTTGACCGCCCTCTCGGCGCTTAAGAAAAGCCTCGAAGGAGAAAATGATGACTGACGCAATCGGAAGTCGATTTGTCTACGTCACCTATATCCGGACGACCCCCGAGCAACTTTGGTCCGCGCTGATAAGCGCAGATTTTGCGCGCCAATACTGGCGCGGTGCCCATCCCGAAGCCGACTGGAAGGTCGGCGGCGCCTGGAAGCTCGTCTTCCCGGACGGCCGGGTTGCCGACGCCGGCGAGATCGTCGAGTTCGAGCCCGCCAGGCGCCTGAGCATCCGTTGGCGCAACGAGTTCAAACCCGAGTTCAAGGCGGAAGGCTGGTCCCTCTGTGTCATGGAGATTGAAACCGTCGACGCCGCGGTGAAGCTGACGGTCAGTCATGGCATGGAGCGCCAGGGCTCCAAGTTCATCGGCGCCGTCTCGGCTGGCTGGCCGCAGATCCTGTCCAACCTCAAATCATTGCTTGAGACCGGATCGGTCGTCTTGCCGCCCATGCAGTTCGGATCCCCCCAAGCCTAGAGCCTCGCCGACGCCGCCGCGCAATGAAGCGCGACGGCGTTCGGTCTCGATTACGGTTTGTTTACAACTCAACTTATCCGGCATTCACATTTACGGCGGGGATGTCCCGGTCGATGTTGAAATTGGAGGGCAGGCGTTGCTCACCTTGAGCCTGTAGGCTCGGGGTGTCGAATCCGCAAAGGAGAGCAACGCCATGAAGAAATCTACCACAT
>CAIOJO010000451.1 GCA_903858635.1 uncultured Telmatospirillum sp. | reverse complement strand
GTAAGCATCCGGTCATCCCCCGCCGGGATGACCTGACCGATCTTTTGGTCAGCTGACTGGATGAGCGGCTTTCCAGGCAGCGGGCAGCAGTTCTTCGATCTTGCTAGCGGGGATTCCGGGCAGACGCTCGAGGACATCGGCCAGGTAGGCGTAGGGATCGAGACCATGCATCTTCGCGGTCTGTAGCAGGCTCATCACCGCGGTCGCCCGACGGCCTGCGCGATCGGAGCCGGCGAAGAGCCACGACTTTCTCCCGAGGGCCAGCGGGCGGATTCGATTTTCGATCCAGTTGTTGTCGATCGGCAGATCACCATCCCCGAGGTAACGCGTTAGTGCGTCCCAACGGCGCAAGCTGTATTTGATGGCCTTGGCCGTCGCCGAGTTCGGAACGACTGCCTTGAGGTGCATCGTAAGCCAAGCGTGCAGCGCATTGGCCACAGGAACGGCCTCCGCCTGACGCAGCGCGCGACGGCCCTCGGCATCGAGGCCGAGATCCTTCGCCTTGCGCTCGACGGCATAGAGCGCGCCGTAGTACTCCAGCGCCTCGGGCGCGAGCTTGCTCGTCTTCTGGTTCGCGAGGATGTCGGCGAACTTCCTTCGAGCGTGCGCCAGGCAGCCAACTTCGGTCATCGGCTCCGGCAGCTTAAAGAGCTTCTTGTAGCCGCTAAAATCATCACAGACGAGATGACCCGCCCAGTCGCTCAGGAACGCACGGGCATGCTCTCCAGACCGCCCGGATGAGAAGTCATAGACGACGATGGGATCCGGATCGTACGACGTCGTGCCATACGCCCAAAGGTAACTTCGGTGCGTCTTGCCCAGTCCCGGTTGCAACGTCGGCATCGGCGTTTCGTCTGCATGGATCACCGATCGCTTCAGTAAACGGGCTTTCAGGGCATCGATCAGCGGCTGCAGCTTCACGCCACAGGCGCCCACCCACTCGGCCAGCGTCGATGTCGCCAGTATGACGCCTAACCGGGCGTAGATCTCGGACTGGCGATGCAGAGGAAGATGATCAAGATATTTCGAGATCAGCACCACCGCGAGCAGTCGCGCGGTCGGAAGACCCTTGTCGATCACATGCGGCGCCACCGGCGCCTGCATAATCGTATCGCAGCGCCGGCATACCCACTTGCCGCGCACATGACGCTCCACCTGGAACGTGCCCGGCACGTAGTCGATCTTCTCGGAGACGTCCTCGCCAACCCGCTTCATCTGACAGCCGCAGCCACAGACCGTATTCTTCGGCTCGTGCGGTACGTCGATCCGCGGCAAGTGCGACGGTAGCGGGTTGCGCGACGGCGCCTTCTTCTGGCCGTCTTTGGACGGCGCACGCAGCTGATCCAGTTCGGTCTCGATCGCCGCGAAGTCCTCGTCGATGGACTCCTCGAAGATCTCACGCTGCAGCCCGTGGAAGGCCTCCGAGGCCCGACCGAAGCGCCAGCGCTTCAGGATCGCCATCTCGTGGGTCAGCTGGGAGATTTTGAGATCCTTGTGCTGGATCTCACTGTCCTTCTTCTGGAGCAGGGCCGTCTGGCTCGCGATGAGCGCGTCCTTCTGCTCCAGCGCCGACCGCTGCTCGTCGAGCAGTCCGACCAAAGTCGCGGCAAAGCGACTCAGTTCATCAGAGTTCAGCCCGGCAAGATCAGCCTTCTGCATGGGTATTATTATACCTCATGCGCCGATCTAAGTGCATATAAACGCTATTTTTTAAGCGCTTTCATCAACACCGTCAGATCATCCGGATCCTCGCCAGATCGCCAAGTCGGCGCCACGGCAGACCGATCACCAGCGCGTTCAACTGGTCCGCCGTCATCGACACCTTGGGACCACTGTCGTCCGCCGCCCACACAAAACGCCCCTCGTGCAGACGCCGCGCGCAGAGCCAGATCCCGAACCCGTCATGCACCAGGACTTTCACCCGGTTCGCCCGTCGGTTCGCAAAAAGGTACGCGTGATGCATCCGCGCATCGCCGAACACGCTCACCACACGCGCGAGAGCCGTGTCGATGCCGGCGCGCATGTCGAGGGGCTCCACCGACATCCAGATCGCGTCGATCCGGATCAACGCACCAGCTCCTTCAGCCACCGCACGCAAGCGCCCGGATGCGTCACTGGCCACTCGATCACGATCTGCGTCGACCCCTTTCGAACCTCGATCCGGATCGGAGCCCCAGACTTCGCCTTCGATGGCGGTTCAACCCGGACCGGGATGAACGCCGGACGCGCCTGCCTCTTCACCGGCATCTTGGCGTCGCCTGCCTCGACCACCCAACGTCGCAGCAGATTGGCGTTCAACCCTCGCGCCAACGCCACGGACGCAAGCGATACCCCTGCCTGCCCGCAGGCCGCCACCGCTTCAGCCCGGAATTCCACGCTATGCCGACGACGCGTACGCCTCGCCGCTACTCCTGCTTCGCTCATGTACACGTGTCCGCTTATTTCCAAGTGGACACGATCATCCTTGGCGCAGACTACTTCCGGTAGATGACTTCACCGGCCGCTTACG
>CAIOJO010000450.1 GCA_903858635.1 uncultured Telmatospirillum sp. | reverse complement strand
TACCCGTCGCCGCGTGGATTAATCCGCCGGGAAAGAAGGACGCCGCATAGCCATCGGCCCGGCAAACATCGCGGTCGACGACAACCCCAAAGTGCCTAAACTCGCGCGGCCATCTGTTCCAAAATCATTGACACGTTCCGTCTTGCCTGAAGAAGAGCCACTCGTGGGATTACTTCCCGCATTGGAATGTTAGGGGCTTCCCGAGGAAAAGGCACGATTACGGTGTCGTAGTGGAGAATCCACCGCTCTACTTGGTTGAGCATCAGCCCCTCTTTTGCAGCCTTAGCTGCTGAGGCTAACACTATTGAGAGCAGGAGCAAGGAATTAGCGGACGAATCCTTTGGTAAGCAGACCTCAGTCCGTGGACGCACCAGATTCCGTGGAATCACGCCGTCGCCGACGGACTAATTCAGTGATCATCTGAGATTGGCGTCTCCGCCATTTTCCCGCCCGGCAGCAGCCATCACAACGGTTACACAACAAGATTCCACGGAATCTTGGCCCACCCCAGCATTTCAAGGCACTTGCTATATGACAGTGCCTGGCGAGGAAGTCATCCGCTTCATCAATGGCATCACCGACTCGTCAGCTAAGCCAAGAGGGGGAAACGGGTGACCATACCCCGATTTCCTATGGTTGCTGATTTGCCCACATGGAGCTCAAGGTTATCCCATCGGCATCATCTTGATCATCCGGTTCAAAATAATCGCGCAATGGCAAATTGAACGTCAATTTCATATGCACGGCATCAAGCAGCTCATCGGTCTCGATGAAAATTTTATAGTGATTGCAACCCTGATCATAGTCTACCGTACGCCTGCTGCCGGGATGATTTTCATCGCACCAATTTTTTAGATTAGCGTGGAACTCCTCACCATAATCCATTGAAATGAGCGTGGCGGCTACGTTCGTATTATCAATGGCTTTTTTCCATTGCCTTGGTAAACCTTTAAACACTGCATGGCCGCCAATCACAGGAAGTGAAAAATACTGAATAGTTTTCGTCATAATATGAAATCCTTTCTTTGTTATATTCTACTCTTGTAGCACCTTATCTATGATGTATTTGGCGCGTTTGCCGCTTGGTGTCTTCCTGAAAGAAAAATTAAATTCTTTCCCGGATGGGTCTGTAATTTTTATTCTTCTTCCGACACCGTGTTCTACGCCGTAATTATTACCGAGTATCTTCCTAAATTCTCTTTCTGTTTTGGTCATTTAATTGCCCTTCATTTTAAGATCCCCCTTTTGATGAAACGAGCACATGGCTGTGCACCGTGGGATAACACGGGAAGTTGGAATAACGTGTTGTCTTGGGGCCTGGCAGGGATTTGCACCCTCCACCTTGCTATAAGGTGGCCTACGGATTGGCCATTATAATAAGCGGTCAATCTTCAAGCTGAAGTATGGCGAACATTAGCTTGAGTACGTTCTATTTGCAAGTGTAAAAGTTGATATTTTGCCAGATATTTTTAATTATTGCGTGTTTTTTTTCTAAAATCGCCAACATGCTTAACTGGCCAATAGATATCGGCGTGGCCACCACCACTCAGTGGGAAAGATTCCATGGAATCTTTCAGTGGGTTGGTTGGCAAGCCACCCGTCCAGACGAATGCCGCATTCTGTTGGGAGGAACCATCGACACCAGTACGAGAAGGGGGACTTCGCCGCCGCTCGCAGACTGCGCATGGTCAATGTACGTGACAGGCGGCAGGTCTGCCGAATCCACCTTGCATTCTGGTGGGTCATCACCAATTGTGTGGGCTTACTCATTCCCTCGGAAACATATCGGCATATGGCGCCTGTTTTGACGGGACGTTCGGTCCTGAAATTCCTGCATTTGCGAGGTGGGGAAACCACTCTTGCCGCCTTGGCATCGACGTTCGACGTCGATGCCGCCGCCATCGAGCGGCAGGTCCGGTCACTCTTGGCTGCAAGGTTGGTTTGCCACACCACAGACCATCTTACCCTCAGCGAAGCCGGCAAGAGCTGGTGCATGGAAGCGTTCAAGCCGGACGTCGGCAGCACAATGACGAAGTCCGCAGACGTCCCCTCGGCATCGGGGGAAGACTGGCAGAGGCTTGAGGCGCGCGTAAGCAGTGAAAAGCCGCAAATGACGCGCAACACCAATCGAATGCATGGCGTGCAGGTGGTCCATGTGACGCGGCGCCGAGAGGCATCGGCAAGTGCGGCACCGACCGCCCGCCAAGACCCCGAGCCGGAGCCGGAGCCGGAGCCGGAGCCCGCAAAGGTCGTGGTCAGTGAGACTGCCGAAAAGGCGCCGCCCGCTGTTCCAGAATCGAGTTCTCACCCTGCCGCCTCCATCCCGCCGCGTGTCGTTGTCGACCGAGATGGCTTCGTGACCCAAATCAACGGGCGAAGGATTTACTAGAGTGGTCAACAAAATCCAAAGGCCGATGCCCTAGGCGACCGACGGCTGAATTCGGAAGCGGTCATCCGGGCGGCTGGCGGCGGATAGCTGGACGTGTTGAGGGTTTGCCGACATAGTCCGGCCAGGCGATCGCTGGGTCCGGGCTGTGCTGGCCGGGCTATGTCGGCAAAGCGCCAGGGAAGGAAACCGCGGGGAGGTTGGCGAAGGCGCTGGGGCCGGCCTATGGGGATTTGACGGTCGGGCCTGATGAAGTTTTCGGCGTGCCAGGTGGATGGCAGGCATGACGACTGCTGAAATGCCGGGTGGGGTGGCAAAGCGAGAGCGTGCGAGGGGGCTGTTGTATTGACCGACCAGTGTTGTGCTCGTCGAGAAAGGCCCTCACCGAAGCGACGAGCAGCAGGCCGTGGTTTCCGGGCGGATGCCGGCTTCGCAACGGGGTGGTGAACGGCGTTGGCGACGAGACGGTTGTGATCACGAGCTGTCGATCCCCTTCGGTGCGATGAGCTGTGCCCGAGGTTGGCAGCCGGGCTCGAAGGTCTCGATGACGATCATTCGGCCGCCGCAGCAGGGACAAACATTCCATTCCTCGTCCTCCTCGCCGCCGTCGGCACCGTCGCCGCAGAGGGGACTGGCGTCCGGCACGCCGAGGAGCCGGCGGGCCCGCCCGATGTTCTCGGCGCGGTTGCCGTTGGCGAACAGGCCGTAATGACGGATACGGTGGAATCCATCAGGCAGCACATGGATGAGGAAACGCCGGATAAACTCGTCGGCGTCGAGGGTCATGACCTTGTATCGGACCGCAGTCTTGGCTCGATAATCCTTCCATTTGAAGGTGACGCGGTCGCCGTCGAAGGCGGTCAGCCGGCTGTTGGAAATGGCGACCCGATGGGTGTAGCGGGACAGGTAGGCGAGCACGGCCTCGGGTCCACCGAAAGGCCGTTTGGAATAGACCACCCATTCCGCCCGCCGCAGCGGCGCCAGATAGGCCTTGAAGGCTGCCGGCAGGGCGAGGTCGGCACGGTCACCGAAAAACTGGAGATGTCCGCCGTCATAGGCGGCGGACAGCTTCTCCAGAAAGAGGCGGCGAAAGAGACGCGACAGCACCCGGACGGGAAGGAAGAAGCCCGGCCGGCAGGCGATCCAGCACTGACCGTCGGGTGAAATGCCGCCGCCCGGCACGATGACATGGACGTGCGGGTGATGGGTCAGCGCCGAGCCCCAGCTGTGCAGCACGGCGGTCACCCCGATGCGGGCGCCGAGATGCTTGCAATCGGCGGCGATGGTGATCAGCGTTTCGGCCGCCGCCTTGAACAAGAGGTCGTAGATAACGGCCTTGTTCTGGTGGGCGATATCGGCGATCGGTGCCGGCAAGGTGAAGACCACATGGAAATAGGGCACCGGCAGCAACTCGGCCTGACGCTCGGCCAACCACTGCTTGGCGGCGATGGCCTGGCACTTCGGGCAATGCCGGTTGCGGCAGGAGTTGTAGGCGATGCGCAACTCCCCACAGTCCTGACAACGCTCGACATGGCCGCCCAATGCCGCCGTCCGGCAGCGCTCGATTGCCGACATGACTTTCAACTGGCCGAGGCTGACGTGCCCGGCGTTGGCTTCACGCCAAGCCGGGCCGCGGCGACGGAGGATATCCGCCACCTCGACCGCCGGGCGGGGCACCGGCCGTTCAGGTGCCCTGCTCGACGCGGATGACCATCCGCTGCGAGTCGATGTCGCCGACCTTGAGGGAAACCACCTCCGAGATACGGAGTCCGCCGGCGTAGGCCACGCTCAGCGCGGCCTGATACTTGAGGGTGGGAGCCGCCGCCAGCAGACGCCCCATCTCCTCCGGGCTGAGAACCACCGGCAGCTTCCTCGGCTCGCGGGCGAAAACGATCCGATCGGTGACTTGCGGCCGGTTGAGCGCCCGCGCGTAAAAGAACCGCAAGGCCGTCATCGCCACGTTGCGGCTGGTGACCGAGACACCTCTCTCAGTCAGATGAAGCTGGTAGCGGCGGACGTCCTCGAACTGCGCCTTGTCCAGCGAGCGGCCAAGAAAGTCCGCGAAATCCTTGACGTGGCGAAGGTAGTCCTTCTGGACCTTGGGCGAGAAATGGCGGATCGTCATCTCTTCGATCATGCGCCGGCGCAATGGGCTGATGGCCTCGTCGGTCATGGGGAGCTCCTGTCTTGGGTGAGGTTCTGAGCCCCTCAATCTCAAGGCAGGACGCTTCCAGCCGGCTACTGCGCGCTTGGCAGAAGCCGCCGCAAATTACCGCGAGAGCGGTTTAGTTCATTGGCCCTATTGGGACGTTGCCGGCTTCTTCACCGGGTGACTGCTTCAATCACATAGGAGACGGTCAGGGGAACGGCGGCGTCGGGCTGCGGATGACCCAAACCTGCCCTTTCCGAGGGTAGCGGCTGCCAACGGGAAAGAGGCTTATCTCCATAGCAACCGAGGTCTATGCCTGAGTTGTTCCAACGCCTGCATCATGGCGTCAAGATTGCAATCTCTGTCCTCGGCAAGCCGCCTACGAGTTCCGTCGCAGAATTCGACAGAAATGATCCTCTTCGCAATTCCGTCGGCAGGCTCTGCAAGCTCAAAGGCGTTTATCTCTTTCCAAGGCACGAAATCCCGATCTGACATTGGAGAAACTCGGACACCTCGATCGTCAGCAATGGCTAGGTCGCGTCCTTTCATCAATCGATTGATGGTTCCGACGATAAAAGTCGCCGCACCCAAAGCACCGCAAAAAAATAGAAACCAACCAGACAACGGATGTCTAAATCTTTCCAGAATACCAGTAAAGGCGGCTAAAGAGCCGGCCTGGGAAATTCGGACAGTGGGATAGGTGGATTTTCTGCCTGAGAGCGGCGACGATGCCGCGCATCAGGGGAGAATACCATGGCAAAGCGTACCCGCCGGAACC
>CAIOJO010000449.1 GCA_903858635.1 uncultured Telmatospirillum sp. | reverse complement strand
GTGCAAATCCAAACAGATCCGAGATACACTCTGTTGGCATCGGGGAACTCCTCTGCATTGCGTTAAGTCTTTGTTGCAGAAGTATTTTCGCCGATTCAGAGCCCCGATGCACCTAAAGAGTGCGAGAAATGCGGGCTAGCCCGTCGTCACTTTTGCACGGCCGCCGTCAGGGCGCCGAGGCAGATTTTTGGTTTGGCGAACGCCTCCGGGGGTCTTGCCGCCCGACGGCGGCACGATTCATCTGCGCGCCAGGCGGCCATCCTGTCGAATTCCGCTTGCACTCGGGGGATTCGTCGCCAATTGTGTGGGCTCATTCATTCCCTCGAAGACATAATTGCACATGGCGCCTGTTCTGACGGGACGTTCGGCCCTGAAATTCCTGTATCTGCAAGGCGGGGAAACGTCTCTCGCGACCTTGGCATCGACCTTCGACGTCGATCCTGCCGCCATCGAGCGGCTGGTCCGCTCACTCTTGGCTGCAAGGTTGGTTTGCCGCACCACGGACCATCTTGCCCTCAGCGAAGCCGGCAAGAGCTGGTGCCTGGTAGAGTTCAAGCCGAGCGACGACACAATGACGCAGCCGGCCGCCGTCGCCCCCCCTGCCGCGGGGGAAGGCTGGCTGAGGTCTGAGTCCCGCGTAAGCAGCGAAAAACCGACCATGCAGCGCAAGGCCAATCGAATGCATGGCGTCCAGGTGGTCCATGTGACGCGACGCAGCGAGCCATCGCCAAGTGCTGCAGCGGCAGCCCCCGTTCCCGTCAAGAATTCGCCGACCGTCCGCCAAGACCCCGCGCCGGAGCCACGGCCACAGCTGGAGTTGGAGCCACAGCCGGAGCTGGAGCTGGAGCCGGCAAAGGTCGCTGTCGACGAACCGGCCGAAAAGGCGGCGGCGCCCGCCGCCCTGCCTTCGGGTTCTTCCCCCGCCGCCTCCGCCCCGCCGCGCGTCGTCGTCGACCGGGATGGCTTCGTGACCCAAATCAAGGGTCGACGGATTTACTAGAGCGGGATGCCTGATCCCGGCCGATCGCAAGCCGCGTTCAGGCGGCGCGGATGCCGGCCAGGAAGCGGTCGATCCGGGCACGCAAGGCATTGGTCTGGTGGTCGAGTTCACCGGAAGAGGACAGGACCCGCTTGGCGGCCTGGCCGGTATCCGCCGCCGCCGTGCTGACGCCGTTGTTGTTGCGCGAAACCTCGTCGGTGCCGTGCGCCGCCTGTTGCGTGTTGCGGGTGATCTCGCGGGTTGCCGAGGCCTGCTGTTCGACCGCCGAGGCGGTGCAAGATGCCATTGCCCGCTGGATTGAGGCCGCCAGGGAAGATGGCCGGCCTGTTCCGGAGCCACGAGTCTCGGCGGCATGATTTCGAAGGTGGCGAGCCGCGATTGATGGCCGTCGGCGAACGCACCCGACGCATGGTGGTCGGCGGAAGTTTGGTGCACCCGGCGAGATTCGAACTCATGACCTCTGCCTTCGGAGGGCAGTCGTCAATTTCTTACCCGTGCTTCCGCATGCTCACCGAGTCATACCAACCACTTGATATCCAGTGTGTAAGTTGTTAACTTGAGGGCAACGGTGCTTGATGCGGATCACTTGAATTTGCTTCCGCATGCTTCCGGGCGCTTCCGCTGGGCTTCCGCAGGGCGGCCCGGACGGGAGATGGATGATGGCCAAACAGACCAAGTTGACGAAGAAGGTGGTCGAGGCGGCGAAACCGGAAGGGCGAGACACCTTCCTCTGGGATGACGAGTTGCCCGGCTTCGGCCTTCGGGTGTTCGCCTCGGGCAAGCGCAGCTACCTGGTGCAATATCGCGCGGATGGGCGGACCCGCCGGGTGACGATCGGCTTCCACGGGCGCGTGACCGCCGAGCAGGCCCGTGAGAAGGCGATGGTGCTCTTCGGCAAGATCGCCGATGGGGAAAACCCGGCCGAGGACAAGATCCTGGACCGCAACGCGCTGACGGTCCGCCAGCTTTGCACGCGGTACCTCAAGGCCGCCAAGGACGGAACGCTGGTCGGAAGGCGCGGCCTCACCAAGAAGGCGTCGACCATCGGCACCGACGAAGGCCGGATCGACCGCCACATCGTCCCGCTTTTGGGAAACCGGAAGGTCCGCGATCTGACCCCGCCGGACATCGTCAAGTTCCAGCGCGACGTGACCAGCGGGAAGACCGCGGCGGACGTCAAGACGAAGCGGCGCGGCCGCGCGATCGTGACGGGCGGGCCGGGCACGGCGTCCCGGACGGTCGGCCTGCTCGGCGGCATCCTCACCTACGCCGTCAACGAGGGCATCATACAGGTCAATCCGGTCCACGGGGTTCCGCGCCCGGCGGACAATAAGCGGAAGGTACGCCTCTCCCCCGAGCAGTACCGGACCTTGGCCCTGGCATTGGCGAAGGCGGAGGAGCGCGCGGAGAACTGGCAAGGCCCGGTGGGCATCCGGCTGATCTCCCTGACCGGGTGTCGGCGCTCGGAGATCATCGAGCTGAGGTGGGACGACGTGGATTTGGATGGCGGGTGCCTGCGGCTGTCCGACACCAAGACCGGAAAGAGCGTGCGGCCGGTCGGTCGCAAAGTCGCCGAACTGCTGAAGTCCCTGCGCGAGGAGCGGCGCGTGAAGAACAACCCCTTCGTCCTACCGGGCGTCGCCAAGCCGGGAACCCATTTCACGGCGCTGCCCCAAGCCTGGGAACGACTGATGGCCCTCGTTGCGGAGGTGATCGCCGAAGCCGAGGAGAAGGGCGAGGAACTCGCGCCGCTTCCGCCTGGCCTGACGATGCACGGGCTCCGGCACGCCTATGCGAGCGTGGGGGGCGATCTCGGGATGACCGAGATCACGATCGCCGCCTGCATCGGACACGCGCTGGGGTCGGCGACAGGCCGATACATCCACCATGTGGATGCCACCTTGCTGGCGGCGGCGGACCGGATCGCCGATTACATCTCTGAGGCCATGGAAGGGAAGGTGGTCAGCGCCAAGGTCTACGATTTCTCGACCGGCAAGCAGAATGCGGGCTGACACCGATGGAAACCTCCAAGACAAGCATGAGCTTTCTTGATCGGCGGGGATGCGGCGACGGCCCGTATTTATCGGGCTTCCCTATCGACGCTCCGTGCGGCCGCCCACGGAGGCACGATGTCTAGACCACCGTCGTTGGAACTCGCGAGAGCCTTTTGGAGCGACGACCGTCGAGATGATCGCGAACCCGATCGTCTTCGGGTTCTCCGCGCACTCTTCGGACGATCCGAAGGATTGGGCTATCCCGGCGACTTTCTTCTTGAAACGACAGGGCAGCCCGAACCGACCCCGGACGGAGGCTTAATCGTTCAACGTATGCTTGTCGTCCCCCCTGGCGATCCTGCGCAATGGACGGCCGCGGGCTGCGAATCAGCATTCCAATGGCTTGTCGTGGATTGCGAGCAGCGCGCCCCGGACAGTCAGGTGGCATCCGATCTCCCTTGGTATTTCACAGACGAAGTCGTCGGTCCGATTTTCTCTACTTTCGTCTATGACTGGTACTGGCGACAGAAGGATCGACAGGCCGACGGCGCCAAAGGTAGTCAGACGACCGCCGATTCGATTCTTATCCCTGCGGTTAATCATCCCCGGGCAAATAGACGACCGACCAAAGAGGAAGTATGGGGCTTCGCGAGTCAAGTCTACGAAGACGGAAAACGCCCGAACATTGCTGAGGCAGAAAAGTTGATTCGGAAGAGCATCAGGGCGGCCTTCACCAAAGCTGCCGAGAAGAATGTTATCCGGGATGTCCTTGACGAATCCGAATTCGCCGAAAAACGACGGAAACCGGGAAAGCAGGTGATCGACGCCTAACCTTGGAAACTTTGTTTTTCCAAGTTTGCCAAGACCTTTTTCCAAAATTCAGAGGGTGCAATATGTCCTTCTACATCAACCGCCGGAATATTCCGGCAGCCGTAGAGGATAAAAATGCATCCTTCTCAATATCGCCGCTATCGGCGTGTCGACGCCAGCATCTATCTCAAGGAAAAATGGGGAATAGACCGCAAATCAACTACATTGGCAAAGCTCGCGTCTATCGGAGGCGGGCCAAGATTTGAACATGCTGGCCGCGTCCCACTTTATCCAGAACCTGAGCTTGACCTTTGGGCGCAATCGATTATTTCCCCCCTTCGGCGGAGTACGTCCGACCTCGGCGAGGGGACGGAATGACCGCGAATATCGACTTCGATGCGATCAACCGCGTAGCACTGGCCGCCTTGCCTGCGCTGCTGGCCCGCTGGCTCCCTGACGGGCGCCTGGAGGGTCGCGAATGGACCGTCCGCAACCCACGCCGCGTTGACCGCCGACCGGGGAGTTTCCGCATTAATCTCACCACCGGGCGATGGGCGGACTTTGCCAGCGGCGACAAAGGCGGAGACATCATTTCTCTTGCCGCCTACCTCGCCGACATCGGCCAAGCCGACGCCGCCCGTCGGCTGGCCGACATGCTGGGGATCGATCATGGCTGATGCCGCGCTCTGCTCCGACCAGTACCCGTTCCGTCCGCTGGACCCCGCCGAGATTGCTAGCAGCTTCCCGCCTCCACACAACGGCAGTCGGCACACGTTGCGCGGCTCTCCATCGCCCGAGCCCCAACCGATCGTTCCCGTCCCGGTTGACGCGCCGCCTCCGTCCGACCGTCATTCCCGCCATGGCGCGCCGACTGCCCGATGGGCTTATCGCGATGCTGCCGGTGCGTTGCTCGGCTACGACGTCCGCTTCGAGCCGCCGAGTAGGCCTAAGGAAATCCTGCCGCAGGTCTACACCCGGCAGGGATGGGTCTGGCAGTCCTTCGCCAAACAACGCCCGCTCTACGGCCTGGACAAGCTGGCGGCGCGGCCCGAAGCGCCGGTCCTGGTTGTCGAGGGCTGCAAGACCGCCGACGCCGCCCAGATTCTCTTGCAGAAATACGTGGTGGTCTCCTGGCCGGGCGGCTGCAAGGCGGTTGCTGCGGCCGACTGGTCACCGCTGTTCGGACGCCGCATCCTGTTATGGCCGGACCGCGACCGCAAATGCTATCCGGATGGACACCCGCAAGCGGGGCAGGAAATGCCCTATGCCGAACAGCCTGGCACGTTGGCCATCATCGAGATCGCCAGCCTGCTGGCCCCGCATTGCCGCGAGATCAAGCTGGTCGACGTGTCCGGATTCGCCGCCGACGGATTCGACTTGGCCGACTGGGCGGAGCATCGCGGCGAAACGGCGGATGCGCTGGTCGACGGGGGAAAGCGGGCCAGGCTGTCGGCCGACCTGATCGCCTGGACGCGGACCCATGTCGCGCCATGGCCTCCGGATGTGCCCCCGCCGATTGCCGAGGCCCCAGTCGCCGCGTCCGTCGCCGTCCTCGGAAAGTCCTCGAAGATCCCGTCGGAAACAACGGGTGATGAGGGCAATCAGTGCGGCAACGTTCCGTTGGACGCGGCATCCTTAGCCGACCTCGACGTAGTCCGGGCCGTGGCCGAACGTCTCGCCGAACTGCCGCCGGTGGTCCGCGAACGACGGATGAAAGGAGAGGCGGCGGAAATCGGGATTGGCGTCCGGACCCTGCGCGCCGAGATCAAGGCCGCCCAGCGAAGAACCGCGCAAGCGTTGGCTGCGGGTGGCGCCACCACCCCCGATGCAGACGGCAGGATACACCTCGAGGTGCGCCGCGATGATCTGCCCTGGACGGCACGGGAAGTCGCCGCCCTGTTGGCCACCAGGCCGAGGCTATTCGACCGCGGCGGCCCGGCAAGGCTGGAACTTGACGAACAGCGGGGCGGACAAGTGTCGGCTCCGTTGAAAATCGAAGGCGTCGTCAACGAGATTCACGCGGTGGCGCGGCCGTGGCGCTGGCGGGAGTTTCCCGACGGAAGCCTCGGCCAGGAATTCATCACGTTGCCCGACCGGGCGGCCAAACTTTGCCTCGATCTTCGCGGCTGGGGATTGCGGCCGCTCGACGGGATCGCGACGGCGCCCCTGCTGTCCGAGGATGCGAGCATTCACGTAACCGACGGCTACGACCCGCGCACCCGCATGTGGTGTGAGCGGATGCCTACCGTCACGGTGCCTGCCAATCCAACAAAATCCGGGGCGGAGCAGGCGCTGCTCGTGCTCCGGAGGGCCTTCCGAACCTTCTCCTTCGCCGATTCCCTCCGTGTATTCGACAGCGGCCTCGGTGTCGATGTGGTCGACATTGCCCGACCCGCCCAAGGCGACGAATCGGCCGCCCTGGTCGCCCTGATGACCTCCGTTTGCCGATCATCGCTGCCGCTTGCCCCCGGGGCTGTGGTGAAAGGGCCGTCGGTGTCGGGGGCGGGGACCGGCAAGGGGTTGCTCGTCCGGGCTTGGTGCGCCATCGCCAACGGAACGGCTCCCCGGGCCATAACCTCCGGCGGAGCGGCCGAGGAACTGGACAAGCGGATCACTGCGGCGTTAATCGGGGCCGAGCCAGTTCTTTTCCTCGATAATTGTAACGGCGTTACGCTCAAGTCCGATGTCTTGGCGAGCGCGATTACGGAACGACCGGCGGCGGTCCGTCCGTTGGGGCGATCGGAGACTGTCCTATTGAACCCCACCGCCTTCGTCGCCGTGACGGGGAACGGGCTCGCCCTCTCCGAAGACTTGACCCGCAGATTCCTGATCGTGGAACTGGACGCCAAACTTGAGGATCCGGAGGCCAGACCATTCAAGGGCGACCTGGTGGCGGAATTGCTGGCCCGTCGTGGCGAGATGTTGCAGGCGGTTCTGACCATTTGGCGGTGGGGACGGCAAAATTCCGCCGATTTGATCGTCGGACGGCCGCTTGGCAGTTTCGGGGCGTGGGGTCGGTGGTGCAGGGATCCGCTCCTGACTTTGGGTTGCGCCGATCCAGCCATCCGCGTCGCGGCGGCAAAGACCGACGATCCCCGGCGCCGCGCCATCGCCGACCTTTTCGGCATTTGGTGGCAGCACCATGGAAATGCGCCGCTCGCCGTCGCCGAATTGCATGATGATGTCCGCGCCGTTGCCGACCCCCAGAACCGTGGCCGCCAGTTTCTCGCGGCACACGTCCGGAAGCTCTCCGGTACGCGGGTGGCCGGGTTCGTCCTGGAGCATTGCCTGTCTCCCGGCAAGTGGACACCCGACACCTATCGGCTCCAAAGGATTGAATGCGAAAATCAGCAGTCCTGGGGTCAGGAGCATAGGACCCATAGGATCCATGGGGACGGCTCACTCCCTATGCCCCCTATGCCTCCTATGCCGTCGACGGGAACTGCGGACGTCTTCTCGAACTTGAATTCGGATGAACGGATGCCCGAGGTCGCCGCGGACGCGTGGGAGGCGGACCTATGAGTGTCGCGTATGACCTCTTGGCCGAGGCCCAGTGCTTCGGCCTCACGATCCATGCAGAAGGCAACCAATTAAAGCTCAAGGCTCCCACTGCGCCGCCCGCCGACCTGTTGGACAGGCTGCGGACGAACAAGCCGGTCATCCTGGCGGCGCTCGCCGCAGGCGAACCTACGATCGGGGATTTTGAGGAACGTGCAGCCATCGTCGAATACGGCGCCAAGGTGCCGCGGGCCTGGGCCGAGGGCTTCGCCAGGCTGGACGGCGCCCGGGCTCCCGGAGACGTGCCGCCCCGGCGCTGGCGCCAGTTCGTCGACGACTGCGGCCTGTTCCTCGACGCCGGATGGGCCGACAAGGCCGCCGCGCTGGGCTGGGGGCCGCTGGACCTGTTCGGGGCGGACCGTCGCGCGCCGTCCGCCCGCGTCGACCGGACCGGGCTGCTGTGGCTGCTGAACGGCGACAGGCTCCTGGCGCTGACCGGGGACCGGGCGGTGATCGAGACCCGCTCCGGGATCCGCCAGACCTACTATCGGCGCGACCGCCGGACAGACGAGGCCGCCCTGGCCTGGGATCTGAAGGAACGGACGACCGATGGGGAAGGACGCCCTGATGAGTGACGCGCCGCGTAAAAGCGCCGCCAATACGCGGGGGCGGCCGTTCCCTCCGGGCAACCCCGGCAAGCCCCCGGGTGCGCGCCACCGAGCCACGCTGATGGCCGAGCAGTTGATGGAGGGCGATGTCGAAGCCGTGGTGCGGGCCGTGATCGCCGCCGCCAAGGGAGGCGACATGACTGCGGCACGCCTGGTCCTCGAGCGCATCGCCCCGCCCCGGAAAGGCAGGCCGGTGGTGTTCGCCCTTGCCGCCGCCGAGACCGCCGAGGATGTCGCCAAGGCCCAGGGAGCGGTGATCGCCGCCGTCGCGATCGGCGACCTGACGCCGGACGAAGGGGCCGCCGTCGCCGGATTGCTGGAGACGAGGCGGAAGGCGATCGAAACCGTGGAAATCGAGCGCCGTCTCGCCGACCTGGAGAAACACCGATGACGATCAGGACCCGCATCACGAAACTCGAAGAGACCATGCCGGTGAAGGCCGACCCGGAAGTGGCCGCCCGCCAGGCCACGGTGCATCGGGTCACGTGCCTGCTGATCGACGCCTATTCCGCCGATGGCCTGGACAACCCGTGCCTTCACGACGGACTGATCGAACTCGGCTGGCTCGACGCTTGCGACCGCGGCAACCGCGATGCCGTCGCCTCGGTCCGGGAACAGTTCCTGAAGCACCTGAGGAGCTTGGCGGAGGAAAGGCGCGGGCGATGACCACCTCGGCCGAACGCGTCCGGCGCCATCGCGCCCGCAGGCGGCGCGGCCTCGTCCCGGTGCAGGTCGTCCTGTTCGAACGCGAATTGGACGAGCTGGTCAGGCGGCGACTGCTGGCCGCCGAATGCCGCGACGACCGACGCGCCATCGCCGAGGCCGTCGGGACGTTGCTCAGCAAGGTGCTCCGGTAACGGCGTTACCTTAACCGAGGGCGATTGGTTGCAGGCCAGCGATGTAGATGAGCGAGATCGATACGGTGGCTTCTGTGTCGGAACTGACGGTCAAATTGACCTACCAGAGTTTTCGATACCAAGGACGCGCCGCCGAAATCTTCTGGAGCAACCGGGAAAGGGCCGGAAGCCAATCGGGATCGGCACGTATTGCGAATCGAGGTCCGATGCTCGGATCGTCTTCTCTCAGCCGCCCTTCATCAGCGGGACTCGCCTCGAAGCGACAATCACCCCTGATGATGGTGATCTCCATTCCGGCCTTGGTAACGATGGTGGTCTCCATCCCGTCATCGGTGGTGGTGATCTTCAGGATATCTTCGGGTCGTAGTGTCGAAGGGTCCGGATACAGGGCACCTCGGAGGCGCGACGATTCCTGTTCTTCCTTCATGTATTTGACGATCTCCAGCGCATCCTCATCGGCGGCGACGATGTAGTCGGCGAAGGCGACTGTGACAAAGGGAATGCCCCATCGGCTGGCCATTTCCTCGATGATCGCAGTTGTCGGGGTAATCCCCCGCAACCATCGTTTGGCAGTGCCGACGGAAACCCTGAACTCTCCGGCAATTTTCTTCGCGCAGTTGTCCGAATATCGCTCACGGAGAAATCCGGCGACACGCGCTCCGAGGCCAATTTTGTTGTCCCTTGAAGCCTGAGGCATTCCGAAGCAACCCCGTTACCGTGGCGAACCTTCGACCGAGGAAGCAAAGGCGCCTGATGTCGACACGTCAATCTCAATCGCACCCCAGCGATTGCAGTCGGATGATTGATCGACCGCAACGCCTTGCCGCTAAGGCGGAGACATGGCGCGCGAATTCTGCCTGGCGAAAAACAGGCGTGATATGATCGTCGCGCGCGCTGTGTCCGAAACAGCAGGCGTAGGGACCGGACGCAGCCGTTCCAATCGCTCAGGGACGCTCCCTTCTGGAGGGGACGATGACAGCGGCAAACATTCTGCCCGAGGCTGCCCGTCGGCGCGCCCGCGACGTGCGGTATTTCGGCGGCACCTGGGACCAGGTGCGCACCATGATTCCGGCGTTCGAACTCAGGGCCTTTGCGACGGAGGCCGACGCGCCCGCCAATCCATTCCTGAAGTCGGTGGTGCGGCTGCCGCTGAATCCGACCGAGCGGGCCATGCCGGTCGGCGTCGTCTCGAACAGCTACGCGCTGGTCCAGCATGAGACGGTCGGCAAGCTCTGTCTCGACGGCATGGGCAAAGCGGGGATCGAGGTCGCGGACTTGAAATGCGAGGTCGGTCTTTCCGATTTCGGCGAATGGATGAACCTGCGAGTCTATTTTCCGCGCATGTTCAATTTTATCCCCGGCGACGGTTATCCGCTCAAGCTCAGGATAGAGGCGTTCAATTCGGTCGACGGGACAAGTCGGCTGAAGGTGCTCCTGGGTTGGTTTCGGCTGGTCTGCTCGAATGGCCTTGTGATCGGCAAGTCGGTTGTGGAGATCAAGGATATCCACGACGAGAACCTGGACCTTACTTGCATCGCCGACGTGATCCGATCAGGCGCCATAAAGGCGGATTCCGAGAAGAGGCGGCTAAGGGTTTGGTATGAACATGAGGTGATTCCGGGGATGGTCATCGACTGGGCGGACGACGTCGTCGCCGTCCGGTGGGGCAAGAAGGCCGCGACCAGGGTCATCGGCATCTGCGCGACGGGCAACGACGTGGAGCCCGCGGACCCGTTCGCCCCCGGGAAGCCCTCGGAAAAGAGCGTCCGCATCGTCGGGGCGGTGCCCGGGGCACCGCGGACGGCGTCTAACCTCTATGACGTGAGCCAGGCCCTTTCCTGGGTGGCCACCCGGCGCGACAATGCCGAACAGCGGATCGAATGGCAGCAGGACATCCCGTGGCTGATCGGGAAGCTGCGGACGTTTGATGCGCCTGCCGTCGGATCACGAGGTGCGTGATGCCGCGAAACGCCACGCCCTGGCCCCCCTTCCGCCGCATCGAAAAGGCGTTCTGGACGGTGTTCTTCGTCCTGCCGATCGTCACCGGATTGCTTTCATATGACTGGCTGCCGAACGAATCGTTCGATGTCCGGAAGCATGAGATGCTTTCGTCTCGCGAGGTGTGCCGCGATACCGGTGTTGGCGATGATTGCCGCGACGTGGCGGAATCGTGGAAAGACGGGCGGACCGGGAAAATCTACACCCGGGGGCAATTTGCCGCTCACGCAAAAGCCGAGCGATATAGATTGACCTATGCCGATTTTGGCTACGGCCTCATAGCGTGTTTCTTTTGGGGATATGCCCGCTCGCGAGAAAAGCCCGGCAGTTTCTTTGAAAACTTTGGCATGGCTGTCTGCATAGATATCGCGTGGGCCCTATTCGGCTACCTGGAACTGGCCCCGAAATAGCGGCTCGACCTTGCGGTGGGCGAACCTCTTCGGCCGATCAAATGTCTGGGCATTGGCGTCCGGACAAACGCTGGCGCCTCCGACGCCGCGGGCGGCCAGCGAAATGGCCCGATGTCGCGCAGGAAAGACCCCCCACCCGAGTGTGGGCAATGCCATCCTGTCGCGGGGGCGATTGCCCCAGGCCCACGTGGTCCAGCCAAGCGAATTGGCTAATTAGATTGGTGATTGTATCTTCTTTGCGGTTGTTCTCGCCAAGGGAATCGGAGGCAAGGCGCGGGCGCTGACCGCCTCGGCCGAACGCGTCCGGCGCCATCGCGCCCGCAGGCGGCGCGGCATCGTCCCGGTGCAGGTCGTCCTGTTCGGACGCGAATTGGACGAGCTGGTCCGGCGGCGGATCGCCGATGGTGGTGATCCCCCAGGATCGGCTGCGCGTGCCCCGCTATCGCCGATGGTTATTGGGACACGCAGGAGACCTCGTTACCGTTCCGCTCACATACCGTCCTGACCGGGGCCGGAATGCCCGCCGCCGCATTGAGGCCATTTTGCAGCGAAGCGCCGAAACCACCGGCGCCGCCCGGCGGCCGCAGCATTCCCGCCGAGAAGCGGAGAAGTGCCGCCCTCCGTTCCGCG
The DNA here is from genome assembly GCA_903858635.1 of uncultured Telmatospirillum sp. Lineage (GTDB taxonomy): Bacteria > Pseudomonadota > Alphaproteobacteria > Rhodospirillales > Magnetospirillaceae > DUZF01. Next base: position 12,824 of record CAIOJO010000449.1, on the reverse strand, counting down.
TCGGCCTGGGCCGCCGCCTGCGCCTGGATCTGCGCCGCCATGTCGGACTGGGCGAGCGCAGCGGCTTCCGCTGCCGCGGCCGTCCGCTCCTGGGCCGCCGCCGCCCTGGCCGCGGCATCGGAGTTGGCCCGTGCCCGGGCGTTTGCGAGATCGCGCCGCTGGACCTCCGCGTTGGCCACGCTCCACAGCCTCTCGTTCTCCGCGCCGAATTCGGCGCCGGATATCTGCCTCTTGTCGGCCTTTTCCGCGACCGTCAGATGTTGTGAGACCAATGCGTACAATACGTCCATATATGGCCAGCCAGCCGCCGCCATGCTTCCTATGAGGTTCGCGTCGGCGCAGTTTGCGAACGCGACATGTGTCTTTATCTTTTTGCGCGAATACAGCGCATCGCAGGCGTCCCAGGCTAATTTGTACTGCGCCAGCGCGGTTCCGATCGGATCGCCCGGAGGCTGGGCCACCGCAGGCGGCGGCGTTGCGTTCGCGCGGGCCGGTTCGGCCTGCCGCGAATCGCGTCCGACGAAGCGCCACGGCAATTGGCGACGCATCCGCAGTTCCAATTCATCCCAATAAGCGGCGCTCGCCGGATCGAAACCATCGGCCGCCACCTTGTTGTCCAGCCGCAGGACGGCCTGGGAATCGGGATCCCTGCCATGCAGGTCGAACCAGGGGAATTGGGCGCTGAAGAGGCGAATGTGCTCCTTCGCCTCGGGCGAAAGGGGCGTCGGGGCCGGTGCGTCCGCCGATGCGACAATCGCGGCGCGTCCATCCTGTGCCGACACCGGCGAGGGAGCGCACGCGATCAGCAGCGCCGACAAGGCGACCGGAGCCATTCGTCCAAGAACTCTGGCGTTCATCGCCCACCTCCAAAGATCGACATATCCTATGCCCGCTACGGCTATCGGTCGTTAGGACTGTCGTCATATCCGGGCGGGACCGGACGGGCGGGACCGGACGTGCGGGTCCGCATCTTTGAAGGCGATCGACGGGGCCGGACATGCGGAGGGCTTCGGCGGGATGTCCGGGCTGCCGCACGATTCCTTGACGATTGCTTTGACAGAAAGCCTGCAAAGGATAGATTCCATCTCATGATGGCTCATCAGTCGACAGTAATGGAAAAGCTAACATCACATTCACATGCCAATATTTGCGGACATGTGTCCGCGGACGCGCGGCCTATGCGGACGCTATATTGTCAACATTGGGCGGTATCGGGACAGACTGTGCGTATTTTATTTATCGTAACCTTGAACGGCTGGCCGGGCGGCATCATCTTGTGGGACATCCAAAGCCGCTGACTGGCCTGGCCATCGCTCGCGTGGTTCGCCGGGGTTCGAAGTCTCGCGGCGTTTCTTCGGGGCGGCCGATCCTCATGGGGAGCGATCGCGGCTCCGGGGGAAGGAGGCGGTCGTTATGGCATACGGACCACGGATGAACCGGAAGGAGGCCAGCCGCTACTTGGCCGAGAAATGGGGGCTGTCCTACAAGCCATCCACGCTGGCGAAGCTCGCATGGAACGGGGAGGGCCCCCTCTATAATCGTGCGGGGCGACGCGTGCAGTATTTGCCCGCCGATCTGGACGCCTGGGCGCGGCAAAAGATCACAGGCAAGTACCGATCCACGAGCGAGTATCCCCGACCGCCGGAAGTCTCAACGACAGCGGAGGCGGCGAGAACAGTTGGCGCGGGCGGGGATGGATTGGGACAACACGGGAAAGAAGGGGACGGGCGACATCGCTCGGCGCCCGGAAAGGGACAAGGACGGTAATGGTCACGACCACATTCGAATATCGGGGCGCCGTGATCCGCGCCGAGGACGACCGTCTGAACCTGACTGACATGTGGAAGGCGGACGGGGCAGATCCATCTCGTCAGCCGACCGCATGGCTGCGTTCCGCCGACGCCAAGCGGATCATCAAGTTTTTGGCGAAAACCCTCATCATGGGAAATTCACATGATGGGGAATTTCAAGGGCTTACGAGGGTTGTCCGAAGCGGGCGGCGACGCCGCGCCCTACACCGAGGCCCATTGGCTGATTGGCGCCGCCTACGCCGAGTATCTCAGCCCCGAATTCCACGTTTGGTGTCTCACCGTCGTTCGTGACCGGATGGAGGGCAAGCTCGTCCCCGCCGGGACGGTATCACTCACCGAACAAGACTTCGAGCGCCTGACCGACCAAACCAAGCAGATTATTGCGCCCATCATGGATGGACTGCACACGCTGACCGGCCGGGTGGCCAGCCTGGAAAGGAATCTTCCGCAGCGACGCCCTATCCTCTCGAAGACCAAAGCGGCGATCGTCGCTGCCGTCATCAAGTTCGGTCGGCATTGCCCATGCTGCGGACTGGTCGAGGTGGTCGCGCCTGACGGCTCCGTCGTCGATGCCGAGTTCGACCATTTCTTCTCCAACCAGCTCCCCAGCGCGAAGCACGCGTGGCTGATCTGCAAGCCGTGCCACCGCGCCTTGACGGACGGTTCAATGGACCGGGTGGAGGCCGACAGCCATTTTGTCAGCTTCCAGCGGCGCTTTGAGCGTTTGCAGCCGCGGCCGGAACCCAAGCCGAGGAAACCCGCGAAAGACGCCTCGTAGCAGAGGTCCGCCATTCGGGTCCGACAGCACCCGATCTTACCCGAATTTGCCGCCCGGCGCTTCCGCCATGCTTCCGCAGACGACGTGATCTTCAGAAAAATGGTGCACCCGGCGAGATTCGAACTCACGACCTCTGCCTTCGGAGGGCAGCGCTCTATCCAGCTGAGCTACGGGTGCGCTGGACGCGATCCGCCGGGATCCGGCGGGGCGGAACGGTTCGTATAGCGCATCCGGCGGACGGATGCAAAGGCGGAGGTGTGCGGCTGGATTTGTGCCAACCGGACCCGCCTACGCCTCGCTTGCCGGGACGGTTGTCCGAAGATCCGCACCAGCCTCGGGCGGCGCTGCCAGCGGCCGGTCGCGCAACCAGCGCTGGATGGTGGTGGCAAGCTTCTTGGGTTCGATGGGCTTGGCCATATAGTCGTCCATGCCGGCCTCGAGAACCTTTTCGCGATCCCCCGGCATGGCATTGGCGGTCATCGCAATGATCGGAATCGTCCGATCGAGGACCGTCGATTGCGGCGAACGGATGGCCCGGGTCGCTTCGTATCCGTCGAGCTCGGGCATCTGGCAATCCATCAGGACCAGGTCGTAAGGCAGCCGGGTCAATGCATCGAGGGCGATGCGGCCATTGCCGGCGACGTCGACGCTATGACCCAGCTTCTCCAGGAGGCGAACGGTCAGCTGCTGATTGATCAGATTGTCTTCGGCCAGCAGGATCCTGGCCGGCCGCTCGACCGCGCCGAGCCCCGGCAGGCGAGGCGGCGGCAGCTCCTGGCCACCGACCCCGAACAAGGTCTCCAGGCAGCGGGTGAACTCGCTGGCCTTTATGGGCTTGGCCAGATGGGCTGCGAACCCTCGGTCCCGGGCCCGCCCCGCCTCGCCCGGATTGGCGTTGGCGCTCAGCATGACCAAGGGTATGGCGCGCCATTCGGGTTCAGCCCTGATCAGGCGGCCCAGGGCTGGGCCGTCGGTTTGCGGCATGGCCGAATCGATGATGGCGGCATCGATGCGGCGGCCGTCCCGGTATTCGGCCCGCAGAAGGGCGAGCGCCGCCGTCGCGTCGGCGGCGCTGAGCACCACGGATCCCAAGTCCTCGAGCAGGACGGTGAGGACGACGCGGCTGGTGGCGTTGTCGTCGACGATCAGGACCCGCCGTCCCGCCAACGAGGGCGCAGGCGGCGCTTGCGGCGCCGCCTGGCCGGTTTCCAGCCGCAGGTCGAACCAGAAGATCGAGCCTTTGCCGAGTTCGCTGGCCGAGCCGATCTGCCCCCCCATCAGCTCGACCAGCCGTTTGGAGATCGCCAGCCCAAGGCCGGTGCCGCCGTATTTGCGGGTGGTCGAGGAATCGGCTTGGGTGAACGGCGTGAACAGCTCGCCCACCTTGTCGGGGGCGATGCCGATGCCGGAATCGGTGATCTCGAAATGCAGTTGCGCCCAGCCGCCCTCGACCGCCTTGCCGAGCACGCGGATCGACACTTCGCCCCGGCTGGTGAATTTGATGGCATTGCCCGCAAGGTTGAGAAGGACCTGTCGAAGGCGGCCGGGATCGCCGCGCAACTGCGTCGGCACCTCGGGCAAGACTACACAGACGAGTTCAAGGTCTTTTTCTTCTGCCCCGACCGACAGCACATCTGCGATGCTTTCTAGCAACATCCGCAAATCAAACTCGACGGCCTCAAGGCTAATCTTCCCAGCCTCCACCTTAGAATAGTCTAATATATCATTGATGATATTCAGGAGAGAATGGCTGCTGCTTTGCGCAATCTGGGCATATCTTCGCTGCTCTTCACTCAGATCCGTGTGCAGCAGCAATTCGTTCATGCCAATAACGCCATTCATCGGGGTGCGGATCTCATGGCTCATCGTCGCCAGGAACTCCGACTTGGCGCGCGACGCCGTCTCGGCGGCCTCCTTGGCCTGACGGATCGCCCCCAGATAGAGGACGACGGCGACGACGGTCACGATCACCATCGCCCCGGCCACCGACAACAGGGTGAACAGCCAGTAGCGTTCCCCCTCGATGCGGAACAGGGCCCGCAGCGAGCGGGGGACATAGACGATGATGCCGTCCTCCAGCAATGCCGTCGAGGTCAGGACCATCGGCTGGCCATCGTCGCCGAACCGGACCAGTTCGGGATACCGGCTCTCCCCCCACGGCCGCACCGGAAGCGGCTCGAAGCGGCTGCGATTGTAAAGCGACAGGCGGTCGGCATCGCTCATCCGCAACACCCGCCCGTTCGGAAGGGCGCGCTGGGGCAAGGTCGCATCGCCGGCAAGGACGATGACGCCATTGACGTCGGCGAGGAATGCGTTGGCCTGGCGGACCCAACGGGCGAAGTTGGAGATATTCCGTTTGACGACCACCGCCCCGATGAACCGGCCGCCATCGCTCACCGGGTAGGAATAGAACAGACCGGCGACGCCGCTGACCCGCCCCACCGCATATTGGTGTCCAGGTCCGCCGGCTTGCGCCTGCTGGAAATAGGCGCGATCTTTGAAGTTGGTGCCGACGAAACTCTCCGGCCCATCGACATTGCTGGCGGCAACGCAATCCCCGGCCGCGTTCACCACCCAGATGACGTCCGCCGGATAGCTGGTTACGGCAAGATTGAGGAACTGGTCCAGCCGGCGCAGGCCACCATCCTCTTCCCAGCGCCGTTTGCGGTCGTCGTAAGACAGCGGCGACGGCTCGACCGCGGCGCCGAATTGCCGAAGACCATCATGAATCGATTGGTCTTGCGCCAACACCAAAGGGACCGCTTGCAGCCAGATGATGCTATCGCGAATGCGGTCGGCAACGGTGACCGCCTGCTCGTTGGCCAAACTGACTTCGGATTGGTAGGTTTCCTGGCCGCGAGACCGATAGTAAAGGTCCGTACTCATCCAGGCGATGACCACCCATCCCAGGATCAGCAGGCCGCTGATCTTGTATCCCAAGGACGCCCGGGAGCGATTCGTCGCCATGGTCGCGACGATGGTCACCACGCTGATGGTGCAGGTCAGCGCCAGCACGGCGGAGGCCAGGGTCGTCGAGGTGAGGTCGGTCCCTTGGAAAATGCTGTCGCCGCCCCGCAGGAAATAGGCGGCGGCCATGGCCGTGTAGTGCATTCCCGACACCGCCAGCCCCAAGACGACGGCGCTGGCGACGGTGCTGGCCGAACGCCAGCGCGGCGGCAGGAACCGCAGCCGGACCTTGATCCACAGCGCCAGCGTGGCCAGAACCACCGCGACGACGATCGACAGGACAAACAGTTCGAGGTCGTAGCGGATGCTCCCCTCGATCCGCATGCCCAACATGCCGGTGTAATGCATGGCGCCAATACCGGCGCCGAGAGCGAGGCCGGCTTCGATCAACTGCTTGGCCGCCGGGCTGGGACGGCTGATGATCGACAGGGCAAACATGCTGGCCAGCATGCCGGGAACGATCGAAAGCAGAGTCAGTGCCGGGTCGTAACGGCTGCCGCAGGGCAAGGCGAAGGCCAGCATGCCGACGAAATGCATCGTCCAGATGCCGGCCCCCATGGCCAGCCCACCGGCAGCCACCCAGCCTCGCCGCCGGTTTGGATGGGCGCTGTCGGCGATGTGTTGGGCAACGACCAAGGCCGCGTAAGCGGCCAGGATGGCGACCAGGATCGACAGGACAACCAGCGCCGAGTCGTAGCCGCCTGAATAAATCAGGCTGCGATCCGGCGGGGTCGGGAGGAATAGGGGCATGTCCAACATGATCCATACACACCCGAATTCGTGCGGCGGCGAAAACCTGGGGCAGGACGAACCGGCGGGATCCCCCGATTCAGGAAGAGGATAGCCATCGTTTGCCGAGGAGAGCACGCAAAATCTCGGCTTCACACGGATCGAACTTGATGCGATTCCCTTGCATTTTCGAGAGATCGGAGGACCATGGCGTCGACCGAGCCAATCGGCCAGGGCAAACGCGATGTCCGATCTGACAATCGGCGCGGTATCCGCCGACAATGCCGTAAACCGCCACCGGACCCGCGACGATCCCGCGCCGCGCCGGAATCCGGCTGCCGCGCCGCCGCCGGGCGAACAGGCGGCCGCCGCCGGCCCGACCGCCGGACAACCCGGGCTGGCCTCGGGATCCCTGGCCCAGGGCGTCACCGCGCTGTCCCAGGTCGATACCGTGCTGCAGACCATGCGCAACCTGGCCCAGGACGCCTTGAGCAGTCCGAACCCGGCGCTCCGTTCGCAATTGGAGAGCCAATACAACGCCATGGCCATCCTGGTCGACAACCTGGTGGGCAATGCCTCGGTGAACGGGGTCGATCTGGTCGCGGCCAGTCCCGGCGTGTTGTCGCTGCCGTCCGGCGGCCAGGGCAGCCCCACCCCGACGGTCGGCGGCATCGCCGCCAATGCCGCCGGCTTTAGCGTCACCACGGCCAACTGGACCGGGTCGGCCGCCATCCAGGCAAGCATCGGCAGCCTCGACCAGGCCATCGCCACCGCCCAATCGGCCATGGCCGGTTTCGGCGCGCCAATGGCGGCGGTGGCCACCAGCCAGAGCCTCGGCGCCGCCACCATCCTGTCCGGCACGGCTTCGACCGCCGGCCAGGCCAACCTGGCGCAGGAGGCCACCACCCAGGCCAGCCTGGAGACCAGCCGGGCAGCAGCGGCGGCGGCCGTCGACAACTACGTCAAGACCCAGCGGACGGTTCTTGGCCTGTTGAGCTGAGTTCGCCGCCGACCGACGGCAGGCGGCCGATCACCTGGGCCAGCATCGCCGGGGTGACCGGCTTGCTGATATAGGCATCCATCCCGGCGGCCAGGCAGCGCTGTTCGTCTTCGCGGAAGGCATTGGCGGTCACGCCGATGATCGGCACCCGCCCGGCCGCCCCGCCCAGGGCACGTATCGCCTGGGTGGCGGCCAGCCCGTCCATCACCGGCATCTGCATGTCCATCAGAACCAGGTCGTAGGGGTCGGCGCCGACACAGGCGACGGCTTTCTCGCCATCTTCGGCCATGGTGACGCGATGGCCGAGATTGCCCAGGATCTTGCTCATGACGATGCGGTTCACCTCGTTGTCCTCGGCCAGCAGGATGGACAGCGGTCGGGTGCTGGGGGCGACGGCCGGGGCGGCGGTCGCCCCCGGGGCGTCCGCTGCCGGTAGGTCGTAGGTCAGGGAGAACCAGAAGCGGCTGCCCTGATCGGGCCGGCTTTCCACCTCGATGTGGCCGCCTTGCAGCTCGATCAGCCGGCGGCTGATGGCCAGTCCGAGGCCGGTTCCGCCGAAGCGCCGGGAAATCGACGGGTCGGCCTGGGTGAAGGGCTGGAAGATGCGCTCAAGGGCGGCGGCGGTGATACCGATGCCGGTATCCCAGACATCGAAACGCAGGGTGACCGCGGTGGCCGAACGTTGGGCGACGCTCACCGCCACCTCGACCTTGCCCTGTTCGGTGAACTTCACCCCGTTGCCCACCAGATTGCCGAGCACCTGATGCAGCCGCACCTTGTCGCCGACGATCCACCGGTCGACTCCGGGGGCCAGGTCGAGCCGCAGGCTGCTTCCCCTGGCTTGGGCCGCCGCGGCGTATTCCACCAACAGGCCGTGCAGGAGATTGTGCAGGTCGAAGCTCTGGCGATGGATGTCGAACTCGCCGCGATCCAGGCGGGCGAAGTCGAGGATATCGCTGATGATGGTCAGCAGGGTGTCGGCCGAACCGAGGACCACATCGAGCGATTGGCGCAGATGCGGGTCGCCGGTCTCGTCGGCCAGGCTGGAAACCATGCCGATGATGCCGTTCAGCGGGGTCCGCATCTCGTGGCTCATCACCGCCAGGAATTCCGATTTGGCGCGACTGGCCTGCTCGGCGGCGTCCCGGGTCTCGCGCAGCGCCTGTTCCATTTCAACCCGCTCGGTGATGTCGATCATGGTGCCGGCGATGCCGGCCACCCGACCGGCCTCGTCGCGCAGTGCCGCCTTGTTGAACACCACCTGGTGCACGCTGCGGTCGGCGTAACGGACCGGCGCCTGGTAGATCTGCGGGCCGTCCAAGGCCATGACGTCGCGGTCGGCCTTGTCGTAGATCGCCGCCAGCGGGGCCGGCGCCACGTCGTAGACGGTCTTGCCGACGATCTTCTCGCGCGGCAGCCCCAGATAGTCGAGGAAGGCCCGATTGCCGGCGGTGTAGACCCCGTCGGCGTCCTTGGCGAAGATCGGGCTGGGAATGGCATCGAGGATCGACTCCTGGAGAGCCAGCTGGCGGCGCAAGGCTTCGGTATGTTCGCGCACCCGCTGCTCCAGCCCGGCCGACAGGCGGCGCAGGCTGGCCAATTGCGAGCGAATCAGCAGGGCACCGAGAACCAGTGTGGCCACGGCCAGCCCACCGATCGACAGGTCGATCACCGCCTCGCGGCGCCAATCGGCCAAGGCCGCCCGCATCGGAGTGGTGACCACCACCGAATAGCCGGCATGCCCCTCCAACGGCGAGGTGGCGACAACCTGATCACCGGCCAGCCAGGCCCCCTCGGTGCGGCTCGACAGCTCGCGATCGATGCGGCCGCCGGCCAGAACGGCGCGGGCCGGTTGGCCGACCGCCCGGCCGTCCGAAAGCAGCTTCGAGCAGGCGGCGACAACGATCCCGGCTTCGTTGACCAGCGCCGCTTCGACCGCCTGATCGAAGCGCTGCGAAGCGCAGAAGGTCTCGAGATAGCGCGGCTGGAACGACGCCAGCAGAACCCCGTCGAAGCGCCCCTCGGCGTCGTCGACGCGGCGGCTCAGGGCAAAGGTGGGCACGCCGGTGCGACGGCCGGCATAGGGCCCGAAAACGACATTGGGGACGCCGTGTTGATGGGCCAGGAAATAGGGACGGTCACTGATATTGGGCGGCGTCGCCGGATGGTCGGGCAGGAACAGCGATCGACCTTCGGCATCGAACAGCATGAATTCGCCGAGTTGCGGCAGATGATGCGCCGTGCGGTATTGGTTCAGGGCGTCGATGCCCTGCTGCGCCGTCCAGGCGTGCCAGTCGCGATGCGCCAGATCGGCGCTGAACACGTCGAGCACGACCTCGATCGATTCCACCGACCGGGTCAGATGTTCGGCCAGGAGATGCGACAGATAACCGGTCCGGCGCAGTGTCTCTTCGCCGATGGTCTCCCTCGCATGCAATTGCATCAGCAGGGTGGCGACCAGTTGAGTGGCCACCAGCAACAGGCCGAGGCCATAGACGGCCTTGCCGACCAGCTGAAAACGCCCCCCGGGCGCAGATCCCTTCATCGCCCCCCCGCCACGATTTCGGCACAATTGCCCGATCCATCATCACCATTTGGGCACAATTGTCTGCCATAAACAAAAACAGCAACGAGTTCTCTCGCCAGCCGCGATTTACCGCAAGTGAGAGCAACCTGTGATGAAGGAGAGTGTGATGGCACTGCATCTCACCAAGGTCGGGCCAAGGACCAAGACGATACTTTCGGTTCTTTTGCTCAGCCTGCTGGCCGGCGGCTTTGCCGTCGGACCGGCCCGCGCCGACGACGGCTGGCGACATCACCGCGGTTGGCGGGAACACGCGTGGCGCGGGCATGAATGGCGCGGGCGGCATCGCCGGCCGGTGTTCGTCGCCCCCGGCTATTACGTCCCCGGCTATGCCTATGCCGCACCGCCGGTGATCTATGCGCCGCGCCCGGTTTATGCGCCTCCGCCCGGTATCAGCGTGGTGGTGCCGCTGACCATTCGCTGAGCGAATCGGCCGCGTTGCGGGTGACGGCGGACCCCGGTCGGAGGCGGCCGGTCGATATTTGCCCCGATGCCCCCTTTCGCCCGACCGCGAGTCGCCTTAAACTTGCCTTTCGTGTCGCCATTTCCGCCAGTTGCCGGAATGAATGGCGGGGATGACATGGACGGGGGTAATGATGCAGGACATCCTGGTGCATATGGATGGCAGCGCTAGCTGCACCCTTCGCCTCGATGTGGCGATTTCGTTGGCCAAGCGCTTCAAGACGCGTTTGATCGGGCTGTTCGCCCAGACCGAGACCGATTCCTCCAGCGTGGTGGCGCGACGCGCCAGTGATCGGCTGCAGGCGGCGGCGGCGCAGGCTTCCGCATTGTTTCACCAGCGCGCCGAGGCGGCCGGGCTGACCACCCTGTGGTGGCAGCTGTCGCATGGCGAGACCGGCCATGTGGTGGCCGAAAGCGCCTTCTGCGCCCGTTATGCCGACCTCGTGGTGCTCGGCCAATGGCACCAGCAGGGGGCCACGGTGCCGGACGATTTCATCGAACAGGTGGTCCTGCAGTGCGGCCGGCCGGTCCTGGTCATCCCCCATGTCGGGGCCGGGCCGACCCTGGGCGAGCGCATCAGCGTCGCCTGGAACGCCAGCCGCGAGGCCAGCCGCGCCCTGCACGACGCCCTGCCGTTCCTGCAGCAGGCGAAGGAAGTCAACATCCTGGCGATCCGCGAATCGGGCCCCACCTCGAGCCCGACCGACGTACCGAAGGTCGACATCGTCGAGCATCTGACGGCGCGCGGCATCAATACCAAGGCCGAGCGGCTGACGGCGGAAGGCATCGGCATCATGGACATGCTGCTGTCACGCACCTTCGACCTCGGCTCGGACCTGCTGGTGATGGGCGCCCATAGCGGCATGGCGCTGGGCTTCGGCCAGCGCCGCGGCAGCGGCACCCATTTCATCCTGCATCACCTGACCACACCGGTGCTGATGTCGAATTAGACGGGGCAAAGCCTCGTCTAATTCTGGTATGTGAGGTCCCTCAGGCGCCGGGCGCCGGCATCCGCCGGCTTGGCTCCTCCGCTAAAGCTCCGGGGCGCTCAACGCGCCAGTCACCAGGCTGGCGCCTGGTTCCGGAGTCTTTGTTAGTGGCACCGGCCTCCGTGCCGGTGTTTCTTGTTGGTCCAGCTATCATTGCTAGGCCGGTGGGGCGGCCGTCTCCAGGCCGGCACCGACTTGCTGGCTGAGGCGCCGGCGGGCGGTTTCGGCGATGATCACCGCGACATGCGGGCTCCCGGCCAGGAAGCGGCTGAAGTCCTTGGCATCGAGAACCAGCAGTTGGCAGCGGCTGCGGGCCCGCACGGTGGCGGTGCGCCGGCTGTCGTTCAGCAGGGCGATTTCGCCGAAGAAGTCGCCATCGCCAAGGAGGGCCGGTTCGGCTCCGCCGAAATCCGCCGACACCAGACCGCCGACGATGAAATACATGCGATCGCCGATATCGCCGGCGCGGATCAGCACCTCGCCGGGAGCCGCCGCATAGGTCCGCAACAGGGTGGTGATGGCGGCGATCTCCTGGGCGTCGAGCCCGGCGAAGAACGGCACCTTGGCCACCATATGCCAGATGGTCAGGAAATCGCGGCGGCGCATCTCCTCGGCGAACCCGGTGGCCAGGATCGACGCCGGCAGGGCGAACATGGCGATGCCCAGCAGGGCGACCAGGCCGCCCAGGAGCTTGCCGACGGCGGTCACCGGCACCGCATCGCCGTAGCCCACGGTGGTCAGGGTGGCGACGCTCCACCACATGGTGTGCGGGATGCTGATGAAATGCGGATTGACGTGGCGCTCGGCCAGATAGAGGGCGGTCGAGGTGCCGAGCAGCAGCAGCGCCATGATGAAGGCGGCCGACTGCAGCGGCCGGCCTTCGCGGCGCACCACCGACCACAGGGTCTCGAGGGCCGGCGAGTAGCGTGCCAACTTGAGGAAGCGGGCCACCCCGAGGACGACGTCGAGGTCGCCCGGCACCGGCGACACCAAGGTGATGAAGTAGGGAAGCGCCGCCAACAGGTCGATCAATCCGTAAGGGCTGGCCAGATAGCCGCGCAGGGCCTCGCCGGGACCGCGGTCCGGATCCCGCGTCTGCACCGCATGGCAGGCCCGCAGCAGCAGGTCGACGACCAGCAGCAACTGCGCCGCCAGTTCCAGCAGGGCGGCCCACGGGCCGCGCCCGAATTCGAGATCGGGCACGGTGCGCAACACTTCGACGGCGGTGGCCACCAGCACCATCACCGCCACCGACAGGCGGTAGCCGACGGCGGTCTTGCCGGCAAACGGGCCGTCGTCGAGCAGGGTGGCGATGGCCTTTGGGAATGACGGCAAGATTGGGGGCCTCGGCAGGCGTTGGTGCGGCGATGCCGAGTTTAAACCGGATCGGGCGGGCGGTCACGGCACCTCGAAAGAATCGGGCCTTACCTCGAAGGGCGGCTGGCGGGGCGGCGGCGTCGCCCGCATCATCGGGCCGCCCCTTTCCTTGAAAGCTGCGCCGATG
>CAIOJO010000448.1 GCA_903858635.1 uncultured Telmatospirillum sp. | reverse complement strand
GTCGGAGCACTGGCCATCAGGGGTTGTATCAGGGTACGCCAACTGGGGGTTGGCGGCGAAACATTTCGGTGGTCCAGCGATGGATCGAACGTACCAAAAAATTAATTGCTAATTGCTACCCAATCGCGCGTCGGTCGGAAATACGGTGCAAAAACAATTGGCTTATTGCGGCTGCGGCAGAAAGATTTTTGGCGTCCTTGATTTATGCGATGCCATGCCGCATATTACCGAAATCGATAGACGGCCGGACGACTTGGCTTTGCGCTGACAAATCAGCCCGCTGACAATCTTCTAACCTGAAAATGCGATTTCGATTGCCTACATTTGTGGGCAAATGACACCTCTGTTTGTGAAAGGGTTTCCTGGATGACTACGGGAACCGTGAAGTGGTTTAACGCCCAGAAGGGTTTTGGTTTCATTGCGCCGGATGATGGCGGCAACGACGCCTTTGTGCACATCAGCGCCGTTGAGCGTGCTGGCATCAGCGATTTGCGCGAAGGTCAGAAGGTGGGCTTCGAGCTCGTCTCCGACCGCAAAAGCGGTAAGATGTCGGCCGACAACCTCAAGATTCTGGGCTGATTGCAACGCCAGCATCGATCGACCGAACCGACGGCACGGTTGCCGGCGGGTTGGAACGAATGATGCGGCAACGTTCAGCCTAAGCAGGCGCCCGACGCTTGTTGGCCCCGCCCCTCATCGAGGGGCGGGGTCTCTTATTTTGAGCCGGCCGCAACGATCGCCGTCTGCCAGGCATCTTTTCCTCAGCTTCGCCGCTGGTATATGGTGGGCTTCTCATCTTTTGGGGAGGACGACGATGTGGCGGGCTGTGGCGGTGATTGGTCTGTGTCTGCTGCCGATGGTGGCGTCGGCTCAGGACATCGGCGTGACGACGGCGGATTCCTACGTCGGCCCCAAGGGGGCATTCATCAACATTGTCACGCCCGGTGGCCCGGGCGCCCGGGCCGGACTGGTGCCCGGTGACGTGGTGACCGCGGCGGACGGTACCGCCATCGGCGGGGCAGACGCTCTCCAGGCGATTCTGGCCCGGCATCGGGCCGGCGACACGGTTGCCCTGCATGTGGTCCATGCCGGCAATGCTTCGGCCAGTGATAGCCTGGTGGTCCTGGCTGGCGCTCCGACGGCTTCGGCCGCTTCGGCCAAGATCGCTGCGCCGCCGCCGCAACGCGCCGGTTCGGCAGCGGTCCAAGCGCCGGTCCCGGTCGCTCCCGCACCGGCCGTTCCGCGCGCCACCGAACCGCAATGGGCCAAGTTCTTCGACCCCAACGAGCATGCCTTTTCCCTCGACGTGCCGGCCGGCTGGCGGGTGCAGGGCGGCTCGCGGCGGATGAGCACCTTGGAGATCCGCTCCGGGGTCGACATCGTGTCGCCCGACGGCGCCGTTCAGATCTTTTACGGCGATGTCTCGGTGCCGATCTATACCCTGCCGTCGCCCTTGCTGGCACGCGCCGGCTTGCGGGTGGGCAGTGTCTACAGCCCCGGTTATGGCCAGCAGTTCGTCGTCATGCCCTACCACAATGGCGAATCCTTTGCCGTCCAATGGGGTGGGCAGCGAGTGGGACGAACCTGCGCCGGGGCGCAACGCACCAGCGCCCAGGCTCGGCCGGATGCCAGTCGCGGCATCGACCAGGCCTTCGCGGCCGGCGGCATCCGCACCTCGATCATGGCCGGCGAGGCGACCTTTTCCTGCAATCTGCAGGGCGGCCCGGCGGTCGGCTATGTCTTCGCCGCCACCGAACTGGTGCGGAGCCAGGCAAGCTCGCTGTGGGACGTGAAATCGCTGGTGGGATTCGTCGCCAGCCAGTCCCGGGCGGCCGAGGCCAATGCCCTGCTGGGGCGGATCGTCGCCTCGTTCGTCATCGATCCCGGTTGGGCGGCTCGCCAGCAACAGGCCGCGGCGCAAACCAGCGCGATGGTCGCGCAAACCAACCAAGTGGTGTCGGCGGCCATCGCCCAGAACGGACGCACCCTGGCTTCGACCAGCGATATGATCGTCAACGGCGGCAAGGCACGCTCGGACGCCACCTTCAACGCCATCAATCGCTATGACGAGAATGCGGTGCGCGGCACCTCGACCTATACCAGTCCGAGCGGAACCTCGAAGACCCTCGATAACAGCTATAGTCACCAATACATCAACAACAGCGGTCAGACCATGGGAACGAACAGCGAGAACCTGCCCGGAGCCGGTTGGACCGAGATGCAGCGGGCCCAGCCCGGCCAATAGTTGTCGGGGCGGGCGGGGTCAGCTCAAGGTCACCTGCAGCGGCCCCAGACCCTCGATCTCGCCGACCACCGTGGCCGGGCCGGCGCAGGGAACCATGCCCGTGCAGGAGCCGGTGGTGACGATGTCGCCGGCGGCCAGGCCCTTGCGGTTGGCCAGCCAGATCAGCACCGTCAAGGGGTCGCCGACCGGGTTGCCGCCCCGCGTCTCGCTGACGCGTCGACCGTCGACCATCAACCGCGCGGTCGCCCCGGCCAGGTCGTGACGCTGCCACTCGGCCACCGGCCGCCCATGCGCCAAGGCGCCGTTGTTCTGATTGTCGGCGAGGGCGCTCAAGCGATCGATATTCGGGTATTCGGCGAACCGGCTGTCGACGATCTCGATGGCGGTCATCGCTCCCGCCACCGCCGCCGACACTTCGGCCCGGCTATAGGGCAGGTCGCGGCGCGGCAGCCCCCGGCCCAGGAAAAAGGCGATCTCGACCTCCAGGATGCAGACGCCGAACTGGCGGAAGGCGAAGCGGGCGGGTCCGGCGGCTGTCACCGCGGCCGGGATCGGCGCATAGGTGGGGTCCGCCGCAGGCGATTTGGCGCCGACCTTCCAGGCCCCGATGGGCCCCAGTTCCGCCATTACCCGCTGCTGGACGGCATAGGCCTGGTCGGCGCTGCTTGGCCGGCAGGATGCGGGTAGGTCGGCGATGCGATCCCGGTTGCGGCGGGCATCGAGCAGCAGGCGGGCGGCGGTGTCGATGGCGGTCATGGACCTACAAATTCCCAGGGGCCGTCCCCCGGTCGGGGAACGGCGGTTGCGCCAAGTCAGGCGATGGCGGGCGCCGGTTCGGTTTCCGGGTCATCGACGAAGCGCCGCTCGGGATGCATGGTGAAGCACAGCATCGCCCCCATCAGCAGCAGGGCGATCGATCCGACGAAGGGCAGCACCCAATTGCCGGTGGCGTCGACGATGTAGCCGAAGGCCAGCGGCGAGACGATGGCCGCCACCGCCGAACCGGTGTTCATCAAGCCGCTGGCGGTGCCGGCATATTGCGGGGCGATGTCCATCGGCACCGACCAGATCGGGCCGATGATCAGCTCGAGGAAGAAGAATCCGCCGGACAGCAATAGTGCAATGGTGGTCAGGTCCTTGGTCAGGAACACCGGAGCCAGGCAAGCGGCGGCCCCCAGCATGCCGAGCAGGATCACCGACAGACGGGCCAGTTTCACATTGCCGGTCTTGTGCAGGATGAAGTCGCTCAGCATCCCGCCCAGGGTGTCGCCGACCACCCCGGCCAGGAAGGCGCCAGACGAGAACAGGGCCGACTTCTTGATGTCCAGCCCGTAGCCCTGCAGGAAGAAGGACGGCAGCCAGTTCAGGTACAGCCACAGCGACCAGCCATAGCAGAAATAGGTCAGCGTCACCGGGAGGATGCGGATACACAGGCGCCCCCAGGGAATCCGCTTCTTGGCCAGGGTGGTCTTTTCGATATGCACCGGTAGAAGGGCGATGTCGGCCTCGGTAACACCCTTATGCTGCTTCGGATCGTCGCGGTAGTACCAGAACCACACCGCCACCCAGACCAGGCTCACCATTCCGAGGACGACGAAGGCGCCGCGCCAGCTGAAATAGATCATCAGGGCGGCGACGATGGGCGGCGTCACCGCATTGCCGAGCCGCGAGAAGGAGTGGGTGATGCCCTGGGCGAAACCGCGCTTGCTGTTCGGGATCCAGCTTTGCATGGCGCGGCTGGCGGTGGGGAAGGTGGCGCCCTCGCCGAACCCCAGGCCAAGGCGGAACAGGAACAGGGTGAACATGCTGGTGGCCAGGCCGGTGAACATGGTCGCCGCCGCCCAGATGCCGCCGCAGACCAGCAGCGTCTTGCGCGGTCCGAACTTGTCGCCGACCCAGCCGCCGAAGATCTGGAACAGCGCATAGGGATAGGCGAAGGCCGAGAAGATCCAACCCAACTCGGCATTGCTGAGCTTGAATTCGGCCTTGATGAAAGGCGCCGCGGTGCCGACGTTGACGCGGTCGACATAGGTCAGGAAATACATCAGGCACAGCAACAGCAGGACATTGCCGGGTGCGGTCAGTCGTTTGATCATTGGCATTTCCTCCTCCCTGCCGGATGGTCGCGCCTTGATCGGCGTCGTTCTGGTCCATCGGCATGCCCGTCTTGTTGTGGCCGGGATGGCCGGCCCCGTTATTCGGCCTTCAGGAAATCCATCGCCGCCTGGGCGCCACCGGCCTGATGTGGGACACCGGCGGCGGCGAGGCCCATTTCCACTCCCGACAGGGTCCCCATCAGCATCAGGTCGTTGAAGTCGCCCAGATGGCCGATGCGAAACACCTTGCCGGCCAGCTTGCCGAGGCCGGTGCCGAGCGACATGTCGAACCGCTCGAGGATGATGGCCCGCAACTTGTCGGCGTCGTGACCTTCCGGCATCACCACGGCGGTCAGCACGCTGGAATACTCGGCCGGCTCGGCGCACAGGATGTCCAGGCCCCAGCCGCGCACCGCCCGTCGGGTGGCCTCGGCATGGCGGTCATGGCGGGCGAAGACGTTGGGCAGTCCTTCTTCCAGCAACATGGCGATGGCCTCCTTGAGGCCATAGAGCAGGTTGGTGGCCGGGGTGTAGGGAAAGAAGCCGGCGCTGTTGTTCTTCAGCATCTCCTCCCAGTCCCAGTAATTGCGGGGCATGCCGCCCGTCTTGGCAACGGCCAGGGCCTTGGCGCTGACGGCGTTGAAGCCGATTCCGGGCGGCAGCATCAGCCCCTTTTGCGAACAGGCGACGGTGACGTCCACCCCCCAGGCATCGTGCCGGTAATCGAGCGAGCCGATGGACGAGATGGTGTCGACCATGAACAGCGCCGGGTGATCGGCGGCGTCGATGGCCTTCCTGATCAGCGGGATGCGGCTGACCACGCCGGTGGAGGTTTCGTTGTGGACCACCATCACCGATTTGATGGCATGGTCCTTGTCCTCGCTCAGTTTGCTTGCCACCACCGCCGGGTCGACGCCGCGGCGCCAGTCGCCGGGCACGAAGTCGACCACCAGACCGAGGCGCTCGGCCAATTTGCGCCACTGCACGGCGAACTGGCCGGTCTCGAACATCAGCACCTTGTCGCCGGGTTTCAGGGTGTTGACCAGGGCCGCTTCCCAGGCGCCGGTGCCGGAGGAGGGATAGATGATGACCGGATCCTTGGTGGCGAAGACCGTTTTCAGTCCCTCGAGGATCGCCAGGCCGAGGCGGGCGAAGGCCGGCCCGCGATGGTCGATGGTCGGGTGGTCCATGGCCCGCAGGATCCGATCGGGAACATTGCTGGGGCCGGGGATTTGCAGGAAATGGCGACCACTGGGCACGATGGGAGTCCCTTGGCTGAGCGAGAAGAACAATGGATTATGCCTGCAAAATGCGAGG
Source organism: uncultured Telmatospirillum sp. (assembly GCA_903858635.1). Classification (GTDB taxonomy): domain Bacteria; phylum Pseudomonadota; class Alphaproteobacteria; order Rhodospirillales; family Magnetospirillaceae; genus DUZF01. Next base: position 7,073 of record CAIOJO010000448.1, on the reverse strand, counting down.
CAGCAAGTTTGAATGCAAATCAGGTGCACTGGACTAAGAGGCTATAGGTTCAGTCAAACAGCGACCTCAAACCTGCCGAGGATTGCCAAGAGAGCCCGGCGGATGGTCTGATGCGGCTCATCTTCCAGGCCCCTCTGACGACGTGATCGGCGCATGACATCTGGCAAGGCAGCGGCACTCTCGACGGTCGGCACCACCGTGGCGGGGATCTCGGCGGGCATCGGCGGTCAATTGATCTGGGGCTTCTTCCCGGTTTATTGGAAGCTGCTGGCGGGAGTGCCGGCGTTCGAGGTCCTGCTCCACCGCATCGTCTGGTCCTTCGCGCTGCTGATCGTCGTGGTGTGGCTGCGGGGGCTGTCGGGCCGATTGAAACAGGCCCTGCGGTCGCGCCGGCTGATGGCGGTGTTGGGGGCGACGACGCTGCTCATCTCGGCCAATTGGCTGGTCTTCATCTGGGCGGCCAACAGCGGCAAGGTCCTCGAGATCAGCTTGGGCTTCTTCATCAACCCGACATTCAATGTCCTGCTGGGCATGGCCTTCCTGGGGGAACGGCTGCGCCCCCAACAAGCGCTGGCTGTGCTGTTGGCGGCTGCGGGGGTGGTCAATCTGTCCATCGCCAGTGGTGGGGTGCCATGGATCGCCCTGCTGCTCGCCGCCACGACGGCGCTGTATGGCTTGCTGCGGAAGGCCAATCCAATCGATCCGGTCCTGGGGCTGGCCGTCGAAACCGGCATGCTGACACCGCTCGCCTTGGCCTATTTGGTCGGGCTCCACTGGTGGGGCTTGGGCGCGTTCGGGCAGCAGGCCGGTCTTTCCGTCTCACTGCTGCTGGTCATGGCCGGGGCGGTGACCGCCATTCCGCTGCTGCTGTTCGTGTTCGCCGCGCATCGGCTGCGCTACATCACCATGGGATTGCTGCAATACATCTCGCCGACCATGCATTTCTTGTTGGCGGTGCTGCTTTACGGCGAGACCCTAACCACCGCCCATATGGCGACATTCGCCTGCATTTGGGGAGGGGTTGTGTTGTATCTGGCCGATTCCTACCGATTGAGCCGCGTCCCGGTCGCGGCCTAGCCAGGCTATGCCGGCTGTCCGGACAGCCGCTCGATCAGGGTCATGGCGGCGGCGGGGGCGTTGGGCTTGAAACCATTGATCAGGTAGATGAAGACCTCGCGGCCGGCGAGGGAGTGCATCGCCGGCGGGGCGATGCAGGGCAAATCGGCCGGAAGGGCGCCGGTCGCCCATTGGCCGGCTCGTGCCACCCATCGGTCCAAGGCGGCGGGGGTATAGCCGGTCGGCACGGCTTCGGCGCATTGCTGCAGCCTGACATAGACGAACTGGCCGGTGACGTCGGGGATCAGGGGAAGGCCCAGCTTATCGGTAACGACCGCGGCGGCGCCGTAACGCCGCAGCAAGGCGACGAATTCCGCCGTGCGGAAGCTCTCGTGGCGCCCTTCCACGGCATGCCGGATCGGCCGGCCTTCGACGCTTGCCGGCAGCAGCTTCAGGAAGGCTTCGAGGTCGTCGGGCGAGAAGCGCTTGGTCGGCGGCAGCTGCCAGTTGACGGGGCCCAGCTTGTCCTTCAGGGCCATGACGCCGCTGGCGAAGAAACGCTCGATCGAGGACGCGGCTTCGGCCAGCAGCGGACGATTGGTCGCATAGCGGGGGCCCTTGACGGAAAATACGAAATCGTCCGGCGTCGCGTCATGCCAGCGGGCAAAGCTGGCGGCCGTCTGGGTGCGGTAATAGGTGCCGTTGATCTCGATCGAGGTCAGGTGCCGGCTGGCATAGTCCAATTCCTCTTTCTGGGGCAACCCTTCGGGATAGAACAGCCCGCGCCACGGCGGAAAGGTCCAGCCGCCGATGCCGATTCGGATCGTCCCTTTGGTGCCTGATGTCACCTCTTCGCATCCTTCGCGGGGCAGGGGGCGAATCCCTCACAGGGTAAACAGGTCGGGCGGGTCGGCGGCCTCGGCCGGCGCCAGATGGTCGACACCGATGCCGATCAGGCGAAAGGCGCGGCCGTCGGTTTCGCGGCCCAGCAATCGCAGCCCATGTTCGGCGATCAGCTCGGCCCGCTGAGTCGGGTGCGGCAGCCGGCTTTGCCGCGTGAGATTGCGGAAGTCGGCCGTCTTCAGCTTGAGAACCACCGTCTCGCCGGCCAGTGCCGAGCGCTTGAGGCGCAACTCGAGCTTGCCGGCCAAATCGCGCAGCACCACCGCCAAGACGTCGTAGGCGGCCTGATCCTGGGTGAAGGTGGTTTCGGTCGAGATGCTCTTGGCGGGCCGGTCAGGGACCACCGGCCGGCGATCCTCGGCGCGAACCAGGTGGGCCAGGGCGCGGCCGAACTTGCCGAAGCGGGCCGCCAGAGCCTCTTCGGGCATCTGCTGCAACTGGCCGACGGTGGTAATGCCGTCCTCCGCCATCCGCCGCGCGGTGGCCGTGCCGACGCCGTGGATCGCCGTCACCGGCAACGGGGCGAGCAGGGTGGTCGCCTCGGCCCGGCCGATCACCGAGAACCCACGGGGTTTGTTGCGGTCCGAGGCCAGCTTGGCGAGAAACTTGTTGTAGCTGAGGCCGACCGAGACGGTGACGCCCACCTCCCGCTCGACGGCTCGGGCCAGGCGGACCAGCAGAACCGCCGGCGGCCGGTCGACCCGGCGGGCTTCGGCCGACAGGTCGAGATAGGCTTCATCCAGCGACACCGGTTCGACCAACGGCGTCGCCTTCAGGAACAGCGCCCGGATCATGCCGCCGGCACGTCGGTATTTGGCCATGTCGGGCGCGATGACCACCGCCTGTGGGCAAAGTTGCAGCGCCTTGAACATCGGCATCGCCGACCGCGGGCCAAAGCGGCGCGCCACGTAACATGCGGTGGTGACGACGCCGCGGCCGCCCGGATGTCCGACGATCACCGGGCGGTCGGCAAGAGCCGGATTGTCTCGTTTCTCAACCGAGGCGTAGAAGGCGTCGCAGTCGATATGGGCGATGGAGAGGTCGAGCAGCTCGGGATGGCTGAGAAGCCGCGCCGAGCCACAGCTGGTGCAGGCGGCGGCGGGTTGCAGGGTAAGCTGGGCGCAATCTCGACAGATGGTCGACATGGCGCCGATCTTCGCATGAGCGGCCCCATCCAGGCAAAGCTGCGGATGGCTCCGCCGGCCCGACTACGACCAGGCCAGATAGTGGGTGATCAAGGCGCCGAGCGCCAAACCGGCGGCCAGGCAGATGACGGACCCGAGCAATAGTGAGATGGGATGCATGCCCTAACTTCGCTTCCAGAGGGGGCAGAGGCCGCCTTTTTTGCGGGCGACATTTTCTTTTTGGTGCCAGTAAGGCGCCATTCTAGACAAACCCTCATCTATTCACCATATATAGGAATAATCTTACAATGACATCGGTTCATGGAAATATTTCCCAAAAAATAAAAGGGGAACGGCTCTCGTTTTTTTGAGCCAATTTTCCATGAATCGCTTACGATGACGCCTGCATAAGGCGGTGAGAGGGCGGCCCATCGTGGTGGTCGCTTCGGACACGACTGGGATTTCAGTGCGCCTTGCCCAATAGGCTTGCCAAGTGATTTAACGTCGAGCCTCGACGGGGAGGCTCGCCGTTCTCGATTCAATGACCAACCCGAACGGCAGAAGGAATTGTTCATGTCCGATGATGCGTCGTTTGAACTGAGCCGGGTTTACGCCAAGGGTTGGACCGCGGGCAGGGACTGCCGGATCGATTCGACCGAGGATGGCTTCGAGGCCGCGGTGGCGGCGCTCAACCCCTACCAGGTCGCTGCCGAACGGGAACGTTGGGCCAAGGGCTTCGAGGATGGCCGACGCCGTTCACAGGAGATGCCTGTGCGCACCAAGACGCGGAAAACGGTCGCGGCCCGGACGCCTTGCGCGCAGCCGGGAGAATAGCAATCGCTGTTGAGGGACGGTCGACCATGAAGAACACCGCCAAGCGCTTCGACGAACTGACGCTCCAGCAGCAGGAGCAGGTGCTGAGTCTGTTTGCGCCAATTTGGCCTCCCACCGAGTATTTGTACGAGATCGGAGCCACCGACGAGGTCTTGTCGCGCCGCCGCAACCGCGCCGTCTGCAGTGCCGACCGAGGGGTCGCATCATGAAACCGGCCACCGACCGCCAGCCGACGAAGGGAAGATCCATGCCAGGGCACAAGTACAAGGTGGGGCAGGTCCTGCAATTCACCCCGAACATCTTCGAGGGCGCGGCGCGCCGCGGAAGCTATTCGGTGGTCCGCCTGCTGCCTGCCGATGACGGCGGCAACCAGTACCGGATCAAGAGCTCCCTCGACGGTCACGAGCGCGTCGTCCGCGAGCACCAGCTGGGCTAAGCCGGTCACCATCTTCGTCACCCCCGCGAAGGCGGGGGTCCATGCCGACATCCCAATTCCGGAGCCATTATTGGATTGTCCGCTCCGCGTTCCCTTCGGTCCCCGCTTCCGCGGGAATGACGAGAAAGCCTATTCGGCGACGATCACCATGTGCAGGTCGCACACATTGGTCTTGGTCGGACCGGTCTTCAGCAGATAGCCGATCTTGTCGAAGAAATTGTACGAGTCGTTGTTGCGCAGATAGGTCTCGGCCGAGAGACCGGCTTGGCTTGCCAGTTTCAGCAGATGGGTGGAAGCGAAGGCCCCGGCGGCATCGGTGGGGCCGTCGCTGCCGTCGGTGGATGCCGACAGGAAGAAGATGCCTTCGCCCTTGCCCTCGTCTCGGGCCATCTCGGCCAGGAAGGCGAGCGCCATCTCCTGATTCCGCCCCCCCTTGCCCGAGCCGCCCAAGGTGACGACGGTCTCGCCGCCGGCGATGATGAAGGCCGGTTTGCCCGCCAGCAATTCATGGCTGTGCGTGTCGCGGGCGATACCGAACAGGAACTTCGCCGCCTCGCGGGCCTCACCGGTCAGGCTGGCGGTCAAGGCGACGGTGTTGTAGCCGAGGGCCTGCGCCTTGTCGCGGGCGGCCAGCAAGGCCGCCAGGTTGGTGCCGATGAGGATGTTGGTGGCCAGCCGGATGGCCGGGTCGCCGGGTTTCAGGGTCTCTTCGATCCGTCCGTCGGCGCCCCAGGCGAGCAGCTGCATGACGGCCTTTGGGATGGCGCCCTCCAGCCGGTATTTGGCGATGATGTCGAGGGCGTCGCCATAGGTGGTCCGGTCCTGGCTGGTGACGCCCGAGGCGATGGTGTCGAGACGATCGCCGACCACGTCGGAGAGGATGAAGTTCAGGCTGCGGGCCGGCGCCATCAGCTGCAGCAGCCGGCCGCCCTTGACCCCCGACAGATGCTTGCGCAGGCAATTGATTTCGCCGATATCGGCGCCGCAAGCCAGCAGCGCCTTGGTGACGGCCTGCTTGTCGGCCAGCGACAGGCCGACCGAGACGGGGCCTTCCTCGACCTCGATGGGCGAGCAGAGCAGGGCGGATCCGCCGCCCGAGACCAGGGTCAGGATCAGGGTTCGGGCGTCGGCTTGGCGGGCCATCTGGGCGATGCGCCGGGCCGCCTGAACACCATTCTCATCGGGGGTGGGGTGTCCGGCCTCCACCAGTTCGATGCGCCGCAGAGGTTCGACATGGCCGTATTTGACCACCACCAGTCCGGCCGTGATGCGCTCGCCGAGAACCTCCTCGACGGCCTTGGCCATGGCGGCCGAGGCCTTGCCCAGGCCCAGCACCAGGATGCGGTCGTAATGCCGCAGCAGGACCTCATGTCGCTGGCCGTCGAACGCCACCACCAGCCGATCGCCTTCGAGGTGCAGATGGTCGACGATCATCCGATAGGGATCGACCCTGACCAGGGCCGCCTGGAAGATCGAAACGAGGTCCTCGAATTGCCGCATGGCTGCCTCCGCCGGGCCGGCCTCTAAGATGCCAACCCGGGTCCGACGTTGCCCCTCCTGGCGCCGCAGGACAAGGCCATCTTGGCGATGCGGATCTTCTAGGCCGCATTTTGCCCGGCGCCGCTGGCCCCTCGCCCACGAAGTGGGAGAGGGAGGGGCCCGGCCGTTAGGCCGGGAGGGTGAGGGTCGGCGACAGGTCGAGTCGAGGGGCTGGGGTGCCGCCTAGACCTTGAAGCTGCCCCGCATCTGCGGCGGAAACAAGTCCTCGGGCGCCAGGCGGCGGTGGCAGACCCCCTGCTCGAAGGCGTATTGCAGGAACGCGTCGAGGGTGCGCCGGTTGGCCTCGATGCCGTACGGCCAGTGGTCCGCACCGAATGTCTCCTGGGCGCGGCGGGCATGTTCGAAACACCAGGGAATCGGCACCCGCGGCGCGGTGATATCGAGCATCCGCTCGACACTGTTCCGTTTGGCCTGGTCGAACGCCTTGAACAGGTTCATCGGCACCCATGGATGACGGTCGACCGTTTCCTTCTTCAGCGCAATCACATGCATGATCGGGAAGATGCCGGTCTCGCGGTAATAGGCCTGTTCGATCGGCACATAGTCCTCGAACAGCCGGATGATATTGTGGTGGTTCTGCTCGAAACAGGCCGGGGCATGGGCCGCCAGCACCGCGTCGACGCCGCCGCTTAGCAGAAGGTCGCTGAGATTGCCGTCGGGGACCGGAGTCAGCCTGACGCCGGCCGGCAGGTTCAGCTTGACCTTTTCGATGCGGCCCGGCTGGTTGGTGCCGGCCTGGAACCATTCGATGTCGGCCAGGTCGAGGCCATACTGGTGCGCCAGCAGACCGCGGCTGTAGACAGCTGCGGTCTGCGCCCATTCGGGCAGCCCGACGCGGCGGCCGGCGAGATCGGCGGGGGTCTTGATCGGCCCGTCGCGCCGCACATAGATCGAGGAATGGCGGAACACGCGGGACGGGAACACCGGGATGGCGGTGACCGTCTGATCCCCCTGCGAGACCAGCGATACATATTTGGCCATCGACATTTCCGAGACGTCCCATTCGCGATGGAACGTGAAGCGGTAGAAGATCTCCTCCACCGCGAAGCTGAGGCAGGTCAGGCTGATGCCCTCCGGCACCACGCGACCGGAGGTCAGGTCGTGGACGTGGTCGTAGTCGCTGATGGCCAAGGTCAAGGGAACGGGGTTCAACAACGTCG
>CAIOJO010000447.1 GCA_903858635.1 uncultured Telmatospirillum sp. | reverse complement strand
GTATCGTCGGTCATGGCGGGTGTGGCGCTTTCGGCTGCCGCAGAGATGCTGTCTAGACAACAAAATCTTATGCTATTTCAGCCTGTTACGCTACATCCGCCTGCCAAAATCCCTACCGTCATGAATAAGAGCGGCTAGTCGTCTTTTCGGATCGAAATCGTGCTGGTGACCGAGGTTACGCCTTCGGTCCCGCGCGCAATGCGAACCGCTTGGTCCGCCGCTTCCTTGGTCCTGGCGGTTCCGCTCAATGAGACCGCGCCATTCTTGTCGGTGTCGACCTGAATGTGGAGCAGGCTGCCGATCTTATCGTCGGCAAGCTTGGCCTTGACCTTGGTTGTTATTGCCGAATCCTTGACGAATGCCATGGGATGCGCCCGGTCCGAATCGCCATCGGCGGCATAGGCCGCCATGGGGGCCAGCACGGTACCGATGACAAGACAGGCGGTCGCGAGTTTGTTTTTCATGGTCAGCCCTTTCTTCAAGACAGTGGAAAGTGCCGTCAAACAAGCACGGCCCATCAGCTGAATATTCAGATGAAATCCTGTCTTGCCACACCATATTCTGACCTGCCTCTGCTTTAATAGGTTCGGAAAACACCCATGGGCGAATCAAGTTGGTCCGCAGGAGGGGCGAGCGGCGAAGAACAGTAGGTAGATGCCGAGTCTGGCGAGGCGAGATCGCCGGTGGGTATTCTGCTGGCGTCTTCTGTGAAGATCTGCCGAATTCGCCCCTGCGGCCGGCGCAACGGTGCGTAGGCCAACTCTAGAAGGTCTGTCCCATGAACCTGCATTCGCTCCCGATCGAGCCGGTCGTCGCCCTGATCGCCGGCATTTTCATCCTGGTTCAGCCGCGGCTGCTCAACTACGTCGTCGCGGTCTATCTGATCATCGTCGGGGTGGTCGGGCTGGCCCCACATTTCATTCAGGGAACGACGTGATCAGTCGGGGAGGTGCGACCATGAACGATATGGGCATGATGAGCGCGGTGTACTTGCAGGAACGAGCTGCGCAGTGTCGCCGATTGGCACTCCAAGCACACTCACGCGGGATCGCCGCCGAACTTGAGAGGCTGGCCTACGACTACGACCAGGATGCCGACCGCGTCGAGGCGTTCGATCCGGAGCGCCGGAAGGCCTCTTTTCAGTAGAGATCGGCGCGCCGCGCCGGCCTAATCCCATTGCACAATGGAGGCCCCCATGGGTCGCTCGATGAACATGCTGATGATCGCGGGGGCTGTGCTGGTCCTCCTCGGTGTCGCCGGATTGGCCATGCCGGTCTTCACGACCCAGCAGACCACCGAAGTAGCCAGGCTTGGCGATCTGAAGGTCCAGGCCCGGGAGGAAACCTCCCATGCCATTCCACCCCTGGTTAGCGGCAGCGCCTTGATCCTCGGGATCATCCTGATCGGCGGGAGCTTCTATCGCCGGGTTTAGCCGCGGCGTGACACGACCATCGACCCAATGACGACCACTGCGACGACTTAGCAAACCCGACCATTGCGGTCAGACAGGGAGCATTCCATGCACTCCATCCAAGTCGGTCCGGCGGCAAATCCGTCGGACAAACGCGATGCCAAGGCTGACGCCGCAGGCAGCAGCGACGCGGTCCAGGGCAAGGTCCGGACCCTCGTCGGCCGCGCCCGGGATGGGCTAAAGGCCTGGTACCACGAGGGAATGCCCAGGCCGGGTTCGACCGGGCCCGGGCATTTCCGGCGCGCGTGATTCACTGGAATTGAAGAATCACACCAGTGCTCATGCGTAGTTTCCGAGTCTATCGCAGTAATAATGCCGGCGTACACTAGGAGTTGTCGCTGCGATGTCCAGAAGGCTGGCAATCGGATATTCAGTCAAGTCTGCCTGATTCGGCTTTTTTGGCCACAGGCCGAGCACCGCCCATGGATGCCGACCAATATCGGCGCTATGGGGCTGTACCGCATGCAGCCCGTTTGAGGAGTTCATGTCATGAGCATAGGCACAATCCTGCTGATCGTCCTGGTGCTGTTCCTGATCGGCGCGTTGCCGCGATGGCCGCACAGCGCGAACTGGGGCTATTACCCGAGCAGTGGACTTGGCGTCATCCTGATCATCGTCGTCGTCTTGCTGCTGCTGGGACGGATCTAGCTGCCGCACCAGATGCCGCTCGATTTTGGAAACGCTCGTTTCATGGCCGGCCGCAAAGGCCCGTCTCAACCACAGGTATCGTCATGTGCAAGCGAACAACGATGTTGGCCCTTACTCTTCTCGCGCTGTTAAGCGCCGCGCCGCTTTTGGGCGCCTGTCACACCACGGCAGGTGCCGGTGAGGACATCTCCAACGCCGGACGGGCCATCGAGCGCAGTGCCGACAGGCATGCCCCTTGACCACGCGCTGACCTCGTCATCAGCCGCCGCTTCCCACACCACGCGTAGCGGCGGGCCCGAGCAGAATTGGGGAACAGGATGAACAGAATCTCCCTGGCGATTGCGGTGCTCCTGTCTTTGATCCTTGGCGCTTGTGTCTTCGAGCCATATGGCGACGACGGACTTGGCGACCGATCTAACAATGGGGAACGCAGCGACGGCGCGAACGGCGCAGCCGATCACGAGCCCTTCCGGTAATCCGCATTGCAGTTCACAAGAAGAGGGGGGACTGAAATGATCAAATACATGCTCATTGCCGTGATTGGCTTCGCGCTGAGCGCTTGCGCCATCTCGAACGTCGACGACGACAGCGCCTCGCGGACGCAGGGCGGCGCGAAACCGCTGATGTTCGAGGTGTTTTTTGAAGTCGATCGGTGGGATATCAGCGAGGCTGCGGCCAAGATTGTTCAAGAGGTGGCAGACAGTTCCAAATACGGCAGCGTTCACGGCATCACCCTTTCGGTTCACACCAGCGCTGCCGGCTGGGATGCCAATAGCCAAGCCTTATCGGAACGCCGCGCCGAGGCGATCAAAGCCGAACTCGTCAAGGATGGCGTTCCGGTGGCTAATATCACCACCGCCGAACTCGGCACGGCCCGGATTGCCCCGACGGCTGACGGGGTTCGCGAGCCACAGAACCGCCGCACCCAAATCATCTTGCAGTAGGTGGCAGGCGGCATCTATCGGTCAGGCCAGTGTAGGCGTTACCGATGGCTCCGTGCCTTGCTCGGCGACCAGGTAGGAAAAATACTCGCGATCTGCTCCGAGCAAGTGGTGGGCGATCACGTCATCGGCCAGAAACTGGAATAGGTCACCGACGTTGAGGCCGCCCGCATGAAAGTGGTCGACCAGTTCGGCCGCGTGATTGAGCAATTCCCGATGCAGGGCGGCGTGTTGCGCCGCACCGGGAAAGCCTGCCGCGGTGATGACGGCTTCCTCGTCTTGGAAATGCTGGACGACATCGCGGATCAGCGGATCGATCAGCCCGGCTAACTCGGCAGTCGGGCGCCCGGAGAGGGTCGCAGCGAGAAGATTGTTGGCGTGTCCGAACAACTGGCGATGCTGAACGTCAATGCCCGTATGGCCGCATTCGTAGGTGGTGCTCCAGGTAAGGTGCACGAAATCCGCCGATGGGATAGCGCCGGTGCGGGGTGACGCTCCGGTCGCGACCTGAACCTGGTTGCGACCGCATGCCTTGGCCCGGTAAAGGGCGGCATCGGCGCGCTGGAACCATTGTTCCCAGGTTTCGCCGGACAGGCATTCGGCCACCCCGAGGCTTACGGTAATATTTCCGACGGTCCGGAACGCTGTCTGGGCGATCTTCTCGCGCAGGCGTTCGGCCAGCGTGGTCATGGTTGACAGTGTCGTGTTCGGGCACAACACGATGAACTCCTCGCCGCCCCAGCGGGTGAGGGAATCCGAGGCGCGAAGGGTCGATTGAACGACAGCGACGAGGTCGCACAACAGGTGATCGCCTGTCGCATGGCCAAAATGGTCGTTAACATTCTTGAACAGATCGATGTCGATGATCAGCAGGCTTGCGGGGTGACCGTAGCGGGTCAGGCGATCCATCTCGTTGATGACGGCCTCTTCGAGGCGTCGCCGATTCCAGGCCCCGGTCAATGTATCGGTGGCGGCCAGCGCCTTCAGTTGGGCATTGGCGGCGACCAGGTCGCGGGTGCGCTCGCGGACCTGGCGCTCCAGGTCGTCGGTGTGGGCACCGATGCGGTCCGCCATATGCCGCAGGGTGCGCGCAAGATGGCCAATTTCGTCGGGCGAGGATTCCGTGATGGCCAGATCGTAGCGTCCCTCGCCGATGGTTCCGATTGCCGCAGCCAACCCGCCCAGGCGCCGTAACACGAAGAAGTCGACGAGCAGCGCGACGATCAGCAGGACGCCAAGGAAGACTCCCACCAGCAGCAAGCCCACCGCAGGTGTGTTGGGTTCTTGGGCCATCTGGCGTTGATCGACGAAGGTCATCACGAACCATTTGATCTCCGGGACATAGGAGATGCCGACAAATTGCGGGCGCCGCTGCACCGAGATGTTCAGGGCCTTGACCTCGGCGTGGCCGGCAGCGAGGGCCGCCATCGCCTCGCGTAACCGGGCCGTGTCGGCAGAAGAGTCGATCAACGAGAAGATTGTGCTTTGCTCTTCCTGGGACGCTTCCTTGCGCAGCGAGGCGAAGTCGATGATCGCCATGTCGGGGTGGGCCTGGATCGCGCCGCCGAGATCGATAAAGGCATTGGTGATACCCGGCCGGTCGCTCGAGATGAGGTCGTGGATAAATTCGGAGAGGTCGATGCCGGTGCCGGTGACCGCGATGGCCTTTCCCGCCGCGTCCCGCACCACGATGTTGACCCAGACATTGGTCACGCCGACGCCCCGGTCGGTGTCCACATTGAGCCTCTGGGGCTCGCCGCTTTCGAGGAGGGTGAAGAACCAACCGTCCTTCTGGATGTCGCGGTCGACCGAATAGCGCGGAACGCCGATCGGGTGCCCACCCAGCTTGTCGTTATAGTAGTAATGGCCGCTCTTGGCGACGGTCACGAAATAACTCTGACTACGGAAGAAGCTGCGATAGTCTTCTAGTTCAGAAAATACCGCATCTCGTTCTCGCACATTCTCCTCATCGCTCAGCCAATCCTTAAGGCCGGGTGAGCTTGCCATCTTCTGGGCCAGGGTGACCTCGCGGACGAGGACGTTGACGATTCTTGATTTCTCATAAAGGGCGGAGCGCTCGGCATAACCAATGCTGAGCTGATTGGTGATCCTGTCGCCATACCACTGCACGAATTCATAGCCGAGGAGGCCGACGATGGTCAGGACCACGCCGATCAGGATGACAAAGCGGCTGCGCAATGAGGTGGGGATCACGCTCATTCGGAACCACCGGAAGTGCGTGGTGGCCCGCCGTCGGCTTGGTCAGCCAAGGCGAAGATCAGTGCCGACACAAACCTCCTCCAATGCCCTGCAGAGGCCCGCCAAGCGTGACCGACTCAGAATCGATCCGCAGACACGCCCAGTGAAATCCTAAATTGTTTTATCGCGGCGGCAATACCAAGCGTGGGGCAGACATGCGAAAATTGACTAGTTTGTCCATTCCTTGGCCCATGGCCGCAATCTATGGCTGTGATGCATTGCTATCTATGCCAGCTATTCGGGAAAAAATCTCAATGTGTAGCGGTAAACGGGCAAAGTGTTTATTCTAATCGCGCAGTAATTGGGTTGAGTTCCCAAAAATACTGACGCACCATGCCGCTCAGACTACAATCGAGCGCGAGCTTGCCCCCCAATCAGGACCGAAGCGCTTCGCCGAATGCGGAACCATCGCCATCTGACATCGATCTGGGCGCTGCCGATCGTCATGCTGCTGATCCTTGGCGGCAGTTTCACCTGGTTCTCGAACCGCGACAAAGAACAAGCCGTTGAACAGGAGTTCCGGTCCCTCGAATCCAATGCCCGGATCGCCAGCGCCCTGATCGGCGGTCTTCTCCACAGCGTCGAACATCTGCTGGACGAAGTCGCCGAGGAACAGTGGAGGCTCAGCCCGGCCGAGCGCGCGCGTTACGACGGCGTTCTGGCCCAGCGCATGGGGCAGTTTCCCGAGATCCGCTCGCTCGTGGTGATCAATGGCGAAGGTCGGGTCGAATTGACCGCCGATCCGAAATTGAAGGGCTTCGATTCATCCCGGCGTGACTATTTTGTCGCCCATCTCGCCCGGCCGCTGGCGCCCAATATCTACGTCTCGCGCCCGTTCAAGACCGCCATCGGGAACGATATGGGCATCGCCTTCTCGGTCGCCCTCCGCGACCAGGGAAACGCATTTCGGGGCATGGTGGTTTCCGGCGTCAATCCAAAATACTTCGAGTCGGTGCTCGATCAGGTCTTGCCGCAGGGGGAGGGCACGACGGCGACGCTTTTCAACAGTTACGGCGACGTCGTCTACCGTATTCCCAATCCGGAACGATACGAAACATCGAGCGTCGCCAACAACACGGTCGCCAAAGCGCATTTCTCCGCGCATGCCTCGATGACGCGGCAAATCGGGGTCTCGGTCTTGGATGGTCGGCAACGCATCTATGCGATCAGCCGGGTGGGGACATCCACACTTAATGTCGCACTGTCGCGCCCTTACGCCGATGTGCTGGTGAACTGGCGCCGCAACGTCGTCATCCGAGTGCTGATCTTCCTGCTGTCGGCGGCGGTCACCATCAGCCTGACCTGGGTTGCGCAGCGACGGCAACGCGATCTGCAACAGGCGGAACGCTCGGCCCGGCGCGAACAGCGATTTTCCGACGACATTATCGACAGCCTGCCGGGTGTGTTCTACATGCTCGACAGCAAGGGCGAATTCCTCCGTTGGAACAGCAATATGCTAAGCGCCAGCGGCTATCCGGTCGATGCCTTGAAAGGCAAGCCGGCCATCGAACTCATCGCCGAGACGCAACGGCAACAGGTCGCGGCGGCCATTCGCAAGGTGTTTCGGTCCGGCGAGGTCGAGGTGGAAGCCGGGCTTCTTGCCAAGGATGGCGGCATAACACCCCATCATTTCACCGGCAGCCTCATCCATCTTGAAGACCGAGACTATCTGGTCGGCCTGGGTAACGATATTTCGGCCAGCAAGAAAGCGGAAGAACAACTGAATTTGGCCGCGTCGATCTTTCATGCCAGCAGTGAGGGCATGATGATTGCCGACGCGAACAACTGCATTATCGCCGTCAATCCGGCATTCACCCGCATGACAGGCTACGCGGTCGCCGATCTGGTGGGGAAGAACCCGAGTATTCTCCACTCCGGACTGCACGACGCGGACTTCTACCGGAAGATCGGAGAGAGGCTCGATACGACCGGAGAATGGCGCGGCGAAGTCTGGGATCGCAACAAGGACGGCCGCACCGTCGCCAAGCGGCTTACCATCAATATCATTTATGCCCCTGACGGCACTGTCAGTCACCGTATCGTGCTCTCGTCCGACATAACGGACCAGAAGCAAGCCGAAGAAACTATCTGGAGGCAGGCAAATTTCGATGAATTGACCGGGCTCCCGAATCGACGGTTGTTTGGCGACAGGCTGGATCAGGAGATAAGAAACACCGGGCGTCGGGAACAACTGCTCGCGCTGCTGTTCATTGATATCGATCATTTCAAGGATGTGAACGACACGCGCGGCCATCAGGCAGGCGATCGCCTGCTTCAGGAGGCGGCGCGCCGAATCGTTCTTTGCGTTCGCGAATCGGACACGGTCGCCCGTCTCGGCGGCGACGAGTTCACCGTCATGCTGGCGGGCGTGACCGATACGTTGGCGGTGGAACGGGTCTCCCAAGCCATACTGCGGATCTTGGCTCAGCCTTTCTTGCTGGATGGGACCGAGGCCTACATGTCGGCCAGTATTGGCATCACCCTTTATCCGGCCGATGCGCACGACTCCGAATCGCTGCTCAAGAATGCCGACCAGGCGATGTATGCCGCCAAGGGCAAGGGAAGAAACTGCTACTGTTTCTTCGTCCCTGTGCTGCAGGCATTGGCGCAGGAGCGCCAGCACCTTCTTCGCGATCTGCGCGGGGCCCTTGCCGGCGGGCAGTTGGCGGTGCATTACCAGCCTATCGTCGAACTGGCGACCAACGAAATTCACAAGGCAGAAGCCCTTCTGCGCTGGAAACATCCGCAACGCGGCCTGATTCCGCCCATGGATTTCATTCCGCTGGCCGAGGAAACGGGCCTGATACATGACATTGGCGACTGGGTGTTGCGTGAAGCCTGCGGCACAGTGAAGCGCTGGCAGGAAGCGTATCGCGGCAGCAGGGCCGTGCAGATCAGCGTCAACAAGTCGCCGCGTCAGTTCGTCAAGAGGCCGGTCGATGTTTCATGGGTACAAATCCTTGGCGAATTCGATCTGGCGCCGAAGTGCATCGCCGTCGAAATCACCGAAGGCCTGTTGCTGGATACGCGCATCGAGGTCACCGACAAACTGGGAGAGTTCCACGACAACGGCATCGAGATATCCCTGGACGATTTTGGCACCGGCTACTCGGCCTTGGCTTACCTGAAGAAGTTTCCCATCGATTACCTGAAGATCGACAAGTCGTTCGTCCGCGACATGGCGACCGACTCCAGCGACCAGGCCATCATCGAAGCCATTATCGCAATGGCGCACAAACTTGGCCTGAAGGTGATCGCCGAGGGAGTGGAAACCCCGGAGCAGCGGGCCCGCTTGCTGGCTGCAGGCTGTGACTACGCTCAAGGTTACCTCTTTGCCAGGCCGATACCCGGGGACGAATTCCTGGCGCAGATGGCGTCGCCGGAAATAAGCGAGGCGCCTTGAGGTTTCGACCCCGGAAACCAGCGAAGCGACGCTTTCGGCGATGACAGCCGGCCGCACCTGTTCGAAGATGGCGCCCCTTCATTTCGGCGCAGCGGGGCCGAAGCTTTGATAAGGTCCTGCCGATGACTCTGCTGCTCAACATCCTCTGGCTGGTCTTCGGCGGCCTGATCAGCGCCTGCGCCTGGCTGCTCGCCGCCGCCCTGATGGCACTCACCATCGTCGGGCTGCCTTGGGCGCCGGCCGCGTTGCGCATCGCCGGCTATACCTTGCTGCCGTTCGGCCAGACGGTGGTCGACCGTGACCCGGGTGCGCTCAGCCTCGCCGGCAACATTATCTGGTTTGTCCTGGCTGGCTGGTGGCTGGCCCTCGGCCATCTGCTCCTGGCGCTCGGCCTGGCGCTGACCATCATCGGCCTGCCCTTTGCCTGGGCCCATGTGAAGCTGGCCGGATTGAGTCTGGCGCCGGTCGGCAAGGCGGTGGTGCCGGCCGAATAGCTGTTCGGCCCGAGTCTGTCGTGGTGAATTTCAAGGCGCTTTCGCCGGCTCGGTCTGCTCCACGGCCGCGAGAAGGGCGCGCAGGATGGCCAGCGGGACGGTCGGCGCCTCGGCCGCCGCGCGGGTCTCCCCATTGCCGAGGGTCGCATAGGGAAACAGCCCGGAGACGCCCCATCCGATATGCAGGCGCCACCCGGTCAGCACCGACCCCACCAAGGTTCGGCAGGCTTCGACCGATGCCGTATAATCGGCGGGCGGCACCGCGAACCGGGCGGCGATCGCCGCATCGATTGCCTTGTCGGAACCGCTGGAGGCCTGCAGCTTGGCCTTCAGGCCGTCCAATTCGGGCACGCCATTCTCCTTCGCCAGCAACTGAGCTAACCTGTCAACATGATACACATCAACCACAGGATCAGTCTCGACGAGAGCGAAATCGAATTTTCCTTCGTTCGTGCTTCGGGTCCGGGCGGACAGAATGTCAATAAGGTATCCAGTGCCGTTCAGATGCGTTTCGATGTTCGCAACTCGCCCTCATTACCCGAGGCGGTCAAGGAACGTTTGGGGAAGCTGGCGGGGCGTCGGCTGACCCAGGATGGGGTGCTGGTGATCTCGGCGCAGCGGTTCCGCAGTCAGGAGCAGAATCGCGCCGATGCTTTGGAGCGGCTGGTCGTCCTGATCCAAGAAGCGGCGATCGCCCCGGTCTACCGGCGGCCAACCAGACCGACCTTGGGATCGAAGCGCCGCCGGCTGGAAGGAAAGACCCGCCGCGCCGAGATCAAGACAATGCGCGGCCGGCCTGGAGAGGATTAAAGCGGCGCAGACCCTGCGCGGCCAACTTCTGCCGCTGGATTGAGGGGCTGCTGCTCCGCCATGGCGTTGCGTCGGGCCAGAATGTCCCGGGCGTGCAGCGGTGCCGCGAAATGGAAACCCTGTCCCCGGTGGCAGCCCAGTTCCAGCAGGGCATGCAGGGTGGCCTCGTCTTCGATGCCTTCGGCGACCACTTCCATGCCGAGATCCGAGGCCACGCCGACGATGCTCCGCAAGACACTGCGGGCCCGGGTCGAGTTGGCGATGTCGCGCACCAGGCTGCAGTCGATCTTGAGGATGTCGATCGGCATGCGGTGCAGGACGGACAGCGACGAATAGCCGGTGCCGAAGTCGTCGAGGGCGATCTTGAAACCGTGCGCCGACAGCTCTTTCAACTGACGCTCGGCCGCCGCCGGGTCCTTGATCATCAGGCTCTCGGTAAGCTCGATATGCACGCGGTGCGCGTCCAGCCGGGTGACGGACAGCATCTTGGTCAGGCGGGTGGCCAGGCCGATATCGTCCGGGTCGTGGAAATGCCGGGCCGAGAAGTTGATGTTGACGTAAGGGCCGTCGCTACGGTCGGCCAGCGTGCCGGCGAAGCACATGGCTTGGCGGGCCATGACGAAATCGATATCGCGGATCAGCCCGGTCCGCTCGGCCAGCGGCAGAAAGCCCTGCGGCGCCACCAGCTCGTTGTCGGTCCGTCGCCAGCGGGCCAGGGCTTCGTAGCCGAGCATGCGACCGCTGGAAAGTTCGACGATCGGTTGGAACTGGGCCTCGATGCGGCTGGACTGGACGGCTTCGGCAATGTCGCGTTCCTGCGCCAGTTCGGCATAACCCAGCCCCATGGCCGAACTCTCCAGGCGGGGATGGTCGTTGCCCTCCATGGCGGCGCTCTGCGCACCGCGAAAGCGCGACACCATCTTGCGCAACAGTTCGACATGGAAAGGGTCGCCGCGATCCAGGGCGGCATGGAAGCGCTCGGCGGTGAACACCAGCAGGCGGCACAGATCGACCGTTGCCGCCGAGGCAGAGCGGGGCGAGCCGTCGATGACACCCATTTCTCCGAAGATCTCGCCTGGCCCGACCAGGGCCAGCGACCGTCGTCGTCCTCCTTGTTCGGTGAATATCTCGACCCAGCCTTCCTCGATGAGGTAGGCGCTATCGGCGTCGTCACCTTCGGCGAACAGAGGCGTGCCGGGAGGAATTGTAATGCCGCGCATCGAAGCCTTCCTGTGATCCTTTCCCGGGGCCGCACCGATCCGGCATCATTTCATATTGTCGTGACCCGCCCTAAGACAATGTCTCTTTAAACCTATCTTTCTTGAATAGAAGTACGCTCCCGGGCGGTGTTTCTTCCCCACACCGTCTTGTGACCCTTGTCATGACTTGGCCCTTGGGTCAACCTGGGCGGCGCACTTTCTACAGCTTCCCTTCGGCGAGGTCGACCCATAGGTCCCAAGCCCGGGTAATCTGGCCCTTGTTGGCAACCGCCGAGTTTACCGATTCTTCCGGTGTCATATAGGTGATCGGCCCCAGGCGCAGGGCTTCGGCCTGCAGCCGGGCATTGGCTTCGACATAGACGGCGCGGAACACCGCCGTGCGCACGTCTTCGCCGATCACCGTCGATCCGTGGCCGCGCATCAAGACCGCCACATCATTGGCACCGAACGACCGGGCCAGGGCGGCGCCCAACTCGCCATTGCGGATCAGCATGTCGCTGGCCGGGCCGGCATGGTCGCGGATCTCGAACACCGGCGTCGCTTCGCCGAGGAAGCCGCTCATATGGCAGACGGCGCGCAGCGGCACGCTTTTCACCAGGCCGAACGGAATCACCGCCGGCGAATGGTTGTGCACCACCGCGCCCACATCCGGCCGGGCCCGATAGATGGCACTGTGGATGAAACGCTCGAGATAAACGGCGCGGCCATTCGCATTGACCGGCGTGCCGTCGAGATCGAACTCGACGATATCGTCGGCGGTAACCCGGGCCGGCGCCATGTTGCGGGCCAGCAGGAAACGGTCGGGCCGCTTGTCGTGGCGGACGCTGACATGGCCGAAGGCATCGACCACCTTTTGATGGAACAAGATGTGATTGGCATTGACCAGATCGGTGACCAGGGCCGCATCCGGCCTGGTCGCCGCCGCTCCGCCATCGGCCACCACGCCGCCGGGAGCGGCCAAAGTCCCGTCGCCTTCCGCTGAACTGCACATGGAACGTCTCCTTAGATTTGCTCCCTCGCCGGGCGGGGCCATCCGGCCCCTTGGCCGCGCCCTCAACG
>CAIOJO010000446.1 GCA_903858635.1 uncultured Telmatospirillum sp. | reverse complement strand
GTATCGTCGGTCATGGCGGGTGTGGCGCTTTCGGCTGCCGCAGAGATGCTGTCTAGACAACAAAATCTTATGCTATTTCAGCCTGTTACGCTACATCCGCCTGCCAAAATCCCTACCGTCATGAATAAGAGCGGCTAGTGCACTGAACCATTCAAATGGTTCAGTGCACTAGGTTTACGATAGCCCTCGCCGGGCGGAGCCATCCGGCCCCTTGGCCGCCGCCTCAACGGCGGCCGGTAAGGAACAGCGCCCATTGGCGTGGCGGTTTGCTCGAACGGGCCACCCGCCGCACTTTTTTTGTGCCAGGCCGACCGGGTGCCACGCAGGGCTTGAATTCGTCGCCGAATTGGACCAAAAGCCTTGCCCAACACGATATGGACGACGGCGCCGGGCATCCGACAGGGGTAAGTCCCAGGTGATAGCCAAGAGGGTATCTATCGATGACTGCTGATCTCGCCAAGTCCTGCCGTTCGAGCCTGTCCCGGGACATGGCCAACGCCATTCGCTTCCTCGCCGCCGATGCCGTGGAGAAGGCGAAATCGGGTCATCCCGGTATGCCCATGGGAGTCGCCGACGTGGCGACCGTGTTGTTCAGCCGCTTCCTCAAATTCGATGCCAAGGCGCCGGCCTGGCCCGACCGCGACCGCTTCGTGCTGTCGGCCGGCCATGGCTCGATGCTGCTCTACGCTCTGGCCTACCTGACCGGCTACGAGGACGTCGACATCGAGCAGGTGAAGAACTTCCGCCAATTGGGGGCTCGCACCGCCGGCCATCCCGAGCACGGCCATGTGGCGATCGCCGAGACCACCACCGGCCCGCTGGGGCAGGGCATCGCCAATGCGGTCGGCTTCGCCCTGGCCGAGAAGATGCTGGCGGCCCGCTACGGCAAACCGGTGGTCGACCATTACACCTATGTGATCGCCGGCGACGGCTGCCTGATGGAAGGCCTCAGCCAGGAGGCGATTTCGCTGGCCGGGCATCACCAGCTGGCCAAGCTGATCGTGTTGTGGGACGACAACGAGATCTGCATCGACGGGGCCACCAACCTGACCACCTCGGACGATCAACTCGAGCGCTTCCGGGCCAGCCGCTGGAATGCCGTGCGCGTCGACGGCCATGACCACGAGGCGGTGGCGCGGGCCATCGAACAGGCCAAGGCCTCGGACAAGCCCTCGCTGATCGCCTGCCGCACCATCATCGGCTTCGGCGCGCCGACCAAGGCCGGGTCGGAAAAGACCCACGGGGCCCCCCTCGGACCCGACGAGATCGCCGGCGCCCGCGTCAAGCTGGGCTGGCCGCATGAGCCGTTCGTGGTGCCGGCCCCGGTGCTCGACGCCTGGCGCGCCGCCGGGTCGCGCGGCGCGGCCGAGCGCCTGGCCTGGGAGCACCGCCTGGCCGGTCTCGGGCGCACCCAGCGGGACGAGTTCGAACGGGTCATGGCCGGGCGTCTGCCGGCCGGCTGGCAGGCCGAGGCCGCCGCCTTCAAGGCCAAGGCCATCGCCGAGAAGCCGAAATGGGCGGCTCGCAAGGCATCGCAGGAAGCCCTCGAGGTGTTGACCCGGGTGATTCCGGAACTGGTCGGCGGTTCGGCCGACCTGACCCACTCCAATCTGACCATCACCAAGGCGACCCGGCCGGTCACACCGGCGGACGCGTCGGGCAGCTATCTGCATTACGGCGTCCGCGAGCATGGCATGGCAGCGCTGATGAATGGCCTGGCCCTGCATGGCGGCTTCATTCCCTACGGCGCCACCTTCCTGGTGTTCACCGACTATCTGCGGCCGGCGCTCCGGATGTCGGCGCTGATGGGGCAGCGGGTGATCTATGTGATGACCCATGATTCGATCGGCCTCGGCGAGGACGGTCCGACCCACCAGCCGGTCGAGCATCTGGCCTCGCTGCGCGCCATGCCGAATCTTCGCGTGTTCCGGCCCTGCGACCCGATCGAGACGATGGAATGCTACGAGTTGGCGCTCGAACACACGGGCGGGCCGAGCCTATTGTCCCTGTGCCGCCAGAACCTGCCGACGGTGCGCACCGATGCCAGCCAGAACCTGACGGCGAAAGGGGCCTATGTCCTGGCCGAGGCCGCCGGCAAGCGGCAGGTGACCCTGATCGCCACCGGCTCCGAGGTGGAAATCGCCCTGGCGGCGCGGGCGCAGCTGGAAGCCAAGGGCGTCGCCGCCGCCGTCGTGTCGATGCCCTGCTGGGAACTGTTCGACGCCCAGGATGCCGCCTACCGTGCCACGGTGCTCGGCGAAGGAACGGTCAAGGTGGCGGTCGAGGCGGCCTCGACCTTCGGCTGGGAACGCTATGTCGGGCCGAATGGCGCGGTGGTCGGCTTGACCGGCTTCGGGGCCTCCGGCCCGCCGGAGCAAGTCTACGCTCATTTCGGTATCACCGCCGAAGCCGTGGCGAACGCCGCCCTGGCTCGGCTCTAACCTGAGGGACAAGCGACCATGGCTCTGATCTCGATGCGTCAGCTGCTCGACCATGCGGCCGAGTACGGCTACGGCCTGCCCGCATTCAACATCAACAACATGGAACAGATGCTGGCGATCATGGCGGCGGCCAAGAAGACCGATGCGCCGGTCATCCTGCAGGCCAGCCGCGGGGCGCGCGCCTACGCCAACGACCTGGTGCTGAAGCATCTGATCCAGGCCGCCGTCGAGCTTTATCCCGACATCCCGGTGTGCATGCACCAGGACCATGGCAACAGCCCGGAAACCTGTCTGTCGGCCATCACCAGCGGTTTCACCTCGGTGATGATGGACGGTTCGTTGAAGGAAGACGGCAAGACGCCCGGCGATTACGGCTACAACGTCGCGGTCACCGGCAAGGTGGCCGAACTGTCGCATATGGTCGGCGTGTCGGTGGAAGGCGAGCTCGGCGTGCTGGGGTCGCTGGAGACCGGCCAGGGCGAAAAGGAAGACGGCCATGGCTTCGAGGGCAAGCTCGACCACAGCCAGCTGCTGACCGATCCCGACCAGGCGGTCGACTTCGTCAAGAAGACCAAGGTCGACGCCCTGGCCATCGCCATGGGCACCTCGCACGGCGCCTACAAGTTCAGCCGCAAGCCGACCGGCGACATCCTGGCCATGCATGTGGTCAAGGAGATCAACAAGCGGCTGCCCAACACCCATCTGGTCATGCACGGCTCGTCCTCGGTGCCCCAGGAGCTGCAGGACATCATCAATCAGTATGGCGGCGAGATGCCGCAGACCTTCGGCGTGCCGATCGAGGAGATCCAGGAAGGGATCCGCCACGGGGTGCGCAAGATCAACATCGATACCGATTGCCGGATGGCCATCACCGGCCAGATCCGCAAGGTGTTCGCCGAGAAGAAGTCGGAATTCGATCCCCGCGCCTATCTGAAGCCGGCGATGGCCGCCATGCAGAAGCTGTGCGAGACCCGCTACCAGGAGTTCGGCACCGCCGGCAAAGCCTCGAAGATCAAGGTCATTCCGCTGTCCGACATGGCCAAGCGCTACAAGGACGGCAGTCTCGATCCGAAGGTGAACTGACAGTGGTCAAGGTCGCGCCGTCGATCCTGTCGGCGGACTTCGCCCGGCTGGGCGAGGAAGTGCGCGCCATCGACGCCGCCGGGGCCGACTATATCCATGTCGACGTCATGGACGGGCATTTCGTCCCCAACATCACCATCGGCCCCGCCGTGATCAAGGCCTTGCGGCCGCACAGCCGCAAGGTCTTCGACGTCCATCTGATGATCGAACCGGTGGATCCCTATATCGAGGCCTTCGTCGATGCCGGCAGCGACATCATCACCGTGCATGCCGAGGCCGGGCGCCATATCGACCGTTCGTTGCAACTGATCCGCTCGTTCGGCCGCAAGGCCGGGCTGTCGCTCAATCCGGCCACGCCGATCGGCGTGCTCGACCACGTTCTCGACAAGCTCGACCTGATCCTGGTGATGTCGGTCAATCCCGGCTTCGGCGGCCAGAGCTTCATTCCGGCGGCGCTGGAGAAGATCCGGCGCATCCGCACCCTGGTCGGCGACCGGCCGATCGAGATCGAAATCGACGGCGGCGTCACCGCCGACAATGCCCAGGACATCGTCGCCGCCGGGGCCGATGTCCTGGTCGCCGGCAGCGCCGTGTTCCGCAGTCCCGACTACGCCGCCAACATCCGGGCTCTGCGCTGAACCAAGGGACGGCCGCAGCGGTTCTCATTTTGGCGAAATCCGCAGATCCATCGGGGGTGAACAGCTGAACCACAAAGCGCCCGCCGCAGGCGGGCTTCGCCAAGAACACCAAGACGGCGCAATGTGTCGGCGCAGCATCATCTCTTCGGCACCATCGCCTTGGCGCTCTTGGTGCAGGTCGCCGCAGGCGACCCTTGGTGATCTTGGTGTTGAAGACAGTGCTTCCCCGGGGACTCTCAAAGATCGCTTGACCCGATAAACCCGCCTTCGGGCGCCCATCTCTCTTGTAACCAAAGTTTAATCCCGATGTCATGAGCGCGGGATATTGTTCCTCCCGTTCGACCAGCAGCATGCCTTTCCGGCAGACTGCTCGACTGGAGGGCCAATGCAGGCGAAGACTCTTATCCTGGCCACCGCGGCCCTTCTGGCGCTGATGACGGCCGCCGAGGCGCGGGACCAGATCAAGATCGTCGGCTCGTCGACCGTCTATCCGTTTTCCACCGTGGTGGCCGAACAATTCGGCAAGACCTCCGGCTTCAAGACGCCGGTGGTCGAAAGCACCGGCACCGGCGGCGGCTTGAAGCTGTTCTGCGCCGGCGCCGACGAGAATTCGCCCGACATCGCCAACGCGTCGCGCCGCATCGAACCCAGCGAAGTGGCCGCCTGCGCGACCAACGGGGTGAAACAGATCACCGAGGTGGTGATCGGCTATGACGGGATCGTCCTGGCCAACGCCAAGGCCGGTCCAACCTACACGGTGACGCGCGAACAGCTGTTCCTGGCCACCGCCAAGACCGTGCCGCAGGGCGGCAAGCTGGTGCCCAATCCCTATAAGAAGTGGAGCGAGATCGATCCCGGACTGCCGCGGGAAGACATCGTGGTGTTCGGTCCGGCATCGAATCATGGCACCCGCGACGCCTATGTCGAGCTGGTGATGCAACCCGCCTGCGGCAAATTCCCGGAAATCAAGGCGCTGACCGGGGATGCCAGGAAGGTCGCCTGCGACGCCATCCGCGAGGACGGGGCCTATGTCGAGGTGGCCGAGAATTACACCTTGATCCTGCAGAAGCTGCTGTCCCAGCCGCATTCGGTGGGCATCCTGACCTTCAGCTACATCGATCAGAACGGCGACAAGATCAAGGCGGCGATGGTCGACGGCCAGATCGCCACCTACGACAACATTGCCAGCATGCAATACCCGGTATCGCGTCCACTGTTCTTCTACGTGAAGAAGAACCATATCGGCGTGATCCCGGGAATCAAGGAATACGTCGCCGAGTTCACCTCGGAGAAGGCATTCGGCAAGACCGGATATCTGACCGATAAGGGCCTGATCGCCTTGCCCGATGCCGATCGCAAGACCGAGGCCGACAAGAGCAAGGACTGGCCGAACCTGCAACTGTAACCTGCCGGGGGCCGGCCTGCATCAGGTTGCCGTCTCCCCTTGCCCGGAACGTCCGGAACCGAATCGCCCAAGGGATTTAGCTCTGCCCATGCAGTTCGTCACCCTGCTCGCCAGTCTGTCGTTGCTGTCGGTCGTGCTTTACCGGATGGGGCGCGGCCGGGCGATCCGCAGCGTCGGCGGCAACGCCGCGACATTGCATTCGCTGCCCAGCTATTACGGCTATTACGTCGCGCTGTGGTGTGGGGTACCGGCGGTCATGCTGATCGCCGTCTGGCTGGCCGGCGAACCGTTCCTCTTGAAATCCCTGGTGCTCGACGGCCTGCCATCCGAGGCCGGCGGCCTGCCGGCGGCGCGCCTGTCCTTGTTGGTCAACGAGGTGCGCCAACTGGCCGCATCCGGCGATTACCGCTTCGCCTCGGGGGATGTGGCCCGGGCCGCGGCCGAACATTATCGCGAGCTCCGCTCGATCAGCTTCGCCGCCATGTCGGTGGCCGCACTGGCGCTGGCCATTGCCTGCGGGGTGCACGCGTTGCGCCGGGTATCGCCGTCCTTGCGGGCCCGCAACCGGGTGGAGGGGGCCGTCCAGGTCTTCCTCATCACCAGTTCCACCATCGCCATCTTCACCACCATCGGCATCGTGCTGTCGCTGGTTTTCGAATCGCTGCGCTTTTTCCGGCTGGTGCCGATCACCGACTTCATCTTCGGCCTCGACTGGAGCCCGCAGATGGCGATGCGCCAGGAACAGGTGGGCGCCTCCGGCGCCTTCGGCGCGGTCCCTCTGTTCGCCGGAACCCTGTTGATCAGCGTCATCGCCATGGCGGTGGCGGTGCCGGTGGGCCTGTTGTCCGCCATCTACATGGCCGAATACGCCGATCGGCGCTTCCGGGCGGTGGCCAAGCCACTGCTCGAGGTTCTGGCCGGTATCCCGACGGTGGTCTACGGCTTCTTCGCCGTGGTCACCGTGGCCCCCTTTCTGCGCCAATTGGGCGAAACCGCCGGCCTCACCATCGCCTCGGAGAGCGCGCTGGCCACCGGCATCGTCATGGGGGTGATGATCATTCCCTTCATCTCGTCCCTCTCCGACGACGTCATCTGTGCCGTTCCCGAGAGCCTGCGCCACGGCTCCTATGGGCTGGGGGCGACCCGTTCGGAGACCATCAAGCAGGTGGTCATTCCGGCGGCCCTGCCGGGCATCGTCGGCGGCGTCCTGCTGGCGGTGTCGCGGGCGATCGGCGAAACCATGATCGTCGTCATGGCGGCCGGGTTGTCGGCGCATCTGACGGCCAATCCGTTCGCCTCGGTGACCACGGTTACGGTCCAGATCGTCAGCCTGCTGGTGGGCGACCAGGAATTCGACAGCCCGAAAACGCTCTCGGCCTTCGCCTTGGGCCTGGTGCTGTTCGTCGTCACCCTGGGCCTCAACGTGGTGGCGTTGAGCGTCGTCCGCAAATACCGAGAGAAGTATGACTGAGATGGTGGAGCAGATGCGCATCTCGGCCGTCGCCGAGAAGGTTGAGGCTCGGCTGCGCAAGCGTTACGGGGTGGAACGGCGTTTCCGCCTGTACGGCGTCGCCGCCATCGCCGTCGCCTTGACCTTCCTTGCCGTGCTGTTGTTTTCCGTGCTGTCGCAGGGCGTCTCGGCGTTCCGGCAAAACGAGGTGCGCCTCGCCATCAGCTTCGATCCGGCGGTGATCGACCCGGATGGCCGGCGGGATCACGCCATACTGGCCAATGCCGACTATGCCGCCCTGATTCGCCAGGCTTTGCTCGCCCATTTCCCCGATGCCGACGACCGGACCGGTCGGCGCGAGCTGTCGCGGCTGATGAGCCAGGGGGCCGAGCTGGAATTGCGCAAGCTGGTGCTGTCCGACCCGTCGGTCATCGGCACCAGGCGCGAGTTGTGGCTGCCGGTGACGGCGGCGGTCGATCAGCTGGCGAAAGGCCACATATCGCGGGCCGCGGAGCAGGGGGGGCAATTCAGCGAGCGCGAACTGGCCCGGTTCGATGTCCTGGTTGCCCAGGGACTGCTGCAGCCGCGCTTCAACAAATGGCTGTTCACCCAGGGCGATTCGCGCCAGCCGGAGATGGCCGGGCTGTTGGGGGCCATCGTCGGTTCGTTCTATGCGCTGGTGGTGACCCTCGCCCTGTCCTTCCCGTTGGGGGTCGCCACCGCGGTTTATCTCGAGGAATTCGCCGGCACCAACCGCTGGACCGACCTGGTCGAGGTCAATATCAACAATCTTGCCGCCGTCCCGTCGATCGTCTTCGGGCTGCTCGGCCTGGAGATTTTCCTCAACCTGTTCGGGCTGCCGCGTTCGGCGCCCTTCGTCGGCGGACTGTGCCTGACCCTGGTATCGCTGCCCACCATCATCATCGCCGCACGGGTCTCCTTGAAGGCGGTGCCGCCGTGGATCCGCGAGGCGGCCGTGGGCCTCGGCGCGTCGCGGCTGCAGGTGGTGAGCCATCACGTGCTGCCATTGGCCATGCCCGGCATCCTGACCGGGACCATCATCGGCATGGCGCGCGCCGTCGGCGAATCGGCGCCGTTGCTGATGATCGGCATGGTCGCCTTCATCGTCGACGTGCCGGCCACGCCGATGGATCCGGCGACGGCATTGCCGGTGCAGATCTATCTGTGGGCGGCCAGCCCCGAACGCGCCTTCATCGAACGCACCTCGGCCGCCATCCTCGTCCTTCTCTGCTTCCTGGCGGCGATGAACGCGGCCGCCATCTATCTTCGCAAGCGCTTCGAGCGCCGGTGGTGAGTGCATGCCCTTGACCAGTGAATTCCTTCCCTATCAGAGCGGTCGCAATGTCGCCGGCCCGGCCAAGGTCTCGGCCCGCGGCGTCAATGTCTTCTATGGCGACAAGCAGGCCCTGAAGGCGGTCGACCTGGACATCGGGACCAATGAGGTGACGGCCCTGATCGGCCCCTCGGGTTGCGGCAAATCGACCTTTCTGCGTTGCCTCAACCGCATGAACGACCTGATCGAGGGGGCCCGCGTCACCGGTACCATCACCCTCGATCGCCAGGATATCTACGACCGCGCTCTCGACGTGGTGCAACTGCGCGCCCGCGTCGGCATGGTGTTCCAGAAGCCCAATCCCTTTCCCAAGTCGATTTATGACAATGTCGCCTATGGCCCACGCATCCACGGCCTGGCGCAGACGGCGGCCGAGTTCGATGAAATCGTGGAGGGCAGCCTGCAGCGGGCCGGCCTGTTCGATGAGGTGAAGGATCGCCTCGACGAGCCGGGCACGGGGTTGTCGGGCGGGCAGCAGCAGCGGCTTTGCATCGCTCGCGCCATCGCCGTCAGTCCGGAGGTGATTCTGATGGACGAACCCTGCTCGGCGCTCGATCCCATCGCCACCGCCAAGGTCGAGGAATTGATTGACGAATTGAGGGAAAACTTCACGATCGTCATCGTTACCCATTCCATGCAACAGGCGGCGCGGGTCTCGCAGCGGACCGCCTTCTTCCACTTGGGGGAGCTGGTCGAGGTGGGCGACACCGAACAGATATTCACCAATCCACGACACAAACTGACTCAGGGCTACATCACCGGACGGTTCGGCTGAGCAGGCTTTAGCAGGAGACGAAAGGATGACCGGAGAGCACACAGTGCGATCATATGACGAGGAGCTCTCGCACCTCACCAACCTCATCGCGCGCATGGGCGGGTTGGCCGAGGCCCAACTGGACAGCGCCCTGCAGGCTCTGGTCAAGCGAGACAGCGATCTGGCCGGCAAGGTGATCGCCTCGGACGTCAAGGTCGACGAACTCGAGCAGGAGGTGCACGGCTTCACGGTGCGCCTGTTGGCGCTACGCCAGCCGGTAGCCCATGACCTGCGGATGATCGTCGGCGCCCTGAAGGTATCGGGGGATCTCGAACGCATCGCCGATTACGCCGCCAATGTGGCCAAGCGAACCCTGGTGCTCAACCAGTTGCCGCCGGTGAAGCCGACGTCGGGCGTGCCGCGTCTCGGGCGGCTGGTCCAGGAAATCGTCAAGGATGTGCTCGATGCCTATGTCGAGCAGGACAATGAGCGGGCGGTCAAGGTGTGGCGCCAGGACGAGGAGGTGGACGACATGTACACCGGCCTGTTCCGCGAGCTCATCACCTACATGATGGAAGATCCGCGCAACATCACGCCCTGCATCCATCTGCTGTTCATCGCCAAGAACATCGAGCGGATCGGCGACCACGCCACCAACATCGCCGAAACCATTCATTTCCTCGTGCAGGGAACACCCATACGCGAATTGCGACCAAAAGGGGCGAGTGTCCTGCTTGATCCCACCCAGCCTGCTAAGGATCACTGATGGACCGCGATAATATGAGCAAGCCGCTGGTCATGGTGGTCGAGGACGAAGCCGCCCTCGTCACCATGCTGCGTTACAACCTGGAGAAGGAAGGCTATCGCGTCTGCGAAGCGGTGGACGGCGAAGAGGCCCTGACCGTGCTGGCCGAGCGCAACCCCGACCTCGTGCTGCTCGACTGGATGCTGCCGATCCTGTCGGGAATCGAGGTCTGCCGTCAGATCCGCCGCAAACCGCGGACCCGCGACCTGCCGGTGATCATGCTGACCGCCCGCGGCGAGGAAGGCGACAAGGTGCGCGGCCTCAACACCGGGGCCGACGATTATCTGACCAAGCCCTTTTCGCTGCCGGAATTGCTGGCCCGGGTCAAGGCGCTGCTGCGCCGCGTCCGCCCGAACCAGAGCAAGGGCGCTTTGCAATATGAAGCGATCGTCATGGATCTGACGGCGCATCGGGTGACCCGGGCCGGCCGCTCGATCCATCTGGGCCCGACCGAGTTCCGTCTCCTGCAGTTCCTGCTCCAGCATCCGGGCTGCGTGTTCTCGCGCGAGGAACTGTTGAACGCCGTCTGGGGCCCCGACATCTATGTCGAGCCACGCACCGTCGACGTGCATATCCGCCGTCTGCGCAAGGCGCTGAACGGCGAGGATGAAACCGACATCATCCGAACGGTGCGGGCGGCCGGTTACGCCCTTGATGCAGAAGGGGCAATGGTCTGAGCTATCCGCATGCGCCCTTGATCGCCCGGCGGCCGCCCCTCACGTAACGGCCACTAAGGTTTTGGTCAACCGCGCAGAGGAGAGGATCCATCAATGCCCGCGATCGCCAAAGTGAAGGGCAAGCTGATCCTTGTGTCGGGGCCCAGCGGCGCCGGCAAGGACGCCGTGATCGATGGGGTGCATCGTCGTTTGGCCGGCGATCCCGACACTGTCTTCCCGTTACGGACCATCAGCCGTCCGGAGGGCTTCGGCGGGGAAATTCACGTGGCCGTCACACCGGCGCAATTCGACCGCTTGCGGCGGCGCGGCGCCTTCGCCTTTTGTTGGGGTGCCGGCGGGCTGAATTATGCGGTGCCGGCCAGTATCGAGTCCGACCTGACGGCGGGGCGGACGGTCATCGTCAATGTGGCCAGCGCCGTTTTCGCCGAAGCCCGGGCCCGTTATCCGGGCTCGCTCATCGTCTGGGTCACGGCGCCGCCTGAATTGCGCCGCAAGCGCCTGCTGGCCCGCGGCCGCGAGACTGCGGCCGAGATCGAAGAGCGCTTCCGCTTCGCCGAGGAACTGCCGCCCTACGAAGACGTCGAGATCCTGGCCAATGACGGCTCGCTCGATACGGCGGTGAACGCCTTAATGACCCTGGTCGCCGACAGTCTCGACCTGCCGGCCGCCAAACGCGGCCGCTTCTTCGGGGCGACCGCGTCCAGCCGGGTGTGACGGGGCGACCCAGCCCGGCTGTCATGGAACATTCATCGGACTGCCATCAAAGCTTTCGCACACCGCTCGTAGAGTGCCTTCGCAACGAGTCCGGAGGCCGGTCATGCAGGATGAATTCAGCGCCCTCGACTTCCTTTCGATTGGGGGCTTTCGGTTGTCGTCGGTGCCCCCCGAACCGCCGAAAAGCAAGCCGCAGCGGAAGTTCGCCGTCGGCAGTCGC
This sequence comes from uncultured Telmatospirillum sp., assembly GCA_903858635.1. GTDB lineage: Bacteria > Pseudomonadota > Alphaproteobacteria > Rhodospirillales > Magnetospirillaceae > DUZF01. Next base: position 3,898 of record CAIOJO010000446.1, on the reverse strand, counting down.
AAGCCCAAGGGCGGGGCCAAACGGGGCCTTGCGCGGCTATTCCCCTTCCTGGCCGGCCGCGTCAGCCGGCGCCAGCGCAAGCTGCAGGGATGGCCGGTGCCGCTGTCATGGCCGCGCCACGATGTGCTGAGCCACGAGCCCTGGTTCGACGAGGCCAATCACCTCGCCAATTGACCGGCCTGAAATTTAGTTGGGCCGGCGTCCCTAGGCCTTCGTCACCCCCGCGAAGGCGGGGGTCCACGCCGACGCCCGAAATTCGGAGCCGTTAATGGATTGTCCGCTCCGCGTTCCCTTCGGTCCCCGCTTCCGCGGGAATGACGAGAGGGGTGATCCGGTCTAATTTCATCCCGCTCTACTGGTCGTAGGCGACCACCGAGGTCACCGGCACATCGAGCCGTTTGCGGCCTTCCAGGAAGCTGAGTTCGATGATGCAGGCGGCCCCCATCACATTGGCCCCCATGCGGCGCAACAGGCTGATGGTCGCCGCCAAGGTGCCCCCCGTGGCCAACAGGTCGTCGAGCACCACCACCCGTTGACCGGGTTGGATGGCGTCCTCCTGCATTTCGATGATGTCGGTCCCGTATTCCAGGGCGTATTCGTAACGCACCGTGCGACCGGGAAGCTTGCCCCGCTTGCGGGCCATGACGAAGCCGCAGCCCAGCTTGAGGGCCAACGGCGCCGCCACCAGGAATCCCCGCGATTCGATGCCGACCAAAATATCCGGCTGCTGGGCGCGCACCGCATTGGCCAATCGGCCCATGGTCACCTGCCAGGCATCGGCATGGGCGAGCAGGGTCGAAATGTCATAGAATAGAATGCCCGGCTTGGGAAAATCGGGGATCTGCCGGATGTGGTCCTTGATGTCCATCGGGGCTTCCGTAACGGCACTGATTAGGGTTGGGCGATGCTAGCCGGATTGTTCCGCCCACGCAAACCCAGAGCGGGCAAACCCGAGAGCTTGCGGCCGCAGTCGAGACGGCTTATGGGTTCCTCTCCGGCGGCGGTCGTCCGGCGCGGCGGTCAGGGGAGAGACCAAAGGATGCGAGCTTGGTGGGCGCCCTTCGTCGCTTTGGCGGCGCTGCTGGCGGCGGCTTCGGCAACGGCGGGCGAAGCGCCACGGACCCTGGTCATGGGCAGTGGCGAGGCGGCCGGCATGTACCTTCCGGAAGCCGGCGCCATCTGCCGCGTGGTCAACAAGGAGCGGGCTCGCCATGGCCTGCGTTGCCTGGTCGAGCCGAGCGCCGGGTCGGCCGCCAACCTTGCCGCCTTGCGCAATGGCGAACAGCAGTTGGCCATCGTCCAATCGCGGGTGCTGGCCCAGGCGGTGCAGGGAAGCGGCGCCTTCGCCAAGATCCCCGGCGGCGACTTGCGGGCCCTGATGAGCCTGCATGGCGAGATCGTGGCGTTGCTGGTGGGGCCCGGCGGCCGCGTCAAGACGATGGCCGATCTCAAGGGCAAGCGGGTCAATCTCGGCCGTTCCGGCAGTTTCCAGCGGCAAACTGCCGAGGCCCTGCTGGCCGCCGAGGGGATCGCCCCCGCCGACTTGGCGGCCGGGCTCGACATCGATCCCGGCAGTCTGGCCAAGGCGCTCTGTCGCAACGAGGTCGATGCCGCCTTCGTCACCGGACTGCATCCGCTGCCCGAACTACGGGAAGCCCTGGCCGGCTGCGCGGCCAGCCTGCTGCCGCTGAAGGACGCGGCGATCGACAAATTCCTCAAGCACAATCCGGCCTATGTCCGGCAGAGCCTGACCGCCGAGACCTATCCGGAATTGCACGACAATGTGCCCAGCCTGGGCCTGCGGGCGGTTCTGGTGACCACCGCCGAACTGCCGGCCGACCAGGCCTACGAGGTGGTGCGGGCGGTGTTCGACAATCTGCCGGCGGTCAAAGGCATGCACCCGCTGCTCAGCCAACTCGACCGGCGACAGATGGCCCAGGACGGTCTGGTGGCGCCGCTGCACGAGGGAGCCTCGCGCTACTATCGCGACAACAGGCTGCCCTGAACGGAAGCCGCCTCCCGGCCGGCGGGCGGCGGCTCCACGTCAGTCCCGATGTTACGCCGGGGTCGAACGACCCTGCGGCGCCGGACTCAGTTGCACTCGGGCTTGCCCTTGATCGCCTTGAGGAAGGCGATTATGTCCTTGCGCTTCTGCTCGTCCTTCAGGTTGAAGAACATGGCATGCTTTACGTCCTTGCCGTTCACCTTGGCCAGGAAGGCCTTGGGGTCGGCCAGGTATTCCATGATATTGGCGTCGGTCCACACCAGCCCCTTGGCGGCGGCGCCCTGCATGCCCTCGGAGTACTTCGGGAAGTCCTTCCGCTGGCCTGCCTTTTCGCCATAGATGTCGTGAATGTTGGGGGCGGTGGGGCGCGACGGCTTGTCGGCCTGGAATTCGTGGCAGCTCTTGCACTGATTGGAGACGGTCTTGCCGGCCTGGGCGTCGGGCGGCAAGCTGCACTCGGCGGCCAGGGCGGAGCCTGCCGCGATGAGGGCGACCGCCATGCCGGCCACCAACGATTTGACGAACATTAGGGATCTCCGACAAGGTAAGTGAGTTAAAAGGCTGAGCATTATCGGCGAGGTCGGCGCGGATGGCAACCACGGCGGTTTAACCTGGGGTAGCTTGGCCGAGCGCTGCCAGGAATGCCCGGAGGGCTTCGGTGGCGCCCCGCTCATGCAGATCCACATGTCCCGCCTCGGACAGAACCACCAGTTGGGCCGCCGGGTTGGCGCCGGCCAGACGTTCGGAATGGCTGAGCGGAATGGTTCGGTCGGCGGTCCCATGCAGGATCAACAGGGGGCAGGCGATGCGGCCGATCTTGGCCAGGGTGTCGAAGCGGTCGCGCACCACCAGCCGTGCCGGGGTCCATGGATAATGATGTGCCGCCACCTCGGCCATGCTGACGAAGGGGGCCTCGAGGACCAGGCCCCGCACCGGTCGTTCGAGGGCCAACTGGGCGGCCACCCCGCTCCCCAGGGATTCGCCATAAAGGATCACCCGGTCCGCCGGAATTCCCCGCTCGGCCAGCCAGTCCAGGACGGCCCGCCCATCGGCGTAAAGCCCCATCTCATCCGGGCTGCCCGGGTTGCCCTCGTAGCCGCGATAGGTCGCCGCGAACAGGCCCAGGCCGAAGCGCCGCCAAGGGGTCATCTTCAGGCTGACGCGGCCCAGGGTGCCGGCGTTGCCGTGAAAGAACACCAGCACCGGTGCCGCGGCGTCGGCCGCCGGGCCGTACCATCCCAGCAGCCGCCGGCCGCGGCGCACAGCCTCCATCCAGGGGGCGCCGGCCGCCGCCGGATGGCTCGGGCCGACGGTCGGGCGGTAGAGCAGGCGGCGCTGGAACAAGGCCAGCAACGAGACGGCCAGCAGATAGGCGGCCAGCAGATACGCGGACAGCGGCAGGGCGACGGCGGCGAACTGCATCGCCTATCCGGCCTGGCGGCAGGCAAGATGGGAGCAGCGCCCCGCGCAAAGGGAAATGCCTGCCGGGAAGCCGTGAAATCCTATCCAAGTTGAGGCAGAGTGCACCGCGGTCCTCCCCTGAAAGCGGTATCGCTCAATGCGCATGATTCCGACGATCCGAAGGCTGCTGCCGCGCGGCATCGGCCTGGGCATCGCCACCACGCTGGCCTGGCTCCTGTTGTCCGGCATCTATGTCCAGCAGCAGCACCAGGTGCCGAGCATAACAGAGTTCAAGGCCAGCCTGGCCAACCTTACCACCTGCCCCGGCGGCGATATCCGTCTGGTCAATGATTGGGGATTGTCCCGAGCCGTGTTGAAATTCGCTCGGCAGGCGTCACGGTCTGAACAGGCTACGCGGCCTTGGCGTGCTGTTCAAGATCGGGGTTGATGGAATGCTTGGCCTGATGGGCCAGCAGGGCGGCTCGCAGGGTT
>CAIOJO010000445.1 GCA_903858635.1 uncultured Telmatospirillum sp. | reverse complement strand
GTATCGTCGGTCATGGCGGGTGTGGCGCTTTCGGCTGCCGCAGAGATGCTGTCTAGACAACAAAATCTTATGCTATTTCAGCCTGTTACGCTACATCCGCCTGCCAAAATCCCTACCGTCATGAATAAGAGCGGCTAGTGCTCCGTCGAGTCTGATTCGAAGACCGGGTGCCAACTTGTGGAGCGCTCGCGGGCTGCGTCCCAATCAGCTTCCGTAAGGATCGATCTCAGCTTTTTTTCGAGTTGTTCATCCGATTCGCTGGGGTCGGCTTGAAAGCTGCCGCGGTTCGATTTCCATATGAGAAACCATTTTCCGGCTTCTTTGGGGTCGGGGTTAAGGACGCCGCCCTCGAGATACTGACGGATGAGTTCTTCTTGGGCTCGGCGCTGGCCGGCATTGGCTGCCCGTTGGATCCAGTTGACGCCAATTCTGCGAAGTCTCAGAGCTTCTGCTGGATCGGAGCTCTGTGACGCCTGCTGGATGTAGCAATAGCCAATGTCAAGCAAGGCGACCTCATTTCCCGGTCCTTGCTTAATCATAGGCTCAAGAATTTCTTGTCCCCGGCGACATTCGCTCTTTTGTAAATATTGGAGCGCTGTCTCATAGGCACTGAGCGACATTTTCCCATTCTTCTGGGGGGGTTCCCGGTCGAACCGTCCATCCGCTCGGACGACTGCGGGAATGGCCAGTTGAGCGACGACCAGCATCGCCAGAACGACAAGTCGGCGATGCGACATCGCTCCGCGGAAGACGTTCTTGCCAAATCTTGTCATGGCCCCGATTTCTCCTTGATGGGCAGGGCCAAAGCAAGTCCAGAGAGGTGCCATGACCGACGCCGCGACGGCAACGCACAGCTTGAATCCATTTGATGAATTACGCTTGTCGCTGGAAGACGATGTCCATGTCGATCTGGCATTTGGTTCTTTTGCTGAAATAGCCTGGTGCAGTCAGTATGGGATGAAACCCATTTGCATGAACGGGCCCCAAAATATCCATCCAGCGAGGAGCGTTGTCATACACGGGTCCGACAGCAATTTCCAATTGCAACATCGCTATCCGACCAAGGCATGCGGCAGCTCCGTCGATGACCGCAAGTTCAGATCCTTGCGTATCGACCTTAAGAAGGATGCGCTCTGCGCCGACCGCAAAATCGTCGATCACGTCGTCAAGACGTTCGATCGGAACCTCTTCCGCTTCCGAGCTGACGAGCTTGGGAAAGCTTTTGAAGGCATTGGCATTCGGCGGGTACAGAGAATTCATGTCGGTGCGATTGAAGCTATAGAGGGGCAAGGTCCCGCGCTCGCGGCCGAGGGCCATGCGCGGCGCGACGGTCCAGCGCCGGTTGCCGGCGGCACGGGCGGACAGCAGGCCATGGGCGGCGGCCCCCGGCTCAAACGACACGATCCGCCCCTGATATCCCAAGGAATACATGGCGGCAGCGTATTGGCCTTGGTTGGCCCCGACGTCAATAATAAGATCGACATTCTGATGGCGAAGAAGGAGTGCTAAATTGCGATGGAAGTCATCGTGGCGCTTGTTTTTTGTGCCGAAGATCTTGCGAAAGATGCCACTCACGTCAATACTCTTCTGAATGTGTTGATCGTTGGATCTTCAGGCGGGTGTCTTGCAGGCAGGCGTCACCCGCACGGGGCATCGAGCCCAGAAAATCAAGAAATAGCTCTTCACAATTCCCAGGTAATGATCCAGGGCATGATGCCAGAACAGGCCGCTTTTGCCAAAGCAATGTCGTGCGACGATGTGGCGGCCATCGACGGTTCATCGGCAGGCGCGACTGCGGGCCAATCCGCTGTCCGAGTAGAACGGATCGCACTGCATGGCATCGATGAGAAACCAGCCGCCGAGCGCGAGCAGCAGGACGACGATCAGCCCGACCCATACGGCCACCGGGCTGTGGTATTCGCGCGCGATCCTTTGCTCCCTCTCGGCGCGCTCCAGAATGGAAAGTCTACGGTCTTCGGTTGTGGCGGTGTGCACCGCCTTTTGCCACCGGACCCATCTTTTTGCCGCCGAACGGGGATCGCCCTCAGGTTTCTCTTCATCTGTCACCTCAAGGAACCTTCTTTCGTCAGGCTCGCCGGGGCCCGCAGTCCGGGCGCGAAGGACTCAGGCCTTTGGGCAGCCATAGCGCGGCAATCACCACCAAAACGGCCAGCAGACCATTGATGGCATAGATCTTGTGCATGGCCGAAATAATGGCCTGGAGCAGCGCATCCCGTTGTGCCGTCGGCAGGGTCTGGCGCTGGGCGGTTTCCATCAGGCGATCCATCAGACTGTGATCGGCTCCTGCCTTGGCCAGCAATGCGACGTTGAGGATGCCGCCGAAAACGGCGGTCGCCACCGATTGGCAAATCATCCGCGTGAATAACATGCTGGACGTGGCGGCGGCGCGCTGCCCCCAATTGACGTTGCCTTGCACCACCACCACGAAGGTGTTGTTGCCAAATCCCAGGCCGAGACCGGTCAGCGTGGCTCCGCCGCAGGCCCAGGCAAGACCCTGCGAGGTCTCGAGGGTGGCCAGCAGCAATGCTCCGGCGGCCAATAACAGCCCACCGGTCAGGGCTGCGGCGCGGTACGAATAACGCAGCATCGTCCTTCCCGCCAAGATCGTGCCCAAAGGCCAGCTCAGCGACATGATGCCCAGGACCATGCCCGAATTCATGGCACTGCCGCCGAGCACCCCCTGCACATAGGTGGGAAGGAAGGCGCTGATCGCCATGATGATGCCGCCGAAGGCGCCATTGGCAAGATTGCCGGCGACGAAGATGCGGTTGCTCCACAGATCGAGCGGCAGCAGAGGCTCCGGGATCCGGCGCTCATGGCCAAGCAGAGCCGCGAACAACAGCCCCGCCAGCAGCAACAGGGCGGTCAAGGTCAGGGCGTTCAGATGGGCCGTCTGCACCAACCCGCCCACCAGCACCGCCGTCGACAGGGCCATCAGGAAGGTGCCGAGCAGGTCGAGCTTATGGGCTCGCGGCTGCACCCGTTCCTTGAACCCCAGGGCGAGAATGATCACCGTCACCGCCGCCAGCGGCAGATTGATCCAGAACACCATGGGCCAGGACAGATGGGTCACCAGATAGGCCCCGAGGGCCGGGCCGAGAATCGCTGCCATGGCCCAGATGCTGGACAGGTAGCCCTGGACGCGCGGCCGCTCTTGGGGGCCATAAAGGTCGCCGACGACGGTCAGGCCAAGCGGCAGCAGGGCGCCGGCGCCGATGCCCTGGACCGCCCGAAAGACGATCAGCGAAACCATGTTCCAGGCCAGCCCGCACAGCACGGAGCCCAGCACGAAGAGGGCAATGGCGGCAAGCAGCAACGGCTTGCGGCCGTACATGTCGGCCAGTGCCCCGTAGATCGGCGTGGTGATGGCCTGGGTCAGCAGGTAGGAGGCGAAGACCCAACTGAACAGATCGAAGCCACCCAGCTTGGCGACGATCGTCGGCATGGCGGTGGCCACCACTGTGCTTTCTACCGCCGCCATGAACATGGTCGCCATGATCGCCGCCAGCACCCAAGATCGACCGATCGGCTTTACCAGCCCGGCAAGATTCTCCGATGCGCGGTCGACGGTTGCTTCATTGGCGGAGTCGTTCATGCGAGCCCACAGCCTTCCTCAGCTCAGCCATTGGTCGGAAATCTATGTGGCGCAGCTTAGCTCCACCGCCAAACGGGCGCAAATATTGCCGGTGAATATTGCCGGTGAATCCGGCGGGGCCAGGTTGCTCCGAAGGTGGTTCGGTCCTGGTTCGATCTTCAACTCGTGCCGTGGAACGCGGTGAAACCATCTTGAAATCCGGAGGGAACTTTCGTCCGGTAACAATCAAGTCGATTTGCTCGATGTTGGCCGTCCGTCGCTCATTGACACCCGCCGCCTCAATGTCGCAGGAATATTTGTTGATCACATTCTCGCCACTTTTCTGGGGAATTGTCTGTGGCCTACCCCACCCCGAGCTCGGCGGGCCCTCGGCCATTGCTCGCGCCAGGCCATAGACCACCTGACTTGTCCGGGTAACCCACGCATGGATGTTAGGACGACGAAATGGATTGTTCCGCTTGGCGCCGACCCGCCATGTGATGGCTGCTGCCATTGGGACCTCTGCCGTGGCGGCCTTGCCTGCGACCGCTTTTCGAATTGGGCTAATACCGGGCGAATTGACCTGAACCGCTCGGATAAGCCCGATGCCTGGTATTTCTTTCGACTTTTCGGCGGCTCCCCTGTCAGGCCTGCCAGTCCCCTGAAATCACCGCACGTCCCCATCCGCCACGGCAAGGCGGTGGTCAACCTGGAAACGGGCCAAGTCTTCGACAGCCTTGGTGCGGCGGCAATGGCTGCCGGCGTTACCAGAAACGGAATGCGGCGCAAACTTGCCGGGAAGCCATCGCGAACGGTTCGCGGTCGATGGGCCTATGTCGCCGATGCAGCACTGGCGGCCGAATGATCGCGTTGAAGCGATGATTGTGCCCGAGCGCCCCGCGGCTCGAGGTTCTTGCCTCGGCGCGCGGGCCACTATGATATCGTGCTGTGGTCGAACCATGGAGCGCTTGGCATGAGAATTTTCGCAACCCTTATGGTGGCTACGATGTTGGCCTCGCCCCTATTCGTCGGCAGCGCCCACGCCTTCAATACCGTGACGGACGACACCATGAATTCGAACGGCACCTCCCGCTTCACGGATCCCGACGAAGCCATGAAATATGGTGGTGACAGCCGTTCCTCAACGAGCCTGGCCCACACCGAAGGCTCTTTCACCTACGGCATTCAATTGCAAAGCGGCAATTCGTCCGGGTTCGGCGGCTATGGCGGCGAGCCGTCGATCGGCCGTGATTCATTCGGCAGTTCCACGGCCCCTCGGCCATTCGACAGTTATATCCCCCGGCCTTGATTGCCGAGCGCCGTCGTCGGCTGATGAGCCATTCAGCATCCGCGGCATTCCGCCAAGGAATTCTCAGCTGTCCGGGGCGACGGCCACCGATGCGAGATGTGCGACGGCGGTCCCTTCGCTTTGGGCGATGGCAAAACGATTGTTGTGGAAAGCCGCCAATGCCGGATGGTGGGCGATGCTGATCAGGCCCGTCTGCGGCAGGCGCTCGACGATAAGTTGATAGAGCCCGGCTTCCGTCGCCTCATCCAGACTGGACGTCGCCTCGTCGAGGAACAACCATCGCGGCTTGACCAGGAGCGCGCGCGCGATGGCAAGGCGCTGCTGCTCGCCGCCCGACATGAGTTGTCCCCAAGGCTGATCCTCGTCGAGCCGATCGGCGAACGAGGCGAGGCCGCAAGCGGTCAGCGCATCCTGGATTTCGGCATCGGAATGCGCCTCGGGCGGGTCCGGATAGGCGACCGCGACCCGTAGCATTGCAATCGGCAAATAGGGTTTCTGCGGCAGGAATAGCAGGCGCTCCTCCGCGGGAAAGCAGATCACGCCATCGCAGTAGGGCCACAGTCCGGCCAGCACTCGGAACAACGTGCTCTTCCCCGACCCCGAGGCCCCGGTGATCAGTGTCCGGCTGCCCTCCGGCAACTGGAGCCTTAGTTTCTCGAGCAGCCTGCTCCCGTCGGGCAGCCAGATGTCCACATTGTCGACGGCGATGCGCGGTTCGGATGTGAAGCGGCGCTGTGCCGCGCCTTGTTCGCTGGCCTTGCCGAGTTCGGCCAGCGCGGCCTCGAAGCTGGTCAACCGATCGACCGTCGCCTTCCATTCGGCGAGCGAGGCAAAGGCGCTGACGAACCAGGACAGCGCGCCCTGAACCTGACCGAAGGCCGAGGCGGTCTGCATCAGTCCGCCCAGTTGGATGGCTCCCGAGAAGTAGCGCGGCGCCCCGACGATGAACGGGAAGACAATGGCAATCTGGGCATATCCTGACGAGAACCAGTTGAGCTTCTTCTGCTGGCGCATGATGCCCCACCAGTTGCCGATCACATCAGCGAATCGGGCATCGAGGCCGCGCGCTTCCTGTGCTTCGCCCGCATAGAGGGCGACTCCCTCGGCATTCTCGCGCAGGCGGACCAGCGAAAAGCGGAAATTGGCTTCAAACTGCTGTTGCTGGAAATTCAGCCGCACCAATGGCCGACCGATCTTGGCGACCAGCCAGGTGCCGATGATGGCGTAGATCAGCGCCACCCACAGCATGTAACCCGGAACTTCCACGCCGAGAAGGGACACTGCACCGGACAGGTTCCACAGGATCAAGGCGAACGAGGCGAGCGTCACGACCGACGACATGAAATCGAGACAGAGGCTGAGGGTCTGGCTGATGAAATTGCCGATATCGTCGGCGATGCGCTGGTCCGGGTTGTCGGTATGTTTATTGGCAAGTTGCAGGCGATAATAGGCGCGATGCGCCAGCCAACCGCCGATATAGCGATCGGTCAGCCAGCGACGCCAGCGGATGGTGAGCATCTGCCGCAGGTAGGTCTGGTAGACCGCGACGACGATGAATGCCGCCGCCAGCCAGCAGAAGCGAAAGAGCTGGTGGCTGAATTCGCCAAAATTCTTGTCTTGCAGAGTGTTGTAAAAGAGGTTGTTCCATTCGTTGAAGATGACGTTCAGGCCAACCAATCCCAGGTTCAGTCCGACAATGACCGCCAGCAGCGCACCGGACTTCCACCGTTCCTTGGAGCGCCAATAGGGCGCCGTCAGCGCCCACAGGTCGCGCAGGAAATTTTTCGTTGTGGCCAGCATCGGACAACGTCTCCTCGTCGGACAAACAGCCGTTCGACTGATCGCTTACGGGCAGCCTTAAACCGCTTTGATGATGGCGCTTTTCTCGTTCTGCCAAAGGCATTCGACGGCACTGAAGCCTTGGGCCTTCAACGCCTTCAGGTGGGCCGCCACACCCTCCACGCGGGAGAAATGGTCGAAGTTGAGAAAGCAACCGCCGGGCCCCAAGAGCCCGTGGATGCCATGGTAACAGCCGCTGATCTTCGCCATGTCGAAGAGGTTGTGCAGGGCAATCGCCGACACCACCAGGTCGTAAGGTCCGGCCACAGCTTGCACCCACGATCGGTCGAGGAAATCGCACTGAACAAATTTCACCGAAAGAAATCGGGATGACAAATATTCGCGGGCGAGATCAAGCATCTCTCGTGAGTAGTCCTGCAACGTCACCTGTGCTCTCGGAAACTTTCTCAGAACCGCATTGGTGACCGCCCCATATCCTCCGCCGAGGTCCAGCACGCGGACCGCCATGTCCGGAGAAAATGGCGCATATGATAGCATCCTTTGCAGAATGGGCCGCCTTTCGCCCTCGCGCGCGAGATCTTTCGCGACCCACTTCTCGATATATTCTAAAGAATGCCAGTCATGCTGCTCTTCTTCTGAAGAGCCATCTGTTTCTGACGACATGAACTAGCCAAGCAGCGGGAGACCGCAAAAGGGACAGGTGGCGCTGGCGAGCACCATCTGCCTTTGCAGGTCGGAAAGCCCCTTCTGGGCAAGGGCGGCATTGAGTTGGACAATCAGATCATGGTGTTGGATCAGGTCACGGCAGGCGAGATCATTCATGCCGTCGCACCGCTTTGTGGTGAACGCCTTGGCTGGCTTTCCCAATGCCATTAGCCCGACGGAACTCAACATTGTGGTGGACAGGAAATGGCGACGGTCCATGGCGCACCTCGGCAGAAAACATATTTGGAATTCTTATGTGGGCTTTGTGGCGGAAGGAAGGCGGACCCCGAGACGTGTCACACTGCCCCCGACTGAATCCTCAGCCTTGGCCACGTCGTGCAGAAGTCGGTTCAATTTCCCGGTCGGCAGGCGTCTCCGTTGCCGGAGACGGCGCAGCGAGCGCTGGCCCAACATTCCTCGTTACACAACAACACCAAGCGCCAACACGCACGACATCACTGCGTTACCGACCCTTGCTCAAATGCGCATGTTCGCTCGCTGGTGCCCGCCACACCTCGCATCGGCCGAGACGAATGAAGGTGAAGCCGTGAACGCCCCTCTCCCGTCTTCCCCCCGGATCCCAACGGGGGAGGGGCGTTCATTTTCCAGACCGATCCATCCGATCTTAACGGTTCGCGCCGACGCTGGAGCAGCCTTCGCATGGCGCTTGTGAGCCAAGCGTCAGGATCGGGCCACTGGCAAGAAAAGTGCGCCCCAAGCTTCATCGGAGTGGTCACTTGTCGACATCCGCGCCCCATCCCCACCTCCTCATTGCTACCCCTTGTTACGGCGGCAATCTCACCAGCCACTACGTCGGGAATTGTCCCGCGCCGTGTTGAAATTCGCTCGGCAGGCGTTGCCGTTTGATCAAGTTACGCGGCCTTGGTTTGCAGTTCAAGGTCGGGGGTGATGGAATACTTGACCT
>CAIOJO010000444.1 GCA_903858635.1 uncultured Telmatospirillum sp. | reverse complement strand
CCCCGTTGATCGGGCCGGCCAGCATGCCGCGGAGCTCCTGGGCGTTGGCGGCCACCTCATCCAGCATCCCGGCCAATTCGGCCATGATCTTCTGGGCCAGCTCCTGGGTGAACTGCTTGCTCATACCAATTCCTCTCAATTTCTGCCCTCAGGCGCCGGGCGCAGCCTCCGGCTGCTTGGCTGCGCTCCACTATGCGCCTTTTGCGTGCAAAAGACCCGTTCCGCGGGGCCTCAACGGCCCAAACGCCCGCGACTGCGGGCGTCACGATTGCCCCGATTCAATAGCTCATGCGCTTGACCAGCAAGCGGCTGTCCAGAGCCACCCGTCGCAGCACCTCGACCACCCGCTCGCCGGCGCGGCCGTCGCCGTAAGGCTTGCAGCAGGCGGCGGCCCGGGCCCGGAAGACGGGATCCTCGACCGCCCGGCGCAGGGCCTCGGCGATGGCCTGGCGGTCGTGGCCGACATGGATGACGTTCTCGGCGGCCAGCCGGCCGTGCTGTCGGCGGCCGACATTGACCGCCGGCAGGCCGAAGCAGGGAGTCTCGATGATTCCGGCCGAGGAATTGCCGACCAGCGCCGCCACCACCCGCTGCAGGCCCCAGAACAGGGGGCGTCGAGATTGACCCGCACCCGGAACTGGTCGGTGGCGGCCAGTTCGGCGATGGCGTCGACCACCGCCTGGTAGCCGGTGGCCCGCACCGCCCCAGCGTCTCGACCATCTGGGCGTAGAACTGGTCGGGGGCGGTGGTCTCGGAATGCTGCAGCACCACCAGCGGGCGGTCGAGATCGAGGTCGAGGGTGCGCGCCACCTCGTCGGCCGGGGCGTACTGGCCGGCCACGATCAGGTCGATGTGGTTGTCGCCGACGGTGTGGATGCGCCAGCCCTCCTCGCCCATACGGCGGATGCGCTCGGCCGAGTCGGCATTGGAGGGAAAGTGCAGATGGGCCAGCTTGGTGACGGCGTGGCGGACCTGCTCGTCGAGCGAGCCCGAGACGTCGCCGCCTTGCAGATGGGCAATGGGGGGCGGCGGCCATGGCGGGGGCCAGCTCGGCCAGCGTTTCGGCCATCCGGCCCGGGCACAGCCCCAGGGCGCGGGCCCGACTGACCGGGCGGTCGTCAATCTGCTCCATGTCGACGGCGGCGGCGATGGCGAACTCGCGCTCGACCTCGCGGATGGTATTGCCGAAGCGGGCGCTGACATGCTGGTCGGTGACCACCAGCTGCAGGGTCAGGTCGTCGCTGTCGCGCAGGCGCCGCAGCATGGACAGCATGGCCCCGAACCCGCCGCGCTTGCCGGTAAGAACCATGATCTTGCGGGTCAGGACGAACTCTCCGATGTCGAGGCGGGCCGATTGGAGCAGAGCACTAGCATAACGGCCGGTCGGCCGACAGGCCAGAGTGGGCACGGCAACGAGTCCAGGTCAACGAGCTTCGGGCATGATCAGGGTCGAGAGGAACTGGGGATCCCAGCCGGCCACCTTTCGGGCGGTCTTGATGGATCGCCTTCCCCGGCCGGCACGCAGGAGATTGAAGGCCAGCCGACGGACGAGGGCCATGTTCTGAGCGCCGTGCCCGCGTCGGAGGCGGGACTGGTCCTCCTTGAAAATGAGGTCGAGAACCCAATGCATGCTTTCTATGCCCCAGTGGTAACGGATGGCGGACGCCGTTGCTGCTCGGCATCCTCGACGACCGCTCGCGGCTGGCCTGTCATCTGCAATGGTACCTGGCCGAGACGGCCGAGAACGTCGCCCATGGCCTGTCGCAGGCCATCCAGAAGCGCGGCCTGCCGCGCGCCGCCATGAGCGACAACGGCGCGGCGAACCCGACACCTCATGAATCACGCATCGATTCCGGCCGCCACAAAAAAACGACAACCCATTTTCATGCCGCCGACGATCCCGGCCGCGTCGGCGCCATCACTCCTTTCGTTCCCCCCCGGGGCGGCCGACGGCCGCGTTCGGACTCGGTCGTTAACCTGAGCCCGTTGCCGTGTGCCCTGGGCCATCGCCAAGGAGACCGTTCTCAAGGCTGCCGCCTGATCACCCGTCAAGTCGGGAAAGCCGCCGCCGTCAAAGGACGCTTACCCTGCCCAGCGTCATCGACGCCGTGAACCTGAAAGACGTTCTTGGCGATGTCGAACCCAATCGTGGTAACCTTGGTCATGGACGGCCCCTTCTATGTGGCGTGTTTGCAACGACCACTTTATGGCACTTCGATGCCGGGGAGCAGGGGCCGTCCACCCCATCAAATCGGCCGTTCACCGGTATAAAATAATCGGGCGCCGAAGGGCGCGCCGTTATTGGTGGCGGATGCTACATAAGGCCGGATAACCCGGCGGACAGGGCCGGTGGGAGTGAGCGGCGGCGCCCCCCCTGGTCAGGCTAGAGCGAGGGTTTTGCAGGCGGCGTAGACCTCGGTCAGCCGGCGATGACGGCCGGAATCGATGCGATCGACGGCGATAGCGCGATCCTTAGCCGGTTCACGAATGCCGTCAAGTAGCTGGGGGGTCAGCGCACCGAATCTTTCGCCTAAAGCGACACACACGCGTGCGAAATAAGCGTGTGGCTCGGCGATTAGCTTGTCATAGTCAACTACTAGGCAGTCTTGACGATCGATTAGATTTTCATATTGCACGAGGTAACATAAGGCACAGCGGTCGACCTCCGGCATGGCGATATACTCATCAACCATGTCGTTTTGTAGCCATGGCGGCAACTTCTCGTCATGCCCTTTCTTGAAAATCCATTCGCCGCTGGTGCCTGTCATCTGGGCGTCGGAATACCAGCCGCGCTCCATTAGCGACGCGATGACGTTTTCGGGCTTGCGCAGCATGACCAGGAAGGTCATATCGGGGAAATAGCGGCGAAGGCGTCCCAGCCGCGGCAGGGTTTCGGGCATCTTGAACGAAATGCGCCGATTGAGCGCGACCGGGAATATTTCCTGCCGGCGATGGCTGCGGGCCAGCCGGGCCATGATCTCGTCGCGGGACTTGGACTTGAATACCGACGAATCATCGAACTCATTAAAATTGAGCCGCCGCCCAGCAAGGGCCGGCAACATCATTTCCTCGAATACGAAGGATTCCAGCAGAAATTTCCACACATCGTCGGCGACGTCGTCAATTAAATACATAAAGGCATAAAGAAACGGTGGCTCATGAAACTGTTCAACATTGTCCAACGAATAAATTAGCTGCCCCATCAGGCTGGTGCCGGTGCGAGTGCAGCCGCTGATAAAAATTGACTTTGAAACGGCGGTTACAACTTCTGGGTAAAGCCTGAGTTCCATATGATCTCATCCTTATGGTTAGTTAGGTGGTGGATTGGGCGCACAAAACGGATAGCCGCGCGCACATTGGGCTGTATTTTCGAATGATGATGCCGTTCCAGATGTACGAACACCACCCATAATCTACCAATAAGGTAGGCGGGCCGATTGCAACTGGCTGTTGGGGGGCAGAGGCGAGCATCAACGGCTGGTCCTCAGCCCGATCCTGTCCGGTCATCAGAAAATGGATGGTTCGACGCAACTGGGCACGGATGGATTCGCCTTCGACTCCTGGGTCGGGCAGGATATTTAAGTGTCGCAGCTTGTCGATCCAGATGGGAATGTTCCCGACGACCGCCTTGACGACCTGCGCGGCATTGGCCGGCCGATGATACGCCGGTAGGGTTTGTGGCATGAACTGATCAATGAGATCGCGCAGGTCGACCGACGCGTGGAACCGCGATAATGCGTAGAAACGGAATGCGCCGGTAATGCGACCGAAATTGGGCTGCCATGCCAACGCCTCGTCGATGGCGGCGACCAATCCCTCGGGGGTGTCTGCCGAGAGCACGAACTCGCCCTCGGGATAGCTCGTGTATCCCCGGTTGGCCTTGATCACGGGCACACCCATGCGGGCGGCCTCCAGGCCGATGGTGCTGCTCCAGGTTTGGGCCAAATCGGCGGCCTCGAGCAGGGCGTAGCTAGACACCGGATCGCGCGGCCACACCACGCGGACATTGTCCGGAACGGTCGCGAGCGCCTGCTCCAGCAGGCTCAAATGCTGCGACCGCACGGGGTCGCGAGCGTTGGCGTCCTCGCGCGGGTGGATGCGAATAACCAATTGCAGGTCGGGCCGGCCGGCCACGAACCGCGTCATAAGGGCTAGCCATTCCAGCTGGTTGTGGAAAGGTTTGCGGTCGGCGGCGTCAGGCACCTCGCCGAGAACGCGATCGAGCATCCATTCCGCGTTGTACTCGTCCAGGCTGCTGGTGAAAGCCACCATCAGCCGACGCGTGGTATCCAGTCCCAACCGTTGGCGGATGTCGGTGGTTTGGGTCTTGGCCGGCGAATAGGTATGCACGGTGACGGCGCGCAGCCGGGCCTGGATGTCATCGCCGATCTCCTTGACGAGGTCTGGCGGGATGGGGATTTCGCGCCAAGCTGGCCAGTCGGCGATCATGCGGGTCAGCCACAGATGGCTCTGGCCGTTGTTGACGTAGAGGCGGCGCAGATCGATACCGCAATTACTGACGCCACCGATCAGCCGCCAGTTCACATTGGCACGCTGCGCGGCGCAGATTACCGCCGCGTTGGCCGCGTATTGTCCGTAGAGCAGGACATCGGTGAAAGTTCCGGCGGCGAACAAGCGGGACATGCCAATATAGGTGGCGACCACGGTCCGCAGATATTCCCGCAGATAGGCGACGGCCGTGACCGTGAGGGCCGAGTCGACCAGCAGCTTGGCTGCCAAAGCCAGATCATGGAAGCACAAAACACCAAACTCGACGCCGTCATAGGTGAAGATGCGGGGATCGCCCAGATGGCTGTCGACCGCCCGCTTGGCCTCGGCCCGCACGCCATCATCGATCACCAAGTCGAGGCGGAATCGCTTCAGGTTGTAAGCGGCGACTAGGGCGCCAGCTTTGACCCGGCAGCTTTCGCAGACGCGCTGACCGGCCTCCTGGTCACCCGGCCGGATTTGCCTGCTCTCCTTGGGAACACAGCGTTCGAACAGACTGTCGCAGTAGACCCCATAAACGTCGTGACCGAAGTCGGATATTATCTTGCCGACTATCTGCATTATTCTTGGAGAATATCCAAGATCTGCTTCGGGGCTGTAGAGGAGAACTCGACGTTGGCAACCAATCATGAATTTTATACTTGTCCGGGTAAAATCATTGGTGAAATCCTCGGGAATGATAGCTGCGGCGGCGCAATGCCGCAACACTTTCGACACACTTTCGGCCGCCCCGATATTGCCCCATCGCCGCCTCAGCGCCGGGTCAGAACGTAGGAGCGGAACACCGGTTGTTCGGGAGCGTCGGGGATGGTCGCGGCGTCCCCCGACAGCAGGCGATGCACGGCCCCCATTCCCAAGGCGGTCAGCTGGCCGAACAGTTCGGCCTCGTTCAGCACCCAGCAGGTGAAGGTCGTGCCGTAGGCCGACTGCGCGGCCACGTAGGATGGTGACGACATCACCGTCGGCTGGCGGGCCAGCAGCAGGATGCCGGCGGTGCTCCCGACCAGTCCGGCCAGGGTCTTGCGCCACTCGCGGTCGTAGTGCAGGGAGGCGCTGGCGATGACCAGATCGTAGCACTCGGCCAGGGCCTTGTCGGCCTCCTCGACGAAGACGGCGCCGTCCGCCAGATCCTTCCCGGCCCGGCAGATGGACGGCATCTCCTTGACGGTCCAGCGGAAGGTGACGTGCGGCAGGATCTTGCGCAGCCGCACCAGGGTGCCGCCCAACTCGCCGCCCCAATCCAGCACCGACAGTTCGGTCCGCCCTTTGAGCGCCATCTGCACGGCGTGGACGAAGACCATGATCATGGTCTGGTCGCCGAGATTGTCGCCAAACATGGCCCAAGAGGGGTGCTGGCGCAAGCGTTCGAGTTGCCGGAGGCGGAACTGGGTGATCGGCTCCCCGTGCCAGCCGGAGGCCTCAGCCGGGTCACCGGTCGGCCAAGCGATGCCTAGATGCCGCCAGCCGGGCATCGGCGTCTGAGTTTGGAGAGAAGGCATGGTCGCTACCGCTTCATGTCGCGCTGCCGGATCGTAGTGGGTCTTGTGGGGTAAAAGCAAGGCAGTTGCGCGAAAGTCGACCCGCGGCCCGGATATGCAGCTCCCGTCAGGACCGCCGCTTCCTGGTTCCATGCTTCTCGATCACACACGCCATCGAGATG
>CAIOJO010000443.1 GCA_903858635.1 uncultured Telmatospirillum sp. | reverse complement strand
GACGCTGTCGCCGGCTTGCCAAGGATTTCGAGGCGACCATCGCCAGCGCCGAGGCGTGGATCTTCATCGCATCGATCCGCCTCATGCTCCGCCGGATGGGGGCACCGCGTCATGCGTAATCCGAGTTTCGAGTCAGGCTCTAAGAGGTTCCCGCCGGAAAACGCATTGGACCGCGCCTGTCATTGCGTTAGAAAGGCGCTTCGCTCACAGGCAATCGATCCAAGGAGGCGAAGGATGCGTGTGTTTCCCCGTGCCAGTGCCCTGGTGGCGCTGGTGGTTTCTGCATTGACCGGCCTCTTCGTCGCCAGTGCCCCGGTCCCGGCAACCGCCCAGGACGTCGGGAAGACGATGACGACGCCGTCAGGCCTGCAAATCACTGACACCAAGATCGGCACCGGGGCCACTCCCAAGCCGGGCCAGATCTGTGTCATGCACTACACCGGCTGGCTGTATCAGAACGGGGCCAAGGGCAAGAAGTTCGACAGCTCGGTCGATCGCGGCGAGCCATTCGAGTTTCCCATCGGCCGGGGTCGCGTCATCGCCGGTTGGGACGAGGGGGTCGCCACCATGAAGGTGGGCGGCAAACGCACCCTGGTTATTCCCCCCGAACTCGGCTACGGCGCCCGCGGCGCGGGTGGCGCCATACCGCCCAACGCGACGCTGATCTTCGACGTGGAATTGCTTGATGTGAAGGGTTAGGACGGAGAATCCATTACCGTCCGTAATGACTTAAGCAGATAGCCGCATTCCATCGGCCGACCTCGAACCGACGAATCTGCCTCCAACCGGACGGTGGGGGCATCGGGTATCAGCGCTTTCGGCCCAGGATGGTGCTGTATACCGAGTCACGACGAATGGAGGTTTCAAATTCATCGGTCTCGGCGACTATATCAAGGCGTCCGGACACCAAATGGGACAATAGGCTCGGTTCGATCATGAAGATGTGCTGACAGGTTCGATTTGCGTGCGGCCAATCAACCTGCGAGGGCCGCACTGGCAAAGGGAACGGGGCGTCGTTTTCGAATGTTCGCGCATTTGGCGTTGTCATATAGAGCAACCCACGAGGAGAAAGCGCGGTAACAATCTGGTCCAGCACTTCTTCGGGCCAGATCAAGTGCTCCAAGACATCGGTGAGGATGATCAGATCGGCGGACGGCCTGTCCTGTTTGTTGAGGAAGGCATCTATAAAGCCTGGCACGAACGTAACCCGCGGATCCTGCCCGTAGAATTTTCCACCAATTCGCTCATCTGCCTCGACCGCATAAACCTGTGACCGCGGAAAGGCTTCCGCCAAGGCATGAGCGAACGCGCCCTCCCCCGCACCCAGGTCAAATATGATTGCATCATCGGCAATTTCGGCATGACTCTTCAGCCATTCCACCCGTGATGCGGCGAGGCGTCTCTTGAGATCGTCGACGGAAAGGTGCTGGAAATTATCTTCATACTTGTCTTGTGGAAAGTATATGTTGACGGCGGAGAAAGATCCGCAGCGACGACATTTATAATAGTATTTTGGATATATCAAGTCTGTTTCTTTGTTTGTTACTTGAAATATATTATTTGCAATATTTCTCCTGATCTGCCCGCACACGCATGACTCTCGTGTGTTGTTGTTTGCGTATGCGGGCTGACGACCTTTAAATATACGCTCAAATGCTTTTGAGAACATTTCTGCGCGCCCTCATCTTAAATTGAATACAGGTCGCCATACTGGTCGCGCAGGACGTTCTTCTGGACCTTGCCCATGGTATTGCGCGGCAGGTCATCGGCGAACAGCACGCGTTTCGGCAGCTTGTATTTGGCCAGGCGGTCCTGCAACGCCTCGAGAATGTCGCGCTCGCCGATGGTCGCTCCCTTGGCCCGCACCACGACCGCCGTCACCCCTTCGCCGAAGTCGGCATGCGGCAGGCCGATCACCGCGCTCTCGACGATGCCCGGCAGGCCGTCGATCTCGCTTTCGACTTCCTTCGGGTAGACGTTGAAGCCGCCGGTAATGACCAGGTCCTTGCCGCGGCCGACGATATGCAGGTAACCCTGCTCGTCGAAGCGGCCGAGGTCGCCCGAGATGAAGAAGCCGTCCGGCCGGATCTCGGCCGCGGTCTTTTCCGGCATCCGCCAATAGCCGCCGAAGACGTTGGGGCCGCGGATCTCGATCATGCCGATCTCGCCCTGGGGCAGCGGCCGCCCGCTGTCCGGATCGGTAACGCGAATGTCGACGCCGGGCAGGGGAAAGCCCACCGTGCCGGCTCGCCGCTCGCCGTCGTAGGGATTGGAGCTGTTCATGTTGGTTTCGGTCATGCCGTAACGCTCGAGGATGCGATGGCCGGTCCGCGCCTGCCAGGATTCATGGGTCTCGACCAGTAGCGGGGCCGACCCGGAAATGAACAGGCGCATATGAGCGGTCGCCGCCCGGTCGAGTTCGGGATGCTGCAACAGGCGGACATAGAAGGTGGGAACGCCCATCATCGTCGTGGCCCGCGGCAACAATCGCAGGATTTCCTCGGCGTCGAAGCGCGGCAGGAATAGCATCGAGGCGCCCGCCAGCAAGATGACGTTGGTGGCGACGAACAGCCCATGGGTATGGAAGATGGGCAAGGCATGAATCAGCACGTCGTCGGCGGTGAAGTGCCACGCCTCGATCAAGGTCAGGGCGTTCGAGGCCAGATTGCGATGCGTCAGCATGGCTCCCTTGGAGCGCCCGGTGGTGCCCGAGGTGTAGAGGATGGCAGCCAGGTCGTTGGGCCCGCGGTCCACATCGGCGAACGCGGCCGCTTGGCCGGCGGTGGCCTCGATCAGCGAGCCGTCGCCCCGCTCGCCCAGGGTTTCGACCGCGCCGACGCCTTTGTCGCGGGCCAGGGCTTCGATGGCGGCGGCCTGGCCGGGGGCGCAGACCATCAGGCGCGGCTCCGCATCGCCGATGAAATAGCTGAGCTCGGCCAGTGTGTAGGCCATGTTGAGGGGCAGGTAGGCCGCCCCGGCCCGCAGGCAGGCGAGATACAGCACGATCGCTTCCGGGCTCTTCTCCACCTGGACGGCGACCCGGTCGCCGGGCTGTACGCCGCGCGCCACCAGCAGGTTGGCCATCCGGCCGGACAGCGTCAGGATGTCGCCATAACTCAGGCGCGGCCGCTCGCCGGCGCCTCCGGCCGGGACGATGAAGTCGCGGTCCTGGTCCGGCATCCGGGTCCGGATCAATTCGAAGAAATGGTTCGTCATCGGTCAGCCTCGGCGTCTGTGGTCCGGCCAGTGGAACGCTGATTCGTTGCAATTTGCGGGCGTTTGTAAAGTCCCTTGACCATCGGGCGGTCCCGGCTTGCAATGTGCCTGAACTCTGGTTTTTGCTTTAGCAACGATAAGCCGCCGTGAACCAATCGGCAGTCGTCCGTCCAGGAGAGGAACCTTTCATGTCGCTCCGGCACCGCATCCGCATGGCCATCGGCGCCACCGCCATCGCCGTCATCGCCCTGGCGGCGCCTTCTGCCGAAGCCGGCGAGACCGACCCGGTGGCCTCGTTCTACAAGGGCAAGACGGTGCAGCTGGTCGTCGGCTATTCGACCGGCGGCGGTTACGACATGTATGCGAGGCTATTGGCCCGTTATATGGGGCGGCACATTCCGGGCAATCCGCTGGTGGTGCCGCAGAACATGCCGGGGGCGGGCAGCCTGCGGGCGGTGGGGTATCTCTACAATGCGGCGCCCAAGGACGGTACCGTGATGGGCATCTTCTCGCGCGGCGCCGCCTTCGCGCCGCTGCTGGACGCCAAGGTGCCGATCCAGTTCGACGCAACCAAGCTGAACTGGCTCGGTTCGGCGACCGACGAGGTCAGCGTCTGCGGCTTCTGGCATACCGCCGGGATCAAGACCTGGAAGGACATGCTGAGCAAGCCTTCGGTGCTGGGGGGAACCGGGGCCGGCTCCGATACCGACGTCTACGCCCACACCATCGAGCATGTATTCCATGCGCCGTTCAAACTGGTGACCGGCTTCGCCGGCTCGGGCGACGTGGTGCTGGCCTTCGAGCGCGGTGAGACGCAGGGGCGATGCGGCTGGTCGTGGAGCAGCCTGATGGCGCGCAACAAGGTGGAGTACGACCGCGGCGATATCGTGCTGGTGGTGCAATTGGGCCTGCGCAAACATGAAGCGCTGGCGAACGTGCCGCTGATCACCGAGCTTGCCCCGGACGCCAAGACCGAGGCCGCCCTCGAATTGATCTTCAGCCGGCAATCCATGGCGCGACCCTTCGCCATGCCGCCCGGGGTCCCGCCCGAGCGGTTGGCGGCGATGCGCCAAGCCTTCAATGAAACGATGAAGGATCCGGAATTGTTGGCCGAGGCGGCCAAATTGGAACTGGAAATCCACCCGGTGGACGGTGCGAGCCTCGACGCCTTGGTGAAACGCCTATACGCGAGCCCGCCGGAGGTTGTGGCCATGGCGCGCGAGGCGTTGGGCGATCAGAACGCCCCCGACAAATAGACCGGGGCGCCCGCCGGCGTCCCACGCCGGGGATCAGACGAGGCCGGACCGTTTGACTTGCTCGACGGTGATTCGTTCGTCGTGCTCGGCGCGGGCGGACAGTTCGCCGGCGGCGCGGAGGAACGACACGACTTCCGCCATCACGTCGGCGAGGCGGTCGAACAGGTGTGGAGTCGGGCTCCAGGTGTGATGCAGAACGGTCATAATGCGTAGCTCCTTCGATGTATGAATTGTATCGAGGGATCTGCCAGCCTTGTGCTGCTGTTTGGGCAAGGCGCCCATCGCCATTTCGCAATGCAGCAAAACGCTCGGGAATTCCGTCCGGTGCTATTCTGTCGGCTTCCGGTGCGTTCGAGAGCCCGTCAACAACCATGGAAGTGCGATATGGCGGTACTGAGTAAAGCCCTGTTTTCCCACCGCATCCCGGTGCGGTTCACCCATACCGACCCTGCGGGATTCGTCTTCTTCCCACGCTTCTTCGAGATGTTTCAGGCGGTCATGGAGGACTGGTTCACCTATGCGCTGGGCTTTCGTTATGCCGATCTCATTCAGGACCGAAGGCTCGGTACGCCGGTGGCGACCATCCAGAGCACGTTCATGGCGCCGTGCCGGCTCGGCGAAGAGCTGGACATCACCGTTCGCCTGTTGCGCCTCGGCACGTCGTCGCTCCAGGTGTCGTTTCGCGGCTCGGTGGACGGCGAGCAGCGGCTCGAAGCGGTTTCCACCATGGTCATGATCAGCCTGGACGATGGCCGGCCGCGGGCGATTCCCGACGATATCCGGGCGTCGATGGAAACCTACCAGGCCGTCTCGCTCTAACCCTCGTGCTCTGACCCAAACGGAGGATTCCGTTTGGGTCAGAG
>CAIOJO010000442.1 GCA_903858635.1 uncultured Telmatospirillum sp. | reverse complement strand
CGTGCGCACGTCGTTGGCCTGGGTGCGGGCGTCGTCGGCTTGCGTGCGCACGTCGTTGGCCTGGGTGCGGGCATCGTCGGCTTGCGTGCGCACGTCGTCGGCCTGGGCGCGGGCGTCGTCGGCTTGAATGCGCACGTCCTCGGCCTGGGCGCGGGCGTCGTCGGCTTGCGTGCGCACGTCCTTGGCCTGGGTGCGGGCGTCGTCGGCTTGGGTGCGCACGTCCTTGGCCTGGGTACGGGCGTCGTCGGCTTGAGTGCGGGCGTCGTTGGCCTGAGTCCGAGCGTCGTTGGCCCGAGTCCGAGCGTCGTCGGCCTGGGTGCGAATATTGATCAATTCATGGTAGCGCTCCACCTCTGGTGAAAGATCAATTGCCGCACCAGTAAGCGCTTCGATGTACCCATCCTCTGTGCGGGCCGGATCAAGAAGAATTTCGACGAGATGTTCCCGCTCAGACTTCAAACACCTAAGGCGCACATCGACAGTCTGCGGCAGGCCGCTGTCGAAGGCTTCGGAGAATAAACCGTCAAGCAGGGCGGCTTCCTCGGGCAGGAATATTTCTGAATTCCTCTTTCCGACAAGACCTTCCCGAGATTCATCGAACTGCTGGTTGAACGCCCACTCATATCGCAGGTCTCTGGCCACGCGGAAGACCGCGACCCCTGCCATCGTCACAGACAAGCCAAAGTGTTCTTCTGTGACAATAAGACGCTCAACTTCAAGGCTCATGCGCGCCGCAAACTCTTCCGCAGCCTCGCCTTGTGGACCTTTGACGACATCAGAAAGCCAGCTTCGCATAGCTTTTTATATGTGCAATGGCAGGGGGAATCGTGAATCGCAAAAAAGGCGTATGCTGCGCCAACGGCTGCTCATGGCGTGCGCCGTGGAAAGGCGGCGCTTTCCAGCGGGTGGCCAAGACGATGGCCGGGAGCGTCCCCGGCGACGTCAAATGGCGGATCCTCGAAGCCTATAACGACGTGCTGCGCGACATGGCGGCGCAAGAACGGGTCGCCTTCATCGATCTGGCGCACCGGCTGCCCAAGGAATCGAGCCTGTTCTACGACCCCATCCATTTCAACCTGGCCGGTCAACAGGCGGTGGCCGAGATCGTCGAACAGGCCGTCGCCGCCGACATCGGCCTCGGTCTCTGACCCTGGCACCCCAGGAAGCCCGCCAACCGGACCGAGCCGGCGCGGTCGCCGGAAAAATCCGGTCGTTTCGGGCCGGGCTCGCTATATACTCTCCGGGACACATCACCCCACGGGCTTCATGCTGCCGAAGATCAAGAACCAGCGCGCCATCATCAATCGGGCCGAGATCATTGCCCGGCTCGACGGCCTGATCGCCGAAGAGAGTCCGAAGTCGAAGCGGCGCGCCAAGGTCCTCGAGATCATCAAGCAGGCCCATCAGGCCGGCCATGACGAGGTGCGGCGCCGCTTCGAGGCGCGCGGCCTGGGCACCGAAGCGGTGCGCGAGAACTGCTTTCTGGTCGATCAGCTGGTCCGTATCGTCCATGACTTCGCCGCCGAGCACGAATACCCGGCCGGCGGCGCCACCACCGGCCAGGTGATGAGCATCGTCGCGGTGGGCGGCTATGGACGCGGCGAGCTGTCGCCCCAGTCGGACATCGATCTGTTGTTCCTGCTGCCCTACAAGCGGACCTCGCGGGCCGAGCAGATCGTCGAATACATGCTCTACATGCTGTGGGATCTCGGCCTCAAGGTGGGGCATTCGACCCGTTCGGTGGACGAGTGCATCCGTCAGGCCAAGGCCGACATGACCATTCGCACGGCGCTGCTGGAGTCGCGCTGGCTCTGGGGCGACCAGGCGCTGTTCGCCGAGCTGAAGCGGCGCTACCGCAGCGATGTGGTGGCCGGCAGCACCGAGCAGTTCGTCGAGGCCAAACTGGCCGAGCGCAACGAACGCCACGCCAAGCTGGGCGAGGCCCGCTATGTGCTGGAGCCCAATATCAAGGAGGGCAAGGGCGGGCTGCGCGATCTTCATACCCTCTATTGGATCGCCAAATACCTCTATGTGATTTCCGACGTGCGCGAGCTGGTCAAACTCGGTGTGTTGTCGGAGGATGCGGCCAACCGTTTCGCCAAGGCCCAGGCCTTCCTGTGGAGCGTTCGCTGCCATCTGCATTTCCTGACCGGGCGGATGGAAGACCGCCTGACCTTCGACGTGCAGCAGGAAATCGCCCGCCGCATGGGCTATACCGACCACGGCGGAGCGCTCGGCGTCGAGCGCTTCATGAAGCATTATTTCCTGATCGCCAAGGATATCGGCGATCTCACCCGGATCTTCTGCGCGTTGCTGGAAGAGCAGCACAAGCGGAAGCCGAAGCTGCGGTTCCCTGCGCTGCTGCGGCTCCGCAAGGTGGAAGGGTTCCGCCTCGACGCCAACCGTCTCAACGTGATCGGCGACGACGACTTCGAGCGCGAGCCGGTGAAGATGATTCGGCTGTTCTATACGGCCTTGTCGCTGGACCTCGATGTCCATCCGCGGGCGATGTCGCTGGTCACCCAGAACCTGAAGCGCATCGACAACAAACTGCGCCAAGACCCCGAGGCCAATCGCCTGTTCATCGAGATGCTGACCTCGCGCAAGGATCCCGAGGTGGCGTTGCGCCATATGAACGAAGCCGGCGTACTGGGCCGCTTCGTGCCCGATTTCGGCCGGGTCGTGGCCCAGATGCAATACGACATGTACCATGTCTACACGGTCGACGAACACACCATCCAGGCGATCGGCATCCTGCACAAGCTGGAGCAGGGCCAGTTTGCCGCCGAAGCGCCGACCGCGACCGAGGTGGTCAAGACGGTGCAGTCGCGGCGCGCCCTGTATCTGGCCATCTTCCTGCACGACATCGCCAAGGGTCGCAATGGCGACCATTCGGTCCTCGGCGCCGACATCGCCTTGAAGCTGGGGCCGCGCCTCGGCCTTACCGACGAGGAGACCGAAACCACCAGCTGGCTGGTGCGCCACCACCTGATCATGACCCGCACCGCCTTCAAGCGTGACATCGACGATCCGAAGACCATCGCCGACTTCGTCGCCGTGGTGCAGAGCCCCGAGCGCATCAAGCTGCTGCTGGCGCTGACCTTGGCCGATGTGCGGGCGGTCGGGCCCGGCGTGTGGAATAACTGGAAGGCCGGGCTGCTGGCCGAGCTGTACCATCGGGCCCTTGAGATGATGTCGGGCGGCATCGGCGTCGAGCGCCGCGAGGCCCGCGTCGAGCATGCGCAGGCGGCGCTGCGGGCCCAGTTGGAGGCGACCTGGCCGGCCGAGGCGATCGACGCCCATCTGGCGCGCGGCTATCCGTCCTACTGGGTGTCCTTCGATAAGGCCACCCATCTGCGCCACGCCCGCCTGATCCGCGAGGCCGAGACGACGCGGGCGCCGCTGACCATCGACTGGCGTCTCGACCCACTGCACGGGGTGACCGAAATCACCCTTTACACCGGCGACCATGCGGGGCTGTTTTCGCAGATCGCCGGGGCCATGGCCCTGTCGGGGGCCTCCATCGTCGACGCCAAGATCATCACCATGACCAACGGCATGGCGCTGGACACCTTCGTCATCCAGGACGCCGACGGCATCGCCTTCGACGTTCCGAGCCGGCTGGCCAAGCTGAGCGCCAATGTCGAACAGGCGCTGACCGGCCGCTTGCGGCTCGATCGCGAGCTGGCCAAGCGGCGCAGCGGCGTGCCCAGCCGGACCCGCGTGTTCAAGGTGCCGCCCCGGGTGCTGGTCGACAACACGGCCAGCGCCAGCTACACGGTGATCGAGGTGAACGGACGCGACCGGGTCGGGCTGCTCTACGACGTCACTTCGGCGATGACCCGGCTCAGCCTGCAGATCGCTTCGGCCCATATCTCGACCTATGGCGAGCGGGTGGTCGACGTCTTCTACGTCAAGAACGTGTTCGGGTTGAAGATCGAGCATGAGCGCAAGATCAAGGAGATCCGGGAGGCCTTGATGGCGGCATTGGGTGAGCCGGGGATCGGCGACGCCGCTCAGAAGGCGCCGAAGGTCAGCGCCGCCCAGTAGCCCATGAGCCTGGTCAAAAGCATTGCCACGATCGGCGGCTGGACCGTCCTGAGCCGCATCACCGGCCTCATGCGGGAAATGCTGGTCGCCCGCTATCTGGGGGCCGGCATGGTGGCCGACGCCTTCTTCGTCGCCTTCCGTTTTCCCAACCTGTTTCGCAGCCTGTTTGCCGAAGGGGCCTTCAATGCCGCCTTCGTGCCGTTGTTCGCCGGCAAGCTGGAGGGTGAGGGGCCGGCCGCCGCCCGCCTATTCGCCGAACAATGCCTGGCGGTGCTGACCTGGGCGCTGCTGGCCTTCGTCGCCGTCATGGAGATGGCAATGCCCTGGGCCATGTACCTGTTGGCTCCCGGGTTCGACGACGTGCCGGGCAAGATGGCCCTGGCCAGCGAGCTGTCGCGCATCACCTTCCCCTATCTGCTGTTCATCTCGATGGTGTCGCTGCAGAGCGGCGTGCTGAATTCGCTGGGACGCTTCGCCGCCGCGGCCGGTACCCCGGTGCTGCTCAACCTGACCTCGATGGCGGTGCTGGTGGCGCTGGTGCCCTATACCGAGACCCCGGGGCATGCCATGGCCTGGGGCGTCTTCGTCTCGGGCGTGGCGCAATTTCTGTGGCTGGTCTTCTCGGTCAGGAAGGCGGGTGTCGCCTTGCGGGTGGTCCGCCCGCGGCTGTCACCCGAAGTCAGGCTGATGTTGCGCCGCGTGGTGCCGGGGGCGGTCGGGGCCGGCGTCTACCAGGTCAATCTGCTGATCAATACGGTGATCGCCTCGCATGTCGCCAATGGCGCGGTGAGCTATCTCAACTATGCCGACCGGGTCAACCAGCTGCCCCTGGGCGTCGTCGGCATCGCCATCGGCACCGCGCTGTTGCCGCTGCTGTCGCGCCAGCTGCGGGCGGGGGAAACGGCGGCGGCGCTGGAATCGCAGAACCGGGCCATGGAACTGGGGCTGCTGCTGACCTTGCCGGCGGCGCTGGCCTTCGTCACCATCGCCCATCCGATCATCGCCGTCCTCTTCGAACGCGGCTCGTTCACCGCCTCCGATACCGACGCGGTGGCCGCCGCCCTGGTCGCCTTCGCCCTCGGTCTGCCCGCCTATGTGCTGGTCAAGGTGCTGACGCCCAGCTTCTTCGCCCGGCACGACACGCGGACGCCGGTCAAGGTGGCGCTGCTGACCATGCTGGTCAACGTCGCCCTCAATCTGCTCCTGATGGGGCCGCTGAAGCATGTCGGGATGGCTCTGTCGACCGCCCTGGCCGCCTGGGTGAATGTCGCCGTCCTGGCCTGGACACTGCGGCGTCGCGGCTTCTTCGCCACCGATGCCCGGCTGCGGCGGCGCGGCCCGCGGATCCTGGTGGCCAGCCTGGCCATGGCCGCCGTGTTATGGGGTGCCGCCGGCGCCCTGGCGCCCTGGCTCGAGGCGCATGGCCTGCGCATCGCGGCGCTCGGCCTGCTGGTGGCGATCGGGGCGCTGGCCTATGTGCTGGCGGCCCAACTTTGCGGGGCGGCCCATCTGGGCGAACTGCGCGCCATGCTGCGCCGGCGCAAGGCGTAAAGCGCCGGGTTGACCGCCGCCCGCCATTGGAGTACCTCCCAGCCCATCTTCTTCCCGGGAGCACCCTCCGCATGAACCGCATCTTTTCCGGCGTCCAGCCCACCGGCAACCTGCATCTCGGCAACTATCTGGGTGCCGTGCGCAATTGGGTGCGGCTGCAACACGACTATGAATGCCTGTTCTGCCTGGTCGATCTGCACGCCATTACCGTATGGCAGGAGCCGCAGGCCCTGAAGACCCATACCCGTGAAGTGGCGGCGGCCATGCTGGCGGCCGGCATCGATCCGAAGAAGAACGTGCTGTTCGCCCAGAGCCAGAACCCTGACCATGCCACGTTGGCCTGGATCTTCAACTGTGTCGCCCGCATCGGCTGGCTCAACCGGATGACCCAGTTCAAGGAGAAGGCCGGCAAGAACCGCGAAAACGCCAGCGTCGGCCTCTACGCCTATCCCAATCTGATGAGCGCCGACATCCTGGTCTACCGGGCCACCCATGTGCCGGTGGGCGAGGACCAGAAGCAGCATCTGGAGCTGGCCCGCGATACCGCACAGAAGTTCAACAGCGACTACGGCGTCGACTTCTTTCCGCTGCCGGAACCGCTGATTCTGGGCACCGCGAGCCGTGTCATGTCGCTCCGCGATGGCCAAAAGAAGATGAGCAAGTCGGATGAATCCGACTATTCGCGGATCAACATGACCGATGACGCCGAAACCATCGAGCTCAAGTTCAGGAAGGCCAAGACCGATCCCTTGGCGCTGCCCGAGACGATGGGCGAGTTGGCGGGCAGACCCGAGGCGGCCAATCTGCTGGGCATCTGGGCGGCCTTGTCCGATGTCACGCTGGACGCCGCGGTGGAGCGTTTCGCCGGACAGCAGTTCAGCAGCTTCAAAAAGGAACTGGCCGAGCTGGCGGTGGCCAAACTGGCTCCGATCAACGCCGAAATGCGGCGCTATCTGGCGGATCCCGGCGAGATCGATGCCATCCTCAAGGACGGCGCGCAACGCGCCCGCGCCCTGTCGGCCCCGGTCATGGACCAGGTCCAGGATATCGTCGGTTTCCTCAAGGCCTGACGGATGATCGGCCGATGACCGTTCCGCCGGCCGCCGACCTGCCTCCGTCGCGGCCGCCAACGCGGCCGGCGTGGCGGTTGGCGGCGGTGCTGGCCGCTGGTTGGCCGACCCGCCGCCGGCTGTTGGCCCTGGCCGGGTTGGGCGTCGTCGTGGCGTTGGCCCTGTATTATCCGGTGGGGGCTTGGCGGGTTTCGGTGATCGACGACGACCCGGCCTTTCTGGCTCCCGGTGTCGCCCAGCCGGCCAGCAAGGCGGTGGCGGTGGCGGCGGCGCTGATCCGCCGCGAGATCGACGTCCACGGTTGGACCCCCAACAAACCGTTCTTCATGCCGGCCGCCATCCTTGACGACATGCCCAATTACCAGAAGGGCCTGATTGCCGGAATCGGCCGTTTCGCTCTCGAAATGGACGAGCAAATCGGCCGCACAGCCGTCGGTGCCGATGCCGATTTGGGGCGGGCGGCGGGGTTGCTGCAATACCCGGCCACCATCTGGATGATCGACCCGGCGGTGCCCTGGGCGGCCACCGTGTCGACCGAGAAACAGTATCGCAACGCGGCCCGCGCCTTCGAGGCCTACAACCAGCGTTTGGGCCTCGGCACCGCCAGCTTCACCCGCCGCCCCGAGGTGTTGCAGGCGGTGCTGGAGCGTCTGGCCAAGGATGTCGCGGCCAGCGCCGCCACCCTCGACCAGCCGGCCACCCGCGGCGCCGGCTGGTTCGACTGGCATGCCGACGAGCCGTTCTACGCCGCCAAGGGCCGCGCCTATGCATTGCTGATGGTGCTGAAGGGACTGGGCGATGACTACGCCGCCGTCCTGGCCGAGCGCAACTTGGGCGACGCCTGGCAGGGCATGCTGGGATCGCTGGCCGGGGCGGCGACGCTGCGGCCCTGGGTGGTGCTGGCCGGCGGCCCCGCCTCGAGCCTGGTGCCCAATCACCCGGCCAATCTCGGCTTCGCCCTGCTGCGCGCCGGCAGCCGCATGTCCGCCCTGGCGGATGTGTTGCGATGAGAGAGCGGCCGCGCCGAGGCTCATTCCGCGCCGCGGGCCGCCGTCTGTCGCTGCTGTTGACGATGCTGGCCTGCCTGCAGGGCGGGCCGCTGCGGGCCGAGGCCAACCAACCGCTGATCGTCGATCTGTCGAACCATCTGGTGGCCATAACCACCGGTTTCGCCGGCGCCACGGTGCTGCTGTTCGGTGCGGTCGAGGGCGAAGGCGACCTGGTGGTGGTGGTGCGCGGTCCGCCGCAGACCGAAGTGGTGCGTCGGCGCGAGCCGGTGCTGGGAATCTGGGTCAATCGGGCCCAGGCGCTGGTCAGCGATATGCCGGCCTACTATCGGGTCGCCTCCAGCGGCCCCCTCGACCAGGTGGCGGCGCCGGCGGTGCTCGACCGCTACCAGATCGGCGTCGACCACCTGAAGGCCAAGCTGCGCCGTCGCGACAAGGCGGCGAGCGACGCCGACTACATCAAGGCGGTGCTGCGCCTGAAGGAAGGATCCGGCCTCTACCAGCGCCGGACGGCGACGGTGAGCTTCGTCGGCGGCCGCCTGTTCCGCACCGAGATGGAATTCCCGGCCAATGTCCCGACCGGCATCTATTCGGTCGAAGTCTACCTGTTGCGCCAAGGCCAGGTGGCGAGCGCCCAAAGCACACCGCTGATGGTCTCGAAAACCGGGCTCGGCGCCGAAGTCTTTGACTTCGCCAACAGCCACGCGGCACTCTACGGGCTCGGGGCGATCCTTCTGGCGGCGAGCGCCGGCTGGCTTGGCGCCGTGGCCTTCCGAAGAGGGTAGCTATGTCCGAACCAGCCAAGCGCAGTGGCCGCACTTTCCTGGTGGTTGTCGACAATAGCGAAGAGATGCGGGCGGCCTTGCGCTACGCCTGTCGACGGGCTCGTCACAGTGGCGGCCGGGTCGCCTTATTGCGGGTGGTCGAGCCGAGTGAATTCCAGCATTTCGCCTCGATCGGCAATCTGATGCGCGACGAAGCGCGGCAGGAAGCCGAGATTCTGTTGCAGCGGATGGCCACCGAAGTCAACGACACGTCAGGCGAACTGCCGGTGTTGTATGTCCGCGAGGGCGTATCGCGCGAAGAATTGCTGAAGCTGATCGACGAAGAGCCGGCCATCTCCATCCTGGTGCTGGCGGCCGGCACCGGACCGGAAGGTCCCGGCCCGCTGGTTTCGGCGGTGACCGGGCGCTACCTCAATCGGCTGCGCATTCCGGTGACCATCGTGCCGGGCAGTCTGACCGACCAGGCCATCGACGAACTGACCTGAGTTGTTGACCGGCGGTCCCACCCGCGATATCTGAACATGCCAAAGGGGCATTGCCGGCCCCCGCCCAGGGGCGGTGGGCGGATCGCGAAAGTACCCGACCAATAGACTTGACTAATCGCGCTCTTTGGCCCATGTACCGGCTAAGGCACTTTGGGCCGAAAGCCCACTGTTGCACGAGGATCAGGGAAAGATACGATGTTCATTCAGACCGAACAAACACCCAACCCAAACACTCTGAAATTCTTGCCTGGGCGCGACGTCATGGAACGCGGGACGGCGGATTTTGCCAGCCCGGCGACGGCCGAGCGATCCCCTTTGGCGCTCAGCCTATTTGCCATCGAGGGCGTGACGCGGGTGTTCTTCGGTGCCGACTTCGTCACCGTGGGAAAGGGCGGCGACGTCGATTGGGCGGTCTTGAAGCCCCAGGTTCTGGCCGCCATCATGGACCATTTCACCTCGGGTGCCGCCCTGCTGCGGGACCAAGTGGAAGCGCCTGCCGGCAACGGCGAGGACAGCGAGGTGGTGGCCCAGATCAAGGAACTGCTCGACACCCGGGTGCGTCCCGCGGTGGCCAATGACGGGGGTGATATCGTCTTCCGCCGGTTCGAAGACGGGATCGTCTACCTGCACATGCAGGGATCCTGTTCGGGTTGCCCCAGTTCGCGGGCGACGCTGAAGCACGGTATCGAAAACATGCTGCGCTATTACGTTCCCGAGGTGCAGTCGGTCCAGGCCGTCGACTAGTCCGCAAGTCTCGCACCGGCGCCGCCGTCGGCCGCCCATCGAGGGCGGCGACGGCTGGTCTGCCGCGGTGGTTGCTGCAGTGCACAACCAAAGAGAGCGGCCATCCGCCATACCTCCCCTAAAAGGGCAGGTGCCGGCCTCCCACCCGCCATATTTCTCGCCGCCGAAGCTGTTGAATTTGTGCGATTTGTTGCGCTGCAACCTAAAATTGTTGCAGCGCAACCTAGCATTTGCGTAAATTCGCGCGCATATTTCGTGCTAACAAGCGGCATGGAAAAAGGATCATCGAGAGGGATGCAACATAGAACCCGGACATCGCTGCGCGACCGAGTGGCCATTGCTTTGTTGGCCTTGGGAGTCGGCCTGTTTGCTGGGCTCTGGAGCGACCTACCTTCACCTCGTCTGCCTGGCAAGATGGCGACGACCAATGTTGCCAGCGGATCCTTTCCACCCGTCACTTATGCCATTCATCGGGCCGAGACGCGCAAAGCGCTGCTGATGCAGGCGGCCTTCGACCGCATCGGCTTCGACCTCGATGCGGTGGCCCAGGGTTACACCTCGGTGCCGCGTGTCCTGGTCGGCAGCCTGCCGCCCGATCTCGACCGGCTGGATGCCATGGACGCCCGCAAGACGTTGTTCCTGCGGCTGTTGCTGCCGGTGGTGCTGCATGTCAATGAGCAGATCGGCGCCGATCGCCAGCGCCTGCTGGCCATCCGCGCCAAGATGGCCGGAGGGACGCCGCTTTCGGCCGACGAGGTGCAATGGGTGCTGGCTCTGGCCGACGCCTACGACCAGCCCGACGCCGAGATCGACGCCTTGTTGAAGAAGGTCGACGTGGTGCCGCCGTCAATGGCCTTGGCCCAGGCCATCGAGGAGAGCGGCTGGGGCACGTCGCGCATTGCCCGACAGAACAATGCGGTGTTCGGTCAATTCGGTCAGGTCGCCTCGGGCGACTGGGACTACCGCAACTTTGCCAGCTTGACCGAGGCGGTGGCGTCCTATGCCCGTAACCTCAACACCCACCGGGCCTATCGCGAGTTCCGCCAAGCCCGGGCCCGGATGCGGGCGCACGACGGCGAACTGGACGCCTGGGAGCTGGCCAGCAGCCTGCACCGCTATTCCGAGCGCGGCGACGACTACGTGCAGAGCCTCCGCTCGATCATGCGCGACAACCGCCTGGAGGCCTTCGACACGGCGCGCCTCAACCGCCGCCGCGTCGCCACCATCGTCGCCAGTCTGGATCAGTAAATTTAGTCCCTCAGGCGCCGGGCGGCCGCATCCGCGGCCTTGGCTCCTCCTCCGCTTCGCTTCGGGGCGCTCAACGCGCCAGTCACCAGGCTAAAGCCTGGTTCCGGGTGCGTCCTAACGAGCAGGGGCACCGGCCTCCGCGCCGGTGTGTTCACGGCATCATCGGTTCGGCCAGGACGCTGTCGGTCAGGAGTGGATAGCGTCGCGGCTGGAACAATTGGTAGTGCCACCACTCATTGCCATAGAAGTCCCACCCCGCCGTGCTCATGATGCCGAGCAGCAGATGGCGGTTGCGTTGGGCCTCGGGGCTGATGGCGGTGTTGCCGTGATGCGACAGCGGGGTGAAGGCATCGAAGGCGGTGCCCATGTCCAGCGTCCGGCCGTCGCCGTCGATCAGGGTCAAATCGATGGCGACGCCTCGGGAATGGGGTGAGCCGAGCCGGGGGTCGGCGAGGAATTCGGGGTCGGGCGTATGGTTCCACAATACCCATTGCGCTTCCTGCGGCCGGAACGCGTCATAGATGCGAAAGCGCAGACCGTGCGGCCGCGCCAGGTCGATGGCCCGCGTCAGGCGGTGGGCGGCATCCGCCTGCAGCCAGCAGTCGGCTCGGGCATAGACCGGGCGGCCGGTGAAATTGTCGGCGGTAGCATAGGCAATGGCCAGGTCCAGGTCGAACTCGGTCGGGGCGATGCGGACCAGTGACATCGGAGGATCACCTGCGCGGACTTTGCATGGGCGGCGGTTGGCGGCAGTATAGCCAGCCATTGTTGGACATATAGGAAATTTCCCTGGTGAACGTTCTCGCCTTCGACTGCAGCACCGGAGCCTGCAGCGCCGCCGTCCTCGCCGACGGCCGGCTGCTCGCCCACCGGGCGGTGGCCATGCAGCGCGGCCATGCCGAGGCGCTGATGCCGATGGTGACGGCGGTGCTGGCCGAATCCGGGCTGGGCTGGGGCGAGATCGGATTGATCGGCGTGACCGTCGGTCCCGGCAGCTTCACCGGGCTGCGCATCGGCCTGGCCGCGGCGCGCGGCATGGCCCTGGCCGGCCCGCTGCCGGTGGCCGGGGTCGGCACCGCTCTGACCATGGCCCATGCAGTGCCGGCGGCCGAGTTGGTTGGGCGCCGTCTGCTGGTGGCGATCGACGGCAAGCGGGCCGACCTGTTCGTTCAGCCCTTCGCCGCCGATCTGTCGCCGCTGGCGGCACCGGCGGCCATGATGCCAGAGGCGGCGGCCAGCTGGCTGGATGGCCCGCTGCTGCTGGCCGGCGACGGTGCCGCCCGGCTGCACGCATATTGCCCCAATGCCCTTCTGTCGTCGGCGATCGGCCCGGTCGACGCCGCGGTGGTGGCCCGTCTGGCCGTCCTGCACCACCGGGCGGGCACCGCCTTGCCGCCGCTGCCGCTCTATCTGCGGCCTCCCGACGTCACACTGCCGGGGCCCCCTTGATCCGGCTGGACATGGTGCATGCCGCCTTGCTGGCCGGCATGCATAAGGTTTGCTTTGCCGAGCCGTGGAACGAGGCGGCCATGGCGGGCATGCTCGCCATGCCTGGCAGCTATGGATTTCTGGCGGCGGCGGCGGATCGCCCGCAAGGCTTCATCCTGTGCCGCAGCGCCGCCGATGAGGCCGAGGTGCTGACCCTCCTGGTGCTGCCGGGCGAACGCCGCCATGGTCTGGCCAAGGCGTTGCTGGCCGAGGCCCTGGCCAAGGCGCAATCGGGCGGGGCGGCCAGCATGTTCCTCGAGGTGGCGGCCAACAACCAGGCCGCCCTTGCCCTTTACACCGGCTTGGGCTTTCTGCAGGTCGGCCGGCGGCCCCGTTACTATGGGGGGCAGACCGATGCCCTGATTCTCAGGAAGGCGTTGGTGCAACCGGGCGGAGCCTGGTGAGGGCCCCGCCGCGAAGCGGAGGAGCCAAGCCCGCCCGCCGCTTGAGGGACCAAAGGTCCAACCCTCAAGCCTTTTTTAGCCGCAGCAGGTGAATGCCGTCCGCGCCTTCGCCGGGCTCGGCGGTCAGGGCGAGGATGGCATGTCCCAGTTCGGCGACCGAACGAGGCACGTTGCGGAGTGGCTCGCTACCCTGCAAGCGGACCTCCAAAGTGTCACCCGATTGCATCTTTTCAATCGCCAACTTGGTCTTGACGAAGGTCAGGGGGCAGACTTCACGGGTTATGTCGAGGTAGTAATTGGCTGTCTCTGTCACGCGGCCTACCGAAGTTTTGCGAAATGGAGTTGCTTATTGCTATCCGGTCTAAAACAAACTATATAAGCTTCAACACGCTGTAATCAGAGGGCTGCTCTTCAATGACCGAACAATCCAATCAGAATGAACTGCTGGCGCTGACCACCGAGATCGTGGCCGCCCATGTAGCGAACAACTCGGTGGCCGTGGTCGATCTACCGCAGCTCATTCAAGAGGTGTACCGCACGTTGGCCTCCGTTGGAACTGTGCCGGCGGCATTGGAGCGTCCGCAGCCCGCGGTCCCGGTGAAGAAATCGGTCACCCCCGATTACATCATCTGCCTGGAAGACGGCAAGAAGCTGAAGATGCTGAAGCGGCATCTGAAGACGGCCTACAACATGACGCCCGAGGAATACCGCGAGCGCTGGGGCCTGTCCGCCGACTATCCGATGGTTGCTCCCAACTATGCGATGCATCGCAGCTCGTTGGCCAAGAAGATCGGCCTCGGCACCAAGCCGCGCAAGCGCCGGCGGGCCGCACAGTAATTTTCGGGCCAAGCAAAATGGGCGCCGCGGGTCGACCCCTGCGGCGCCATTTCGTTTGTCGTTGCAACTCGTTCAAATTATCGGTTAAAACCCCGACATGATATCGCGAATCGAACAGCGATGCATCGACCGGGGGATGAAGATGACCGAACAGCGCCGGGTCATCGCCCGCGTGCTGTCCGATGCAGCCGACCATCCCGACGTAGAGGAAGTCTACCGGCGGGCCACCGCCATCGACCCCAATATCAGTATCGCCACCGTGTACCGGACGGTGCGGCTGTTCGAAGAAGCCAATATCCTCGAGCGGCATGACTTCGGCGACGGGCGGGCTCGCTACGAAGAGGCCCCCGAGTCGCATCACGACCACCTGATCGACGTGCAGAGCGGCCGGGTCATCGAATTCCAAAATCCCGAAATCGAAGCTCTGCAGCGAGAGATCGCCCGCCGGTTCGGGTACAAGCTGGTCGGACACCGTTTAGAACTCTACGCCGTGCCCCTGCCGCCCGGCGAGGGCCCCGACAAGCAAGGAAGCTGACCGGCGCCCAGCCGCCGGCTGTGGAAGAGGGACGATGACTGCCCAAGTTACGGAGTTGGCAGAGCCGGCTGCGGCCAGCATGGAAGTGCGCCTGGCGACGACTTCCTCGGAGATCGAGGCCGCCCAGCGTTTGCGCTTTCGCGTCTTCTACCAGGAGATGGGGGCGCAGCCGACCGCCGAAATGGCCGCCAGCGGGCGCGATTTCGACCAGTTCGATGCCATTTGCGACCATCTGCTGGTGATCGACCGTCGGCTGGGGGAGGGCTCTCCCGGTGTGGTCGGCACCTACCGGCTGCTGCGCCGCGAAAGCGACAAGTTCCAGCATTTCTATTCGGCCGGGGAATACGAGGTGGCGAAAATCGCCGCCTTCCCGGGACGGGTGCTGGAATTGGGCCGCTCCTGTGTCGACTCGGCCTATCGTACCAAGATGACCATGCAATTGCTGTGGCGCGGCATCGCCGGTTACGTGTTCACCCACAACATCGATCTGATGTTTGGCTGCGCCAGCCTTCCCGGGACCAACCCCGAGGCCTTGGCCGTGCCGCTCAGCTATCTGTACCACCATCACCTGGCGCCCGAAGACGTGCGGCCGCGCGCCTTGCCCGAACTCTACACCAACATGAACCTGTTGCCGGCCAATGCCATCAATGCGCGCCAGGCCGTGGTCGCACTGCCGCCGCTGGTCAAGGGCTATCTGCGGCTGGGCGGTTTCGTCGGCGATGGGGCGGTGATCGACCGGCAGTTCAACACCACCGATGTTTGCGTGATCGTCAAGACGGACCTGATCACCGACAAGTACTTCCGTCACTACGACCGCACCGCCGCGCGCAATCTGTGAACGCCATGATCAGCGGTATGCACAGTCCGATCACGGCGGCCTTTCGCCTGTTGGCCTTCCTCGTCCTTACCCTGCTGGTGCTGCCGCCCTATGCCGCCCTCCTGGCCTGCGGCCAAGTCGGCTGGTGCCGGCGGATCGCCTGCCGATACTGGCGTCTGGTGGTCGCCGCCCTCGGCTTCAAGGTAGTGGTCCGCGGCAATATGGTGGAACGCCGACCCGCCCTGTTCGTCGCCAACCATATATCCTATCTCGACATCGTCGTGCTGGGCAGCCTGCTTCCGGCCGCCTTCGTCGCCAAGAAGGAAGTGGCCCAATGGCCCGGCTTCGGCTTCATCGCCAAGCTGGGGCGCACTGTTTTCGTCGATCGCCGGCCGCGCAAGAGCCTGCACCAGCGCGACGAAATGATTGGGCGCCTGGGCGCCGACGGCGAATCGCTGATCCTGTTTCCCGAAGGGACGAGCAGCGATGGCAATCGGGTCCTGGCCTTCAAGAGCGCCTTGTTGTCGGTGGCCGAGGTGGTGCTGGAGGACGGTCGCCATCTGCCGGTGCAGCCGGTCTCGCTGGCCTATACCCGCCTCGACGGCATGCCGATGGGCCGTCCCTGGCGGCCGTTCTTCGCCTGGTACGGGGGCATGGAGCTGGTGCCGCATCTGTGGACGGCGCTCGGCCTCGGCCGGCCCACCATCGAGGTGGACTTCCATCCGCCGGTCAGCCTTGAGCAATTCGCCTCGCGCAAGGCTCTGGCCGACCATTGCCACGATGTCATCCGGCATGCCGTGATTCTGGCCAATCTCGGCCGGGTCCCAGCGCCCGCCGCCGGGGCCGCCACCGCCGCGGTTGCGGCCGGTTAGCCTCGGGGTGAACTTGACTTCCCCTGACCCGATGTTAGTTATCAAGCTGAAAATGGCGGCGACGCCTTAGCCCCCGAGTATTTGCACCTTGGCCAAAAAGCTCTTCATCAAGACCTACGGCTGCCAGATGAACGTCTACGACTCCGCCCGGATGGCGGATGTCCTGGCGCCGCTCGGCTATACCGCGGCCGCCGCGGCCGAGGATGCCGACATGGTCATCCTCAACACCTGCCATGTCCGCGAGCATGCCGCCGAGAAGGTCTTCTCGGAGCTGGGCCGCCTGCGGCAGTTGAAACAGGCCAAGGCCGCGGCCGGGAGCGGCCTGGTCATCGCCGTCGCCGGCTGCGTCGCCCAGGCGGAGGGCGACGAGATCCTTGCCCGGGCGCCGTTCGTCGATATCGTGCTGGGCCCGCAGACCTACCATCGCCTTGCCGAGATGGTGGCGCGCGCCAGCCGTGCCGGTGGCCGGGTGCTCGACACCGAATTCCCGATCGAACCGAAGTTCGACCATCTGCCGGCCCCCCGGGCCGACGGGCCGGCCGCCTTCCTGTCGGTGCAGGAAGGCTGCGACAAGTTCTGCACCTTCTGTGTCGTCCCCTATACGCGCGGCGGCGAGTACTCGCGTCCGGCGGCCGCCATCCTCGACGAGGCCGGCCGCCTGGCCGAACAGGGCGTGCGCGA
The DNA here is from genome assembly GCA_903858635.1 of uncultured Telmatospirillum sp. Taxonomy (GTDB): domain Bacteria; phylum Pseudomonadota; class Alphaproteobacteria; order Rhodospirillales; family Magnetospirillaceae; genus DUZF01. The sequence continues at coordinate 53,650 of CAIOJO010000442.1, read as the reverse complement.
GTTCACCCTGCTGGGCCAGAACGTCAACGCCTATCACGGCGCCGGGGCCGATGGCGGCAGCTGGGGGTTGGGCCGGCTGATCCGCGCCCTGGCTCGGTTGCCCGGGGTCGAACGGATTCGCTACACCACATCGCATCCGCGCGACATGGACGACGACCTGATCGCCGCCCATCGCGACGTGCCGGGGTTGATGCCGTTCCTGCATCTGCCGGTGCAATCGGGGTCGGACCGTATCCTGACGGCGATGAACCGTCAGCATGGCGCCGACGACTACCGTCGCCTGGTCGACCGTCTGCGCGCGGCGCGGCCCGATCTCGCCCTGTCGTCGGATTTCATCGTCGGTTTTCCAGGCGAAACCGATACTGATTTCGAGGCGACGCGGCGCCTGATCGGCCAGGTCGGTTTCGCCCAAGCCTATTCCTTCAAGTACAGTTCCCGCCCCGGCACGCCGGCGGCGGCCCTGCCGGAGCAGGTGCCCGAGGCGGTCAAGGACCAACGTCTCGCCCTCCTGCACGGGCTGATCGGCGAGCAGGCGCAAGCCTTCAATGCCGCCTGTGTCGGCCGCAGCTTCCCGGTGCTGCTGGATCGGCCGGGGCGCCACCCGGGACAGCTGCTGGGCCGCAGCCCCTATATGCAGTCGGTCTTCGTGACGGCGCCGGAGGCGATGCTGAATACTGTTCAGACATTGTGTGTCGCCGCCGCCTATACCAATTCCTTGGCCGCGGTGATTGCCCCGGCCGAGGGCGACAAGGAGGCGAGAGCCTGCGCGTGACCGACCAGCCACCAGCCAAGGACGCCACGACAACGCGGGAATTCGACGACAATATCCTGCTGCAAATGCTGTTCGGGCCGCACAACGCCCATCTCGAGCGGATCGAACGGCAGCTGGGAGTGAACCTGACCTCGCGCGGCAATGCCGTCACCCTGACCGGGCCGCCGGCCCGCGTCGACGAGGCGCTGGCCCTTCTCGACGGCCTCTATCTTCGCCTGCAACGGGGCCTGCCGGTGGCGGCGGCCGATGTCGATGCGGCGCTCAGGATGGGCGCCGGCGGCAATGGCGTGGGGGAGACCATCGTCACCCGCAAGCGGCATATCCAGCCGCGCTCGCCGCTGCAGGCCGAATACATGCGGGCGCTGGACCGGCACGAACTGGTTTTCGCCTTGGGGCCGGCCGGCACCGGCAAGACCTATCTGGCCGTCGCCAAGGCGGTGTCGATGATGATCAAGGGCGAGGTGGACCGCATCATCCTGTCCCGCCCGGCGGTCGAAGCGGGCGAACGGCTGGGCTTCCTGCCGGGGGACCTGCGCGAGAAGGTCGATCCCTATCTGCGGCCGTTGTACGATGCCCTGCATGACATGCTGCCCGGCGATCAGGTGGCGAAGAAGCTGGCGGCCGGCGACATCGAGGTGGCGCCGCTGGCCTTCATGCGGGGGCGCACCCTGGCCAGCTCGTTCGTCATCCTCGACGAGGCACAAAACACGACACCGGTGCAGATGAAAATGTTTCTGACCCGCCTGGGCGAGCATTCCCGAATGGTGGTGACCGGCGATCTGTCGCAGATCGACCTGCCACCGGGGACGCGATCCGGCCTGCAGGACGCCTTGGACATCCTCGGCGGTCTGGAGGACATCGGGATCATCCGCTTCACCGACCGCGATGTGGTGCGCCATGGTCTGGTCACCCAGATCGTCCGGGCCTATGACGCGCATGATCGCCGACCAGTCAAGCGGGGGGAAAAATGACGCCGGGCCCGGACATCGCCGTCACCCTGTCCTGCCCCGCCTGGATCGGCGCCCTCCCCGGGGTCGAGGACCTTTGCCGTCGGGTGGCGGCGGTTGGTCTCGGCGCGGCCTGCGGCAACCGGCCCGAATTGCCGGCCGAGCGCCTGGAAATCAGCCTGGTGCTGGCCGACGACGCCATGGTGCAGGACCTCAACCGGCGCTATCGCGGTCAGGACAAGCCGACCAATGTGCTGTCCTTCGCCGCCCTCGACGATCAGCCGCTGCCGCCCGACGGGCCGATCCTGTTGGGCGACGTCGTGCTGGCCTATGAGACCACGGTCGGCGAGGCCGCCGCCGACGGCAAGCCGCTGACCCATCACCTGTCCCACCTGGTCGTCCACGGGGTGCTGCATCTGCTGGGCCATGACCATACGGACGACGCCGAGGCCGAGGAAATGGAGGCCGTCGAGCGCACGATCCTGGCCGCTCTGGGCATCCCGGATCCCTATGCGCTCGACCCGGCCAAGGCTGTATAGGAGCTATAGCGGACCCCGATGAACGAAAGTCCTGGCAGTAGATCGCCCCGTGAGAACGGGGCCTACGACGACTCCCTGGTCGGCACCTTGCGCGGCTGGTTCAAGGCGCTGCGCCGCGGCAAGACAGGGGAATCGGTGCGCGACGCCATCGAGGAACTGTTCGAGGAGCGCGAGGAAGCCGAGATCCCCATCGATGAGCACGAGCGCCTCCTGCTCGGCAACATCCTCCGCCTGCGCGACCTTACCGCCTATGACATCATGGTGCCGCGCGCCGACATCGCCGCCGTTGACGCCAAGGCCAAGCTCGAGGAGCTGATCGAGCTGGTCAACAGCAAGGGCCATTCGCGCTACCCGGTCTATCGAGGCACCCTCGACGATGCGGTGGGGCTGGTCCATATCAAGGACGTGCTGATGCTGGTGGCGTCCGGCAAGGCCTTCACCCTGCAGCGCATCGTCCGCAAGGTGCTGTACGTCGCGCCGTCCATCCGGGTCCTCGACCTGCTGCTGGAGATGCGCCTGAAGCGCACCCATATGGCCCTGGTGGTGGACGAATACGGCGGCATCGACGGCCTGGTGACCGTCGAGGACCTGGTCGAACAGATCGTCGGCGAGATCGAGGACGAGCACGACCGCGACAACGAGCCGGATTACGTGGAACGGCCGGACGGGGTCATCGAGGCCGACGCCCGCATGCCGCTCGAGGACTTCGAGGCGCGGGTGGGGCCGCTGCTCGACGAGGAGGACCGCGAGGACATCGATACCTTGGGTGGCTTGGTCTTCTTCCTGGCCGGCCGGGTGCCCAGCCGCGGCGAACTGATCGCCCATCCGTCGGGGCTGGAATTCGAAGTGGCCGACGCCGATCCGCGCCGCATCAAGCGGCTGCGTATCCGCAATCTGCCCAAGCCGGAGGATCGCGCCGCTTGATCGATTCCCGTCCCGGCCGCCCGGGAATGGCCGCAGGCTTGGCGAATCTCCGCGGTTGGCGCCGCGCCCTGGCCGCCATTGTCCTGGGTGTCCTGGCGGCCCTTGCGTTGCCGCCGCTGCATGTCATCCCGGTGCTTTGGCTCGCCTTTCCCGGGCTGCTCTGGCTGATCGACGGGGCGAGCCGCGACCGCGGCGCCTTCGCCGTCGGTTGGGGTTTCGGCTTCGGCCATTTCTCGGCCGGCCTCTACTGGATCGCCTATGCGCTGCTGGTGGACCCCGAGCGGTTTGGCTGGATGATTCCCTTTGCCGTATTCGGCCTGGGTGGCCTGCTCGGGCTGTTTCCGGCGCTGGCGGCCCTCGCCGCCCGCCGATTGGCCCGCCCGGGGGTGCCTCGCGTCCTCATGCTGGCCGCCGCCTGGACCCTGTTCGAATGGGTTCGCGGCTGGATCCTGACCGGCTTTCCCTGGAACCTCATCGGCACCGTCTGGCTGCCGGTGCTGCCGGTGGCGCAGTTCGCCGCGCTGGCCGGCACCCTTGGCCTCGGCCTGCTGACGGTGATCGTCGCCGCCATGCCGGCGCTGCTGGCCTGCCCGACCCCGCCCCGGCGGGCGGCGGTGGCGGCCAGTCTGGCGGTGCTGGCCGGTGTCGCCTTATGGGGAGCGCTGCGCCTGCCGGCCGGCCCGGTCGACGCGGTTCCCGGGGTCCGCTTGCGGCTGGTGCAGGCCAATATCGAACAGACGCTCAAATGGAAGCCCGAGATGCGGGCCCAGCATTTGAAGGATAATCTGGACCTGACCTGGGGCCCCGGCTTCGACCGGGTGACCGATGTGGTCTGGCCGGAGACGGCCGCGCCTTCCTTCCTGGCCCAGGACCCGGTGGCACGACAGTACCTGGCCCGCGCGGCGCCGCCGGGTGGGCTGTTGCTGACCGGTGCCGCCCGCGGCACGGCGCCGGGGGTTGAGCCCTTCCAGATCTGGAACAGCCTGCAGGCCATCGATGACCGGGGTGACATCGTGGCGAGCTACGACAAGGCCCATCTGGTGCCATTCGGCGAATACGTGCCGCTGCGGTCCATCCTGCCCCTGGCCAAGCTGACCGCCGGCGGCGCCGACTTCACCGCCGGCCCGGGGCCGGCGACCCTCGATCTGCCGGGCCTGCCGCCGGCCAGTCCGCTGATCTGCTACGAGGTGATCTTTCCCGGTGCGGTGGTGGAGCCGGCCCGCCGCCCGGACTGGTTGCTGAATGTGACCAATGACGGCTGGTTCGGTCTCAGTGCCGGACCCTATCAGCACTTTGCCGCGGCCCGCTTGCGCAGCATCGAGGAAGGGCTGCCCCTGGTCCGGGCCGCCAATACCGGCATCTCGGCGGTGGTCGATCCCTATGGTCGGGTAATCGGCGAATTGCCGCTCGGGGCCAAGGGCGTGCTCGACAGCGCGCTGCCGCGTTCCCTGCCGCGGCCTACCCCCTTTGCCCGCGGCGGCAACGGGGTCCCCTTGCTGCTACTGATGCTGGTGGCCGCCGCCGCCATCCTTTGGCCTAGGTTGCACCGCAACCCCTAGTCTCGACCCCCCTTATCTACTCGTTGCAGTAAACGATCGATGTTGACTTGCATGTGGCGGTATGCCTAATGTTTTCTATGTTGATACTCAATCATCCGGATGTAAATATTGTCACTTTTGCCGACAAATTTTTTACATCCTAGTACTCGTGGGGACAAGATCATGGCCAGAGCCGCTAGCAGTAGCAAAATTCAGAAATCTAGCTTGCCTGTCCGGCGGTCCGGCCGTGGTCGCACACCGTCAGGCAAGCCGAATCCAATCGATGTTCATGTGGGGGCGCGAGTTCGTCTGCGCCGAACCTTGCTGGGGATGAGCCAGGAAAAGCTCGGAGAGGCCATTGGTTTGACCTTTCAACAGGTGCAGAAATATGAGCGTGGCGCCAACCGCATCGGCGCCTCCCGCCTGTTCGACCTGTCGCGTGTTCTCGACGTCCCGGTGTCGTTCTTTTTCGACGACATGTCGGACGACATCTCGCAGCAGAGCCCGCGCATGATGGTGGCAGGCCTGGCCGAGGAAATCGCGACGTCGTTCGAAGCCGACCCGATGACCAAGCGTGAAACCCTGGAACTGGTGCGCGCCTATTATCGGATCACCGATCCGCATGTGCGGAGACGGGTTTTCGACCTGGCCAAGGCGTTGGCCAACGCCAGCGAGACGACCGACTCCAAGTAGCATCCGAGGGCCGCTGGCGGTCACGCCAAACGAAGGGCCACGGCCATCCGGCCGTGGCCTTTTTTGCCTCTGGCCGGGGCCGGCGATAGTCCTTGAATGCGCCTGGGAAAATCTGTAACAAACGAACCCTCGGCCACGCATGCGAGGGGGTGGCGACGGCGTTCGGTGAAGCGCCGGGCATTCCCATATAACGGGGCCGAGCGTGGAGATTTGACCGCTTGCCGCCACGCGAAAAACGGCTAAGTGGGCGCACCGATGGGTGACTGCCGTCGATGCCCCAGGGTCCAGGCGCAACCCGGAGGATCGACCCTTGTCGAAAAGAAGCTATCTGTTCACCAGCGAATCGGTTTCCGAAGGCCATCCCGACAAGGTCTGTGACCGGATCTCGGATGCCATCGTCGATACCTTCCTGACCGCCGATCCGCAAGCTCGGGTGGCGGTCGAAACGCTGTGCACCACCAACCGTATCGTCCTGGCCGGCGAGGTGCGCGGTCCGGCTTCGGTCACCGCTCAGACCATGGAGCAGGTGGCGCGCGCCGCGGTCAAGGATATCGGCTACGAGCAGGACGGCTTCCACTGGCAGAATGCCAAGGTCGACATCTATGTTCACTCCCAGTCGGCCGACATCGCCATGGGCGTCGACGCCGCCGGCAACAAGGATGAGGGCGCCGGCGACCAGGGCATCATGTTCGGCTATGCCTGCGACGAGACCGAAGTCCTGATGCCGGCACCGATCTTCTATGCCCATGCCATCCTGAAGTCGCTGGCCGAGGCGCGCCATTCGGGCGCCGAACCGATGCTGGGGCCCGATGCCAAGAGCCAGGTCACCCTGCAATATGTCGACGGCAAGCCGGTGCGCGCCACCTCGGTGGTGGTGTCGACCCAGCATGGGGCCAAACTCGACCAGGATGAAGTCCGCGAGATCGTTCGTCCGCATGTGCTGAATGTGCTGCCGGACGGCTGGATGTGCCCGGAAGAGACTTTCTACGTCAATCCGACCGGCCGTTTCGTCATCGGCGGGCCGGATGGCGACGCCGGGCTGACCGGCCGCAAGATCATCGTCGACACCTATGGCGGCGCCGCACCGCATGGCGGCGGCGCGTTCTCCGGCAAGGACCCGACCAAGGTCGACCGCTCGGCCGCCTACGCCGCCCGCTATCTGGCCAAGAACGTGGTCGGGGCCGGCTTGGCGGACAAATGCGTCATCCAGCTCAGCTACGCCATCGGCGTGTCGAAGCCATTGTCGGTCTACGTCGACACCTTCGGCACCGCCAAGGTGGACGAGGACAAGCTGTCGGACCTGCTGCAGCAACTGGTCGATCTGAGCCCGCGCGGCATCCGCACCCATCTCGGCCTCAATCGCCCGATCTATGCGCGCACCGCGGCCTACGGCCATTTCGGCCGCACTCCCGAGGCCGATGGCGGCTTCTCCTGGGAGCGTCTTGATCTGGTCCCGCAGCTCACCGCCGCCTTTGCCTGAGGAACAAGCCCCGCGTTTCTTCGGCCGCCGGCGCGGCAAACCGCTGCGCCGGACCGGCCGGGGCTTGGTCGAAGTCCTGCTGCCGAGGCTCAGCATCGTCTTGCCGCCGGCCGGCGAGACCCTGGCCGTGGCCACCCTGTTTCCCGACCCGACGCGGGCCCTGTGGCTGGAAGTGGGGTTCGGCGGCGGCGAGCATCTGGCCTGGCAGGCGGCGCACCATCCGGATGTCGGGCTGATCGGCTGCGAGGTCTTTCTCAATGGCATCGCCAGCCTGCTGGGCCATATTCAGCGCGATGGCCTGGACAACATCCGCGTCTTTCCCGAGGACGCGCGAACCTTGTTTCCCGCCCTTCCGGACGCCTGTTTCGAGCGGGTCTTCGTGCTGTTTCCCGATCCCTGGCCGAAAAAGCGGCACGCCGAACGGCGCTTCGTGTCGCAACCCAATCTCGATCTGTTGGCGCGGCTGCTGATCGACGGCGGCGAACTGCGGATCGCCACCGACGACCCGGTCTATATCGCCTGGGTGAAGGAGCAGATGGCGGCTCGCACCGACTTCGAGGACGTTACCGGCGAGCCCACCGTCAAGGGGGAAGACTGGCCGGCCACGCGTTATGAAACCAAGGCACGCGAGCAGGGGCGCCAACCCGTTTTCTACCGCTACCTGCGCCGAGGGGGTTGAGGTTGCCGGCCCAAAAAAGCTTGCAGCCCGGGCAACGATAGCTATAGTGACCGGCGACACATTCTTGTAGTCCTGCCCAGGAGGCGGGGTTGTAAGGGTGGGCCGTAGGCCCACTTTTTTGTTTTTTTGGCCCCTTGCTTGTTGTTTGAGGGCATAGGGCCCTTGTCTAACTGCTGTTGGCGCCGTGCTTCGTCACGACGCTGGGGGTATTCGTCGGAAGGCCGCCGGATGGACCTCGAGGAGCGCATCTCTGCATTGGTCGCGCCGTCTTTGGATGCCATGGGCTACGAGCTGGTTCGCGTGCTCTTGCAAGGGCGCCAGAACCCGACCTTGCAGATCATGGCCGAACGCCGCGACCGTGCGCCGATGACGGTCGACGACTGCGCCGACATCAGTCGCGCAATGTCGGCCCTTCTCGACGTCGAGGATCCGATCGCCGCCGCCTATACCCTGGAGGTGAGCTCCCCCGGCATCGACCGGCCACTCACCCGGCGGCAGGACTACGAGCGTTTTGCCGGCTTCGAGGCCAAGCTCGAAACCACCCGGCCGGTGGACGGGCGCAAGCGTTTTCGCGGCAAGGTTCTTGGGGTCGACCCCGATGACCGGGTGCAGCTGATGGCCGAGACTGGCGAGATTTTTATTCCGCTGGGCGAGGTCAAGAGCGCCAAGCTGGTGTTGACGGATGAACTGATCGCCGCGGCGATGAAGGAACAGGAGCATTAGGCCCCAATCGACGAGGCCTGGATCGGACCCATGGAACGAACTGCAGCACTCCCCCGCCCCGAACTTCTTCAGGTTGCCGACGCGGTCGCCCGCGACAAGGGCATCGACCGCGACGAAGTCCTTGAAGCAATGGAACAGGCGATCCAGAAAGCCGGTCGCTCGAAATACGGCCATGAGCACGACATCCGGGCCCATATCGACCGCAAGACCGGCGAGATCCTGCTGTCGCGCTATATGGAAGTGGCCGAGCTGGTGGAGAACGAAGCCACCCAATTGACCCTGTCCCAGGCCCGGCGCAAGAAGCCGGATGCCGAACTCGGCGAATTCCTGATCGATCCGTTGCCGCCCATCGACTTCGGCCGCATCGCCGCCCAGACCGCCAAGCAGGTGATCGTCCAGAAGGTGCGCGACGCCGAGCGTCAGCGCCAGTTCAGCGAGTTCAAGAACCGCACCGGCGAGATCGTCAATGGCCTGGTCAAAAGGGTCGAATTCGGCAATGTGGTGGTCGATCTGGGGCGGGCCGAGGCGCTTCTGCGGCGCGACGAGCTGATCCCGCGCGAAACCTTCCGCACCGGTGACCGCGTGCGGGCCTACATCTACGACGTCCGCCAGGAGCCGCGCGGCCCGCAGATCTTCCTGTCGCGCACCCATCCGCAGTTCATGGCCAAGCTGTTCGCCCAGGAAGTGCCCGAGATCTACGACGGCATCATCGAGATCAAGGCGGTGGCCCGTGATCCCGGCTCGCGCGCCAAGATCGCCGTGATCAGCCGCGATTCCGGCATCGACCCGGTGGGCGCCTGCGTCGGCATGCGGGGCAGCCGCGTGCAGGCGGTGGTGGCCGAGTTGCAGGGCGAGAAGATCGATATCATCCAGTGGTCGGGCGATCCCGCCACCTTCATCGTCAACGCGCTGGCCCCGGCCGAGGTAGCCAAGGTGGTCCTTGACGAAGAGGCGCACCGCATCGAGGTGGTGGTTCCCGACGACCAGCTCAGCCTGGCCATCGGCCGCCGCGGCCAGAATGTGCGTCTGGCTTCGCAACTGACCGGCTGGGTGATCGACATCCTGACCGAGGCCGAGGAATCGGAGCGGCGCACCGAGGAATTCAAGAGTCGCTCCAAGATGTTCATCGACGCCCTGGACGTGGACGACGTGATTGCCCATCTCCTTGTCACCGAGGGCTTCTCCTCGGTGGAAGAAGTCGCCTTCGTCCCCCTTGAGGACCTGACCGACATCGAAGGCTTCGACGAGGCTATCGCCGGCGAGCTGCAGCAGCGGGCCCGGACCTTCCTCGAAGAACAGGACGAGCGCAATACCGAGCGCCGCCGCGAACTGGGTGTGACGGACGAATTGGCCGAGATCGAGGGCCTGTCGTCCGGCATGCTGGTGACGCTGGGCGAAAAGGGCGTCAAGACTTTGGACGACTTGGCCGATCTGGCCGGTGACGAGCTGATCGACCTGCTCGGCAAGGACAGCCTGTCCGCCGACGAGGCCAACACCGTCATCATGGCTGCCCGCGCTCACTGGTTCGCGGGCGAGGGCGAGACGGCCTGAGGCGACGCATGGTGAGCGGTCGGCCCACCGACCAGCCGCCGGCCGACCGCGAGGACGGTGCCGGGCGGGACGAGGAGGAAACCGGTCCCAACCGGCGCTGCATCGTGACCGGCGCGGTGATGCCGGCGGAAGGCATGATCCGCTTCGTGGTTGCCCCCGATGGGGTACTCGTCCCCGATATCGAAGGGCGGCTGCCAGGGCGGGGTTTATGGTTGAGCGCCCGGCGGGATATGGTAAATACGGCCACGGCGAAGTCTCTGTTCGCCAAGGCTGCCCGCCGCAAGGTGGCGGTGCCGCCCGAGTTTGCGGACCGGATCGAAGGTCTGTTGCTGAGGCGTTGCCTCGACTTGATTGGGTTGGCCCGACGTGCCGGGCAGGTCGTAGTGGGGTTCGAGAAGGTGCGGAGCGCCTTGAAGTCCGGGCAGGGCGCCGTTCTGCTGGCGGCCGCCGATGGGGCCAGCGATGGCCGCGACAAGATCCGCGCCTTGGCCCCGAACCTGCCTTTGGTGGCGCAGCTGTCGGGGGATGAACTGGGGGCCGCCTTCGGCCGCGATCATGCCGTCCATGCCGTGATGACGGCGGGTCGGCTGGCCAATCGCCTTTTGGTCGAGAGCGCCCGATTGGGTGGATTTCGACCCGCGCTCGAACCTCCGGCAGCGCCGGAACGGCCGAGCCAGCCTACCGGCTGACGGTCCCGGAGCGACCGGGACGGACGCCAAGGAACTGTGTGTATACGCGGGAATTTCTGTCCTGCGAAAGCGAGAGTAAATCGAACCGATGACCGAGTCGAACGACCATGACCGCAAAGCGCCGCTGAAGCTGTCGCCGGGCAAGCTCGAGCTCAAGAAGACCGTGGAAACGGGCCAGGTGCGCCAGAGTTTCTCCCATGGTCGCTCGAAAGTGGTGACCGTCGAAGTGCGCAAGAAGCGCACCTTCGCCACCGGCGCCGGCGGTGTCCTGCACGAAGTCAAGGAGATGCCGCGGCCGCCCGAATTCGAGGCGCAGACGCCGCCGCCGGCACCCAGCATCGAGGATCTCAGCCACCCGCTGCACGACCTGACCAGCGGCGAAAAGGCCGCCCGGGCCCGCGCCCTGCAGGATGCGCTGAAGGCCGACGAGGAGTCCCGCCGCCGCGCCGCCGAAGAGGAGCGCCACCGCGCCGTCGAGCTGGAATTGCAGCGCGTTGCCGCCGAAGAGGCGGCCCGTCAGCGGGCGGAAGAGGCCGCCAGCCAGCCAGCAGCCGCCGCCGGCGAACAACCCGCCGCGGCAGTGCCGGGGGCCCCCGAGGCAGCCGCAACCCCTGCCACGGCGACCGCTCCGGTGGCCGAGGCGGCCCCGGCCGTCGTCGCCACGACGGTTGCGGCGGTTGCCGCGGTTCCGGTGGCCAAGCCGGCCGTGGAAGAGGAAGAGGAAGAGGACCGCAGCAAGCGTCCCGGCCGTGCCACGCCGCATAAGCCGGTGCCGGTGGTCAAGCGCGCCGAGCCGCGCCGCCGGGAAGGCAAGCTGACCATCACTGCGGCGCTCGACGACGATGATCGTGGGCAGCGCGGTCGGTCGCTGGCCGCGGTCAAGCGGGCCCGCGAGCGCGAACGCCTCAAGCAATTGCAGAAGAGCTCCGAGAAGGTCATCCGCGAGGTCATCATTCCCGAGACGATTTCCGTCCAGGAACTGGCCAACCGCATGGCCGAACGAGGCGCCGACGTGATCAAATCGCTGATGCGCAGCGGCATCATGGCGACGATCAATCAGGTGATCGACGCCGACACCGCCGAGCTGGTGGTCGCCGAGTTCGGGCACACCCCGAAGCGGGTTGCCGAATCGGACGTTGAAATCGGCTTGACCGGCCTCCTCGACACCGAGGCCAACCTGCAGTCGCGGCCGCCGGTGGTCACCGTGATGGGCCATGTCGATCACGGCAAGACCTCGCTGTTGGACGCCTTGCGGGCCACCGACGTGGTGTCCGGCGAGGCCGGCGGCATCACCCAGCATATCGGCGCCTACCAGGTGACCCTGCAGGGCGGCCAGCGCATCACCTTCATCGACACCCCGGGACACGAGGCGTTCACCGCCATGCGGGCGCGCGGCGCCAAGGCGACCGATATCGTGGTGCTGGTGGTGGCGGCGGACGACGGCATCATGCCGCAGACCATCGAAGCGATCCGCCATGCCAAGGCGGCGAAGGTGCCGATCATCGTCGCCATCAACAAGATCGACAAGCCGGACGCCAACCCGGCCCGGGTCCGCCAGGAGATGCTCAACCACGAACTGGTGACCGAGGATCTGGGCGGCGACGTGCTGGCGGTGGAAGTTTCGGCCAAGAAGAAGCTCAACCTCGACAAGCTCGAGGAAGCGATCCTGCTGCAGGCGGAAATCCTCGACCTCAAGGCCAATCCGGAACGCGCCGCGCAAGGCGTGGTGATCGAGGCCAAGATCGAGCGGGGCCGTGGTTCGGTCGCCACCGTGCTGGTGCAGAAGGGGACCTTGCATGTCGGCGACGTGTTCGTCGCCGGATCGGAATGGGGCCGGGTGCGTGCCTTGGCCGACGACCGCGGCAACAAGCTCGACATGGCCGGCCCGTCGACCCCGGTCGAGGTTCTGGGCCTGGCCGGGACGCCGGCGGCGGGCGACGATTTCATCACCGTCGAGACGGAAACGCGGGCCCGCGAGGTCGCCGCCTATCGCCAGCGCAAGGACCGCGACGCCAAGGTGGCGGCGGGTGCGCGCGGCACGCTCGAGCAGATGTTCTCGCGGATCGCCGCGGGCGAAGCCAAGGAACTGCCGGTGGTGGTCAAGGGCGACGTGCAGGGCTCGGTCGAGGCAATCGTCGGCACGCTGGAAAAGATGGGCACCGAGGAAGTCAAGGTGCGCATCCTGCATTCGGCGGTCGGCGCCATCAACGAGTCCGACATCACCCTGGCCAAGGCCTCCGACGCGCTGGTCATCGGCTTCAACGTGCGGGCCAATCCACAGGCCCGCGACATGGCGCGGCGCGACACCGTCGATATCCGCTACTACTCGATCATCTACGACGTGGCCGACGACCTCCGCAAGGCGCTGACCGGCATGCTGGCCCCGACCCTGAAGGAGCGCTTCCTCGGCAATGCCGAGATCCGCGAGGTGTTCAACATCACCAAGGTCGGCAAGGTGGCCGGCTGCTTCGTCACCGAGGGCCTGGTCAAGCGCGGTGCCAAGGTGCGGCTGCTGCGCGACAACGTGGTCATCCACGAAGGCTCGCTGGGTCAGCTCAAGCGCTTCAAGGATGACGTCCGGGAGGTGCGCGAAGGCTACGAATGCGGCATGTCGTTCGAGAACTACAACGACATTCAGGTCCGTGACGTGATCGAATGCTACGAAGTCGAGGAGATTGCCGCCACCCTTTGAGGTGGCGGCCGCCGTTCTCGCCGGAGGTCTTGCCATGAGCCGAGGCTATCGCCCGCCCAGCCAGCGCCAGCTGCGCGTGGGCGAGGAGTTGCGCCATGCCGTTGCCCAGATCCTGGAGCGGGGCGACATCCGTGATCCCGACGTGGCGGGGCGGCCGGTGACGGTGACCGAAGTGTCGGTCAGCCCCGATCTGCGCAATGCCACCGTCTTCGTGGTGCCGCTGGGCGGCGGCGATCCGGCCCCCCTGCTGGCCGGGTTGAAGCGGGCTCGTCCCTATCTGCGCCACGAGGTGGCGCGCTTGATCCAGCTGCGCCTGGTGCCCGATCTCAGCTTTGCGGCCGATATCTCATTCGACCAGGCCAGCCGCATCGAAGCCCTGCTCCACAGTCCCGAGGTATTGCGCGACGTCGACGGGATGATCGAGGAGGAAGCGGCCTGGCCGGCCGAAGGTCAGGAAGGCCAGGACGATGGGGCGTAGGCACAAGGGCAAGCCGATCCACGGCTGGCTGGCCATCGACAAACCCCTCGGCATGACCTCGACGGCGGTGGTCACCCAGGTCCGCCGCCTGACCGGGGCCGCCAAGGTCGGGCATGGCGGCACCCTTGATCCGCTGGCCACCGGCGTCCTGCCGATCGCCCTCGGCGAGGCCACCAAGACCGTCTCCTATGTGATGGATGGGGCCAAATCCTATCTTTGGCATGTTACCTGGGGCGAGCGGCGATCCACCGACGACGGCGAAGGGGGCGTGGTGGAAACCAGCGAGCGGCGGCCCAGCCGATCCGAGATCGAGGCGGCCCTGCCGGCCTTCATCGGCGAGATCGAGCAGATTCCACCGGCCTTTTCGGCCGTCAAGATCGACGGCAAGCGGGCCTATGACCTGGCCCGCGCCGAGGTCCCGATGGAGCTGAAGGCGCGCGTGGTCCGCATCGACGGCTTTCGTCTGGTGGAGGCGACCCCCGAGGCCGCCTTGTTCGAAGTTCACTGCGGCAAGGGCGCCTATATCCGCGCCTTGGCCCGCGACCTGGCGGCGGCGCTCGGCACCGTCGGCTACGTGTCCAGCCTGCGGCGAACCGCCTGCGGCCCATTCGACGAGGGGCGAACAATTTCCCTGGATATGCTTGAAGACTTTGGGCATAGTGCCGCGTCTGCAAACTTGGTGCTTCCTGTCGAGACCGCGCTGGACGACATCCCGGCCCTGGCCCTGACGGAAGAAGAAGCCCGCCGCCTGCAGAGCGGGCAGTCCGTGTCGATCCTTCGGCTGGCTGCGCGCAGTCCTCTACCGTCCATATCCGCCGGTGCAACCGTGCGAGCCATGGCCGAAGGGCGTCTGGTGGCGTTGGCTCGTATCGATGGCGGCGAGATCCGTCCGGTACGCGTTTTGAACCTCTAGACGACGGAGTACACGATGTCGATCACTGCCGAGCGCAAGCAAGCGCTCATTAAGGAATATGCCACCGCCGAAACCGACACCGGTTCGCCCGAAGTCCAGGTGGCCATTCTGTCCGAGCGCATCCGCAACCTCACCGAACATTTCAAGGACCACAAGAAGGATTTCCACTCGCGCCGCGGCCTGCTGATCATGGTCGGCCAGCGTCGGCGCCTGCTGGACTATCTGAAGGGCAAGAACGTGGCTCGCTACGAGCAGCTCATCGCCCGCCTCGGCCTGCGCAAGTAGGGCGCATTCGGGCGGCGCTGCGGTACCCTCGCCGGCCGAGGACCTGCCGGGCCGGGACCCGAGAAGGGACGCGGTTGACCAATTGTTCATGCCGGCCGATGCCCCTTCGGGCTCGGCCGGCCAATCATTCTCCCGTCCCCATCGGCAGAGTTGAAGACGAACCGCCGTTTTGAGGGCGACGCCTGGGGCGCGGCAATCCGGCCACGGCCCGTTGGGATAAGGAAAGCATCCAATGTCAATGTTCAAGACCTACCGCAAAGAAGTCATCTGGGGCGGTCGCAAGCTGGTTCTCGAGACCGGCAAGATCGCGCGTCAAGCCGATGGCGCCGTGATGGCCAGCTATGGTGACACCAAGGTCCTTTGCACCGTTGTCGGCGCCAAGACGCCGAAGCCCGGGGTCGATTTTTTCCCGCTGACCGTCAACTACCAGGAAAAGGCTTTTGCCGCGGGCAAGATCCCCGGTGGCTTCTTCAAGCGGGAAGGCCGACCGAGCGAAAAGGAGACCCTGGTCTCGCGCCTGATCGATCGGCCGATCCGGCCGCTGTTCGCCGAAGGCTTCCGCAACGAGACGCAAGTCGTCTGTACCGTGCTGTCGCACGATCTCGAAAACGATCCCGATATCGTCGCCCTGGTGGGCAGTTCGGCGGCCCTGACCCTGTCGGGCATCCCCTTCATGGGCCCGATCGCCGCCGCGCGGGTTGGCTATGTCGACGGCCAATACGTCCTCAACCCGACCTCCAGCGAGCTTGAGGGGTCGTCCCTCGACCTGGTGGTCGCCGGCACCGAAGAAGGCGTGCTGATGGTCGAGTCCGAGGCCAAGGAGCTGTCGGAAGACGTAATGCTGGGCGCCGTGACCTTCGGCCACGACCATTTCCAGCCGGTGATCAAGGCGATCATCGAACTGGCCGAGCTTTGCGCCAAGGATCCCTGGGACCTGACTCCGGCGGCGCCGGAAGTGGCCGTGGTGCGCCAGAAGTTCGTCGAGGCGGGCATCGTCGACGCCCTGGCCGAGGCGTACAAGAACGTCGTCAAGCAGGAGCGCTACACCAAGGTCGGCGAGGTCAAGAAGAAGGCCGTGGCGAGCCTGGGCGGCGACAATGCGGCCGAGCTGGCCGCCGCGTCGCAAGTGCTGAAGAGCCTCGAATCCGAAGTGGTGCGTGGCAACATCCTGAAGACCGGGCAGCGCATCGACGGACGCGATACCAAGACGGTCCGCCCGATCGAGGTCGAGGTGGGCGTGCTGCCGCGGGCTCATGGCTCGGCGCTGTTCACCCGTGGCGAAACCCAGGCGCTGGTGGTGGCCACCTTGGGCACCGGCCAGGACGAGCAGATCATCGACGCGCTGGCCGGCGAATACCGCGAGCATTTCATGCTGCATTACAACTTCCCTCCCTATTCGGTGGGTGAAGCAGGGCGCATGGGGTCCCCCGGCCGTCGCGAGATCGGCCATGGCAAGCTGGCTTGGCGGGCGGTCCATCCGACTCTGCCGGCCAAGGCAGACTTCCCCTATACGATCCGACTGGTGTCCGAGATCACCGAGTCCAATGGCTCGTCGTCGATGGCGACGGTTTGCGGCTCGTCCCTCGCCCTGATGGATTCGGGCGTGCCGCTGCCGCGTCCGGTGGCTGGTATCGCCATGGGCCTGATCAAGGAAGGCGACGCCTTCGCCGTGCTGTCCGACATTCTCGGCGACGAGGACCATCTGGGCGACATGGACTTCAAGGTGGCGGGCACCGAAACCGGCGTCACGGCGTTGCAGATGGACATCAAGATCACCTCGATCACCAAGGAGATCATGGGCATCGCGCTGCGCCAGGCGAAGGATGGTCGCCTGCATATCCTGAAGGAGATGAGCAAGGCGCTCGAGCATGCGCGCGATGCGGTGAGCGACAATGCGCCGCGCATCACCACCTTCACCATTCCCAAGGACAAGATCCGCGAAGTGATCGGCACCGGCGGCAAGGTGATCCGCGAGATCTGCGAGCAGACCGGGGCTAAGATCGACATCGAAGACGACGGGACCATCAAGGTCGCGTCGGTGGATGGCGAAGCCGCGCAGCGCGCCATCGACTGGATCAAGGGGATCGTTGCCGAGCCGGAGATGGGCGTCGTCTACAACGGCAAGGTGGTGAAGACCGTCGATTTCGGCGCCTTCGTCAACTTCCTCGGCTCCCGCGATGGCCTCGTGCACGTTTCCGAACTGGCGCCCCGGCGCGTCGAGAAGGTGACCGACGTGGTCAAGATGGGCGACTCGGTCAAGGTCAAGGTCATCGGCTTCGACGACCGCGGCAAGGTCAAATTGTCGATGAAGCAGGTCGACCAGGCGACCGGCGAGGACCTGACCAAGAAGGAAGAAAAGGCGGAGCAGACCGAGGCGTGAACCGTCTCGCCCTTTCCCGGGTGATCGGCCACCGCGGCGCCGCCCGGCTGGCACCCGAGAACACGGCGGCGGCCTTCCGGCGCGCCGCCGCGGATGGGGCGGGGTGGGTCGAACTCGACGTCCAGCTGTCGCGGGACGGGGTGCCGGTGGTGTTCCATGACGAGACCTTGGAGCGCACCACCGACGGCCGCGGCCGGTTGGTCGACACCGAACTGAGCGAGCTGCGGCGGCTCGATGCGGGGCGCTGGTTTGCGCCGGCCTTCGCCGGGGAACGCCTGCTGACCCTGGAACAGACGATCGCCCTGCTGCTGCAGTTGGGGCTGTCGGTCAATATCGAGATCAAGGCCGACGAGACGAGGGCCGCCGCCACGGCGGAGGTGGCCCTCGAATTGGCCGGCCGGTTGTGGCCGGCCGATCGCCCGCCGCCGCTGGTCTCCAGCTTTTCCCGCCGGGCCCTGGCCCGTGCCGCCCAGGTGGTGCCGGACTGGCCGCGCGGCCTGGTGTCGGACGGCTGGCCGGCCGATTGGCGGCGCGCCACCCGCAGGCTGGGTTGCGCCAGCCTGCATGTTTTTCATCCCGAGCTGACGCCGCGCCGGGTGCGAGCCGCCAAAGAGACCGGTCTGGCCGTTCTGTCGTATACGGTGAACGAACCGGCGCTGGCCTCCCGCTTATGGTTGTGGGGAGTCGACGCCGTTTTCTCGGATGATCCGGGCCTGCTTCTGGTGGCGGACGCAAATCCAGAAGCCGGACCCCATTAAATGTTTTTATTGCGGCAAGTACGCGGTAAATTCGCCAGCCGTCAATGGAGTGTGCAGTCGTCGTGAAGCCCCTGCGAAGTTTGGTCATTTCCGACCGCGAAGTCTTGCCTCTGGTGGAAGGAGGCAAGGGTATTTCCGTATCGAACGGGGAAAGCTCTGGCGCCTGGGCCAAGGCGGGCGGGGTGGGGACCTTCTCCGGCGTCAATGCCGATTTCTATGACGAGAACGGCCGCTTCATTACCGCCGTCTACCACGGCAAGACCCGCCGCGAGCGGCACGAGGAACTGATCGCCTACGGCATCCGAGGCGGCATCGCCCAGGCCCGCATCGCCCATGACATCGCTGGCGGCGGCGGTCGTATCCATATGAATCTGCTGTGGGAAATGGGCGGAGCCGAGCGCATCCTGCATGGCGTGCTGGAAGGGGCCAAGGGCCTGGTGCACGGCGTCACCTGCGGCGCCGGCATGCCCTACCGGGTGGCCGAGATCGTCGCCTCCTATGGCGTCCACTACTATCCGATCGTCTCGTCGGCCCGCGCCTTCAACGCTCTGTGGAAGCGCGCCTACCACAAATATGCCGACTGGCTGGGCGGGGTGGTCTATGAAGATCCGTGGCTGGCCGGCGGCCATAACGGCCTGTCAAACTCGGAAGATCCGTTGCAACCACAGCCGCCGCTGCCGCGGGTGCGCGAACTGCGCGCCGCCATGCGCCAAGCCGGCGCTCCCGAGCGGCCGATCTTCATGGCCGGTGGCGTCTGGTACCTGCGCGAATGGGAAGAGTGGCTCGACAACCCAGAATTGGGGCCGATCGCCTTTCAATACGGCACCCGTCCGCTGCTCACCGCGGAGAGCCCGATCTCGCTGGCGTGGAAAAACCGTCTGCTGAACCTCAAGGACGGCGACGTGCTGCTGCACCGGTTCAGCCCGACCGGGTTCTACTCCTCGGCGGTTCGCAATGGTTTCATCAACGAATTAGGTGAGCGACTGGAGCATCAGATCGCCTATACGGCCGAGGCGGTGGGCGAGCATACCGCTCAGTTGCCGATCGGCGGTCGCGGTCGCGTGGTCTATGTGACGCCGACCGACAAGGGGCGGGCCGAGGCCTGGATCGCCCAGGGTTTCGCCGAGCCGATGCGGACCCCGGATTCCACCCTGGTCTTCCTCCGCCCGGAACGGGCCGAGGCGATCCGGCGCGATCAGGTGGAGTGTATGGGCTGCCTGTCGGCCTGCATCTTCTCCAACTGGGCCCAGGGAGAAACCGGCAGCACCGGCAAGAAGGCCGACCCGCGTTCGTTCTGCATCCAGAAGACGCTGCAGAATATCGCCCATGATGGCGACGTCGAGCTGGAGCTGATGTTCGCCGGCCACAATGCGCATCGCTTCGCCAGCGATCCGTTCTATGCCGGCGGGGTCATTCCGACGGTGCGCCAGTTGGTCGAGCGGATCGCCACCGGCGATTGAGTGGTCGGCATGGCGCCGAAGACGTCCATCTGCACCAATTGCAGGCCGCCGCTTGAAAGAGGCCGCATGCGATTCCAATTGCTTATTTTATGGAATTAAAATAGAAACAAGTCCGACAACTGAGGCGAGTGTGCCATGACCGCCGTCACCCATAGACCCTTCAGCCAAGCCCTTGACCGCCTGCGCGCCGCCGGGCTCCGCCCGACCCGCCAACGGCTGGCTCTGGCCAAACTGCTGTTCGATTGCTGCGACCGCCATGTGTCGGCCGAGCAGCTGCACGGCGAGGCGCTGTCCTCGAACATCCGGGTGTCGCTGGCCACCGTCTACAACACCTTGCACCAGTTCACCGCAGCCGGCATGCTGCGGGAAATCGTGGTCGACGCCGGGCGCTCCTATTTCGACACCAACACCACCGACCATCATCATTTCTTCTATGAACAGTCGGGCCGCCTCGAGGATATCCCGGGCGACATGGTGTCGGTGACCAGGATGCCCCAGGCCCCGCAGGGCACCAGCATCCGCCGGGTCGACGTCATCGTCCGCGTGATGGGCTGAGCCGCATCATCCGTCCGACGCCCCTGCTGCTCCGCCGTCTGAATACCCTTCTGCGCATCCCGCTGGTCCTGGCGGGGTTGCTTGCCATCCTGTTCGAAGAACTGTTGTGGACCTGGCTCGGCCGGCTGATGGCGGGCCTCGCCCGCTGGTCGCCGGTGGCCCGCCTCGAGGCGGCGATCCACCGCCTGCCGCCCTATGCCGCAATGGTCCTGTTCATCCTGCCCTGGGCGCTGGTCCTGCCGATCAAACTGGCCGCCTTATGGCTGATCGCCGTGGGCCGGGTGACGGCCGGGCTGCTGTTGTTTATCGGCGGCGAGGCTTTCACCGTCGCCTTCCTGGCCCGCCTCTATGCCCTGTGCCGGCCGGCTCTGCACCAGCTTGCCTGGTTCGTGTGGGCCGAGGGTATCGTCCTCGGCTGGAGCCGCTGGGCCCATGCCTGGCTCGACCGCATCGGGCTGTTGCGCCAGGCCCGCAAGGCGGCCGCGCAATTGTTGGCGCGGGCCCGCGCCAAGTTCAGCGCCTGCGCCCTGCGCTTCCGGTTTTCGGTGGGTAAGTAATTCATTCAACCACGGAGCACACAGAGGTCACGGAGAAGACCTTCTGAGCGGAGCTCATTCCAATTCATCTCCGTGCTCTCCGTGCTCTCCGTGGTAAATCAGCATTCCTTCAATGGGTGGCCGGGCCTGGGCCGTGCGGCTTGCCTTTGCGCATGACGAAGACCAGCGGAACCAGCAGCGCGAAGATAATGCCGAGCAGCCGGAAGTCGTCGATGAAGGCTTGCATCAAGGCTTCGCGCTGGATGATGCCGTAGATCTGGGCGACCGCTTTGCTGGTGGCCTCGGCCACGGTATCGCCTTGCCCCTGGAACAGGGGCACCAGACCGTCCAGCATGCGCCGGTAGGCATGGTCGAAGGGCGTGGCGTGGCTGACCAGGACGGTCTGGTGCGCCTGGCTGGAGCGCGACAGCATGGTGGTCACCAGGGAGATGCCGAAACTGCCACCCAGATTGCGCGACACATTGATCAGGGCCGAGGCGGCGCTGCTCTTCTCGGGTTTGACGGTGAGGAACGCCGCCGTGTTGATCGGGATGAACAGCAGCGACAGGCCCAGCGCCTGGTAGATGCGAGCCCACATGAAGGTGGCGTAGTCGGTGTCGAGGTCGAAGCTGGTCATGCGAAACAGGGCCATGGCGGTGATGGCCAGGCCGATGGCGATCAAATGGCGGGAATCGAAGATCGAGACCAGGCGGCCGACCACCGGCATGATCAGGATGATCGATAGGCCGCCCGGGGTAATCACCAGCCCCGCCTGGGTCGCCGTATAGCCGAACAGGCGCTGCACCAGTTCGGGCAGCAGCACGGTGCTGCCGAGCAGGATGAAGCCCAGCAGGAACATGAGGAAATTGGCCATGCCGAAATTGCGTTCGGCCAAGAGCCTGAGGTCGACGATCGGGTCCTCTTCGCCCAGTTCCCAGATGACGAAGGCGATCAGCGATACCGCCGAGGCGATGGTCAGCCACAGGATGAGGGGCGACGAGAACCAGTCGTCCTCCTCGCCCTTGTCGAGCACCACCTGCAGCAGGCCGAGGCCGACGGTGAGCAGGCCAAGGCCGGCGTAATCCACCTTCAGCCCCCGCTTCAGCCGCTCCTGTCGTGCTGCGGTAAAGGCCGGCGGGTCCTCCAGCAGGGCGGTCACCAGGATGGTCAGGACGATGCCGACCGGCACGTTCAGCAGGAACACCCAACGCCAGCTCACCTCGTCGGTGATCCAGCCGCCCAGGGTTGGGCCGATGGCCGGGGCGAACACCACCGCCATGCCGTAAAGGGCGAAGGCCATGCCCCGTTGCCGGGGCGGGAAGGCATCGGCCAGGATGGCTTGGGAGACCGGCTGCAGGCCGCCGCCGGTCAAGCCCTGGATGGCGCGAAAGACGATCAGCAGGCCGAGGGTGGGGGCAAGGCCGCAGGCCAGCGAACTGGCCGAAAAGCCGATGATGCAGGCCAGGAAGAAGCGGGTGCGGCCCATCACCGACGACAACCAGCCCGACAGCGGCAGGATGATGGCATTGGTGACCAGATAGGAGGTCAGCACCCAGGTCGATTCGTCCTGGCCGGCCGACAGGTCGCCGGCGATGTGCTGCAGCGAGACATTGGCGATGGAGATGTCGAGCACCTCCATGAAGGCGGCCAGGGCGACCAGCGGTGCCACCAGCCATGGGTTGATTGCCGGGCGGCCTTGGCCGGTGGCGGCGTCCTCGCTCACGGCTTCGGGGCCGCCGGCGGGGCACCGACATCGACCGCCGGCACCACCGACATGCCCGGGGCCAGCAGATGCAGCATGTCGTCGGCCAGATCGTCGAACACGATCTTGACCGGGATCCGTTGCACCACCTTCACATAATTGCCGGTGGCGTTCTCCGGCGGCAGCAGCGAAAAGCGCGCCCCGGTGCCGGCCTGGATGCTGTCGACATGACCCCGGAAGGCATGGCCGGGAAAGGCGTCGACCGATATGGAAACCGGCTGTCCCGGCCGCATGCGGGTGAGCTGCGTCTCCTTGAAGTTGGCGATGACCCAGGGCGGGTCGACCACCAGGGCGGCCAGGACCTGGTTCTTCTGCACCACATCGCCGAGATTGACCGTGCGCTTGGTCATCCGTCCGCTCTGCGGCGCCTTGATGCGGGCATAGGACAGGTTGTTGGCGGCGGCCTGGAGATTGGCCCGGGCCTGCTCGACCTGCGCCTTGGCATTGGCCAGCTGGGCCTCTTTCTGCGCCACCCGCTGCGGCGCCGCCAGGGCATCCTGCAGGCGGGCCTGGGCCTGGGCCTGCTGGGCCTCGACGGCGGTGGCGGCGAGCTGCGCGGCACGCCACCGGGCGGTGCCGGCGCGAGCGTCGGCGACTGCCTGCTCGTATCGCTGGCGCGATGCCACGGCGCCCTGCAGCAGGTCGTCGTAGCGCTTGACGTCGGCCGCCGTGCGCACTGCGTCGGCTTGCGCCGCATCGGCCTGTTGACGCGCCTCCGAGACCTGATGCCGGGTCTGCTCGACCAGATTGTGGATCTCGTCGATGGAGGCGACGGTGGTCGCCTTGGTCAGACTGAGATCGGCCTCGGCCGCCTGTTGCAGGGCCAGGGCGATGTCGAGATTGGCATTGGCCGAGGCGAGTTGCACCTCATAGTCGCGGGGGTCGATGGCGATCAGCAGTTGACCGCGGTCGGCCCGTTGGTTGTCGGTGAAATTCAGCGCGGCGATCACCCCGCCGACCTGCGGGGCGATCTGCACTATGTCGGCTTCGAGGAAGGCGTCGTCGGTGGCCTCGCGGTTCTTGGTAAGCAACCAATAAATACCGCCGCCGACCGCGCAAGTCAGGACCGCGATGCCGAAAATCCTGAAGCGCTGCCGCCGCTTGCGGACCGCCTCCTGCCCCGGGCTGCCGGCCGATCCATTGCCGCTTGTTTCTGCCATTTCGTCCTCGAGTCCAACGCCAAGCCGCAACGCGACGATGTTAGACTAGCGGGCCTTCAACGGAGCGCAAGTGCCGTCCGGCCAAACGATGCGAACGCCCCACTTTTGGTCCTCGCCCGTTGGTGTGGCACGGTCTCCTTGGCCTCCGCTCTCATACCCGTTCCCGTCCTGTCAGCGCCCGCAAAAAAGCGGCATAGCTGGAGGCCTGTCCGTCCGGCCAGGCCTCCGGTCGGTACGGTGGAGGAGGAACTCGATGACGCCGCTGATCTCGGTCCTGGTCGCCGGCTATCAGGTGGAGGATGACATCGGCCCCTGCATCGAATCGGTGCTGGCGCAATCCTTGGGCGATTTCGAGCTGGTGGTGGTCGACGACGCCAGCACCGATGGCACCGTCGAGATGGTGCGCCGCTATGTCGCACAGGACCAGCGGATACGGTTGTTGGTCCTGCCCCATAACGGCGGGGCGGCGGCGGCCCGCAATGCCGGGCTGGCCCTGTGCCGCGGGCGCTGGGTCGCCTTGCTCGATGCCGATGACGGCTTCGCCCCCGAACGCTTGGCGGCGCTGCTGGCCCGGACGCAGGCGACCAATGCCGACATGGTGGCGGACAACCTGCAGATTGTCTCCCATCCCGACCGCCAGCCCCGGGGAGTCGCCTTCGGGGCGGGGGAATGGCCGCAATCCGGTGTGATGAGTCTTGCCGACTATCTGCGCAGCAACGATTTCCGGGCGGCGCGCTACAGCTTCGGCTATCTGAAACCGATGGTGCGGCGGGCCCTCGTCGAGGCCCACCATCTTCGCTTCCGGGAAGACCTGGCGCTGTGCGAGGACTATCATTTCCATCTCGATTGCCTGCTGGCCGGGGCGTCCTGGCAGCTGATTCCCGACGCCCTTTATCGCTATGCCGCGCGGCCCCATTCGCTGTCGCGGGCGGTCGGGCCGGAGCGCCTCGACAACGTGCTGGCGCACAGCCGTCGCCAACTCGACGCGATGGGGCAGGGCGAGCCGCTGCGGCGCCTGATCCTGCACCGTCACCGCCGTCTGGCCCGGCTGCAGGCCTATCTCAGCTTCCGGCAGCATCTTCGCGGCCGGGCATGGGTCTCGGCATTGCGGCAGCTGTTGCTGCGCCCCGGGCTGCTCGGGCCGGGGCTCGCCACCTTGTGCCGACGCGGCCTGGCCCACCTGCCACGATCGCGCCAGGGTGTGGCGCAACGTTGATCCGAACCACCGAGCAACCGGGGCCGCGCCCGCGCGCGGCCCGGGGCCCGGTCAGTCGATGGAGACGGCGGTCTTGATGTCCGAGGTATCGACGGTCTTGCCGAGGGCGAGGTTGAGCTTGTCGCGGTCGAGTTCGTTTTCCCACCACGACACCACGATGGCGGCAACGCCGTTGCCGCTGAGATTGGTCAAGGCCCGGCACTCGCTCATGAATTTGTCGATGCCGAGAACGATCGCCATGCCCGGCACCAGCGCCGGATTGACCACGGCCAGGGTCGCCGCCAGCGTGATGAAGCCGGCCCCGGTCACCCCCGACGCGCCCTTCGAGGTCAGCATGGCGACGATCAGGATGGTCATCTGGTCCGACAGGCTGAGATCGACACCCAGGGCTTGGGCGATGAACAGGGTGGCCAGGGTCATGTAGATGTTGGTGCCGTCCAGGTTGAACGAATAGCCGGTCGGCACCACCAGCCCAACCACCGACTTGGAACAACCGAGCCGCTGCAGCTTTTCCATCAGCTGCGGCAGGGCGCTTTCCGAAGACGAGGTGCCCAGCACGATGAGCAGCTCTTCCTTGATGTAGCCCAGATATTTGAAGATGTTGAACCCGGCGATGCGGGCAATGACGCCGAGAACGACAAAGATGAAGATCGCCGCGGTCAGGTAGAAGGTGGCGATCAGGCCGAGCAGATTGCCCAGCGCCGAAGGCCCGAACTTGCCGACGGTGAAGGCCATGGCGCCGAAGGCGCCGAATGGCGCTGCCTTCATGACGATGGCGATGACCCCGAAGATGCCATGGGCGATATCGTCGATCAGGGTGCGGACGGCCCGGCCGCGCTCGCCCAGCGCCATCAAGGCGAAGCCGAACAGGATGGCGAACAGCAGGATCTGCAGGATCTCGCCCTTGGCGAAGGCACCGACCACGCTGTCGGGAATGATGTTGAGGACGAAATCGACGCTCTTGGTCTCATGGGCGGCCTTGGCATAGCTGGCCACCGCCGAAGCGTCGGGCGCCTTGCCGGAGAAGCCGCTGCCGGGATGCAGCAGATTGCCCACCAACAGGCCGATGATCAGGGCGAAGGTCGAGACGATCTCGAAATAGACCAGGGCCTTGACGCCGACTCGCCCGACCTTCTTGGCGTCCTGGATATGGGCGATGCCGGATACCACCGTGCAGAAGATGATCGGCCCGATCACCATCTTGATCAGCTTGATGAAGCCATCGCCCAGCGCCTTGAACCAGTCATTGGTCGCCAGGGTCGGAGAAAGCCATCCAATCAACGCGCCAAGAACGATGGCGAAGAGAACTTGTATGTAAAGCACCCGGTAAAAGGGTTTTTTTGCCCCTGCTGGGACCTGGACACCGGCTCCTGCCGTACCGACCATGATGATTTTCCTCCGGAGATTCCGCGACCGTAAAGGGGGGGCCGGTCAGATCGTATCATCGAAGTTTCCACTTGTCCTTTTTCCGACGCTCCTTCGGGGAACCGATTTTCCTGTCAGGTATACTGCATCGCAACATGAGCGATTGGTCAAAGATTGACCCCGGGCCCGGCCATCGACCATCATTGATCGGTCGAGACGGGGATCGAGGAACGGATGCGCTTATTGGGGGCATTGATCGTATGGGCTGTCCTTGCCGGCGGGCCGGCCGGGGCCGAAGTGGTGGTGTTCGCACCGGGCGGCATGGCCAGCACCATGGAGGATCTCGCCCAAGCGGCAGCCAAGGCCGGCACCGGGTTCAAGCTGGTGGTCGGCCACAGCCCGGGGCAGGCCCGGCAGATCGTCGATGGCGCACCGGCCGACCTGTTCATTTCGGCCGACCCCCAATGGATGGATTTTCTGCAGGCGCGGGCCCTGCTGGCCGAAGGGCCGAGCACCTTGGCCAGCACGCGGCTGCTGCTGATCGCTCGGGCCGATAGCCGGGTGTCCTATGCCGCGCAGCCGGGCGAATCGCTGGGCACCGTATTGGGGGACGGGAGACTGGCGATCGGCGATCCGTTCATGCTGCCGGCCGGGCGTTTCGCCCGCGCCGCCCTCGAGAAGCTGGGGGTCTGGGCCTCGGTTGAAAATCGGCTGGCCCCGCTGCCGGACGTGCGGGCGGTGGTGGCCCTGGTCGAACGCGGCGAAGCGCCGGCCGGCATCTGCTTCGCCATCGACGCGGTGGCCAATCCGCGGATCCGCGTGGTGGCCGAGTTTCCTCCCGAGGTGGCGCCGCCGGTGGACTTCCCGATGGCCATCCTGGCCAATCATCAGCGGCCCGAGGTGACGCGGCTCTACGATTTCCTGCGCGGCCCGGAAAGCCGGGCGGTTCTGCTGGCGCATGGGTTTTCGGTGCCGTCCCCATGAGCGGACCGCGCAGCAGGGAAGAGAGGCCTGCCAGCCTGGTCCCGCCGTCGCTGCCGCCGGCGGCGGTGGTTGAAGCGGACGGCCCCGAGGCCGGCCGCCTGGTCGCCGCCTTCGGCGCGACCTTGGCCGCGCGTGGCTGGCGGGTCGGGCAGGGCGACCTGCTGCTGGTCGAGCGTTTTACCGGCCCCAGCCAACCCATCGGCACGGCCCTGGCCCAGGGTACGCCGCTGGTGACCACGGTGACCCCCGACCAGCTGCCCGATTGGGAGCGGGCCACCGGCGGCGCCGGGGTCGTCCTGGCGCCGCGGGCGCCGGCCCTGTGGCGCTGGTGGGGGCCGCACCGCCTGTATCCCGACTTGGTATTGGGCGTCGCCGAGCTGCCGGTCCGGCGCGTCGTGATCGGCCTCAACTGGGTGCTGGTGGAAGGGCCCGACGGCTGTGGACTGGCCTTTACACCACGCCCCCCCGGCGGCTGCCGGGCGCTGCCGATGGCGGGTCAGCTGGCCGGCGGCTCGCTGCAAAGCCTGGCCCGCCTGGCCACCTCGCTCGATCCGCTGCAGGCGTCGCTCGGCGTCGCCGCCGTCAACGCCCATTACAACCGCTTCGACCTGGAGGGCGAGACCACCAACGGCCTCGACGAGTTGACGGCGGTGAGCGGCCCGGCGGTGGCGGTCGGCCGCTTTCCGGGAATGGTCGAACGGCGTCCGGATGTTCGTATCATCGAACGCAATCCAGCCCCCGGCGACTACCCCGAGGCGGCCGCCGCCTGGCTGCTGCCGACCGCCGCGGTCGCCGTGCTGACCTCGTCGACTCTGCCCAATCACAGCCTGCCAGGTTTGCTCGGCCAGGCCACCACGGCGCGACGGGTTCTGGTCGGACCGGGCACCCCGTTAACGGCGCGCCTGTTCTCCTACGGCCTCGATGTCCTGGCCGGACTGGTGGTCACCGATCCCGAGGGGGCGGCGCGGGTGATTGCCGAAAGCGGTGCCGTCAAGGCGCTGAAGCCGTTCACCCGAAGCGTCACCCTGCGGCGGCCCGAATCCTCTTAGAGCAGGATGCGATTAGATCGGCTCACCCCTCTCGTCATGCTCGCGATAGCGGGCATCCATTAACGGCTCCGAATTTCAGGCGTCAGCGTGGACTCCGCCTTCGCGGGGGTGACGAAGGTGATTCTGGCATAACGCACAATGCTGTAGCTCGGCGCCTGAGTGGTCACTCGCAGGGATGCACTTCCACGGTGACGTGGCTGAGCTCGTGGACCCCGGCCAACAACGCACGGTAATGGGCCGGCGGGCGCGGGTTGTGGGTGACCAGCGACACGATGGCGGCCCAATGGCCCGGTCCCACCTGCCACAGATGCAGGTCGGAAATGCGATTGTCGGCATCGTCTTCGATGGCCTGGGCGATCTCCGCCTGCAGTTCGTGGTCGTCGCTGATATCGAGCAGCACCTTGGACGAACGCCGGATCAGGCTCCATGCCCAATTGGCGATGACCATGGCGCCGACGATGCCCATCAGCGGGTCGCACCACCACCAGCCGAGATATTTGCCGCACAGCAAGGCGGCGATGGCCAACAGCGAGGTGAAGGCATCGGCGACGACATGGACATAGGCCGCCCGCAGGTTGTGGTCCTGGTGTTGTTGGTGCCCGTGCCCATGCTCGTCGTGCCCGTGGTGGTCGTGACCGTGGTGGTCGTCGTGGCGATGGTGGTCGGCGCCCAGGATGGCGGCGCTCACCAGATTGACCACCAGGCCCAGCCCGGCCACCATCAGCGCTTCATCGAAGGCGATGCTGGGCACGGCCAGCAAGCGATTGGCCGACTCCCACACCATCAGCAGGGCCACCATGGTCAGCACCAAGGCGCTGGTAAAGCCGGCCAACGCGCCCACCTTGCCGGTGCCGAAGCTGTAGCGGCGGTCTTCGGCATGCCGTCTGGCGTGCCAATAGGCGAAGGCGGCGATGCCCAGCGCCCCGGCATGGGTCGACATGTGGAAGCCGTCGGCCAGCAGGGCCATCGAATTGGTCATGCTGCCGACGGTGATCTCGGTTGCCATCATGGCCACGGTAAGCAGGGCGACCGCCTTGGTCCGTCGCTCGGCACCCTGCTCGCGGCCGGTTTCGAACCGATGGGGATGGGTCCAACCCAGAATGTCTCGCGTGTGCATCTGCCGTCTCCGCCCGCGCCTTGGTCCGGGCCTGGATATTACCCGGCCTGACTCGCATAGACGCGGTCGAACTTCGCCGCCATGATGAAATCGTTCTCGTGCAGGCCGCCGATCTTGTGGGTGTACAGGGTGACGGTGGCATAACCCCAGCCGAAACTGATGTCCGGGTGATGCCCCTCGCTTTCGGCGATGGCGCTGATGCCGTCGACGAAGGCCAGCGCGTCCCGGAAGGTCTTGAACTTGAAGCCGCGCACCAGGCGCTTCGACCCTTCGGCCAACTGCCAGTCCGGGGCGTGGGTGGCCAGGCTGGCCGCCTGTGCCGGGTCGAGCGGCGGCATGCCGCCCTGGCAGGGGGTGCAGGTCTTTTCGCTGAGTTCCATGGGGTGTGGTCCCTCGAGGTTAGACCTGAAGATTGGCAGCGGCGGCGCCGGATCAAGGCGCCGCCGCTGCCGGCGTCAGCCCCACACCTCGCGGGCCGTCTCGACGATCAGGGCCAGCTTGGCAATCTCTTCCTCGACCGACAGGGCGTTGCCCTCCAGGGTCGATGAGAAGCCGCATTGCGGGCTGAGGCAGAGCTGGTCGAGGGGGACGAATTTGGCGGCCTGCTCGATGCGGCGTTTCAGCTCATCTTTCTGTTCCAGCGTGCCCCGCTTGGTGGTGACCAGGCCGAGCACCACGAACTTGCCCTTCGGCACGAAGCGCAGGGGCTCGAAGCCGCCCGAACGGGCATCGTCGTATTCGAGGAAGAACCCGTCCACCTCGAGCTGGTTGAACAGGGCTTCGGCCACATGGTCGTAGCCGCCGCTGGCCACCCAGGACGAGCGGAAATTGCCGCGGCACATATGGGTGCAGACGGTCATTCCGGCCGGCTTCTTGGCCAAGGCCGAGTTGATCAGGCGGATATAGACCAGATGCTGGTGCTCGCCATCGCCGCCCAGACGGTTGACGTATTCGCGCTGGGTCGGGTCGTTGAGATAGGCCAGGCTGGTGTCGTCGAGCTGTAGATAGGTGCATCCCAGCTTGCCCAAGGCCTCGATCTCATCGGCATAGGCCGCCCCGAGATCGGTCCAGAAGCCGTCGAGGGTCGGGTAGATCGCCTGGTCGATGGCGGCGCGGCCGCCGCGGTAATGCATCATGCTGGGCGACGGGATGGTCAGCTTCGGCGTGCCTTTGGTGATCGATTTCAGATATTCGAAATGATCCCCGAAGATGCATTTGTCGAGCCTCAGCTTGCCGTTCACCCGCAGCGCCGCCGGAGTGAACTCGATGTCGCCCTTCTCGTTGTGGAATTTGACCGAGATGTTGTCCTGGACCTTGGTCACCCCGCCGATCTGGTAGAGGAAGTCCATATGCCAGGAGGCGCGGCGGAACTCGCCGTCGGTGATGCCCTGCAGGCCGACATCCTCCTGCAGCCGGACCACGTCGCGGATCGCGTCGTCTTCCAATTGGCGAAGCTGCTCGGCCGCAATCCGCCCGTTCTTGGCGTCGTCGCGGGCTTGCAGCAAGGTCTTGGGTCGCAGCAGACTGCCGACATGGTCGGCCCGGAAGGGAGGGTTCGTGCGCTTCATGCCAGGCGGGCTCCGTATGGATTAGACAATCCGAGAAGAGCTTTAGATTGGTGCGCGCCACGGGTCCTTCAACTCTGGGATCAGCCGGCAACGATTTGAGGGGCGCGATGGGACCCTAACGCCACGACCGGCGCAGCAGGGTGCCGACCCGTTCCCAGGTTTCGGGATGGCTGCGCAGGAACCGCAGCATGTCGTCCGAAGGCGGCGCCGGCTGCCGCCGCCGGTCGCCGTTGTGGTGGTGCTCGAGCTTGTGCAGGGCCGTCAGGAAGGCATGCGGGTCGTCGACCAGATCCAGGGCCACCGCATCGGCGTCGAACTCGCGGATACGCGACAGCGCCATATGCAGCATCTGGCCGACCATCGGCGCGCTCGACAGCAGCAACGCCAATGGTCCGTCCCGCCGCTGGCCGGCGCCCATCAGCGCCGTCAGGGCGGTGGTCCGATAGAGACCCGCCGCCAGGGCCATCGCCCAGCCGTCGTTATTGCTGATATGGGCTACCTCATGGGCCAGGATGCCGACGATTTCGCCCAAGGTCATGCCGCGCAACAGCCCCTCGGTCAGGGTGACGGCGGAATGCTCCGGGCCGCCCAGGGCGTAGGCGTTCATGCTGTGCGGATCGGGCAGGTAATAGAGCTCCGGCGGCCGGGGCAGGCCGGCCCGCCGGCTCATTCCCTGCAGCTGGTCGAACAACGCCGGCCACATCTGCGGAGTAAGTCGATGAGCACCGTATTGGCGGAGCATGGTCTCCGGCGAAATGGATGCCGGCGTGGTCCCGGTGCCGCCGCTGACCGCCCAATGCGCCCCCTCCTCGCCGCCGACCACCCAGCCGCACAGGGCGACCAGCAGCAGCATGCCGTTGATTACCATTCCGGAGCGGCGCGAATTGAATACATGGAGCGGGTGGTGATGCGGTAGCCGCAGATCGTCGAATGCCTGGCCGTCCAGGTCGATGGTCCATTCGCTTCGACGCGCGCCGGCCCGGTGTGGCAATTGGCAATCCCCAGCAACCGCATGACGGGGGGAATCGATCTACCTCGATTGCACCCGGCGCTAGTATAACTGTAGTAATTCTCAATACAACGTTAATCCAAATTGGGGGGATGCGCCGATTCGGCAAAGAAAAGGCGCCGAAGTTATCCTTCGGCGCGCGAGTCGCTCGAGATCGAGGCGAAAGCTCAGTGCAGGGGCCGCAGGCCGGCTTCAGCCATGGCGGCCCGCAATTCGGCCAGGCTCGCGGTCGCCCCCGGGGCAAAGCCGGCCGGAGTCAGCGGCGCCCGGCTCACCATCGCCGGACCGCGGGCCACCCGGCCGGGGGCGGAAGGGGTGAGTCCGGCCAGCTGGAACGCGGCGCGCATCGCCTCCAGGCTGCCCTGGGTGTCCTTGCCGGCGCGTCCCGCCGGGGCATTCGCCGGCACCGTCAATCCAAGGGCGCGTGCCGCATCGGGCACTCCGGCGCCCACCCGGCGGGCATCGAGGGCCACCGGCTGCGCCGTTTCCTTGATGATCTGGAACAGGCGCTCGACCCTCTGGCTGTTGCGCCCGGCGAAGGCCTGCCGGAAATCCGGATGATGGGCCAGCACCAGCGCCGCCAGCGCCGCCACATGGGCCGCCGCCACCGAGGTTCCGTCGACCGCGGCATAGCCGTCGGGGGATTGGCAGCACAGAACGGCCACAGCGGGGGCGCAGACATCGACCTCCGGCCCGGCCGACGAGAAGGCCGGCGAGAAATAGCCGTCGGACAGGATTGCCGCCGCCGCGCCGTCGGCATGCGGACTGTCGAGCGGAGCCGCCCCTTGCTTGCCGATCGCGCCGACCGCCAGCACATGCGGCGACGACGCCGGAAACTGCACCGAGTCCCCGCCATTGCCGGCTGGTGCGACCACCGCCATGCCCATTCGTTTGGCCAGCTCGATGCGCCGTTCGACGATCATCGAGCCGTGCCGGCAACAAAAGCCGAGATCGACGACATCGATGCCGGCGTCCAGGCAATAGTCGAGGGCGACCACCAGGTCGCTGCAGCGCCCGTCCGGCGGGACGCGGCAGATATGCGTTTCGGCTTCCGGCGCATAGCCCGGCGGCCCGCCGTCCTCGGACCAGGCGGCGACGATGCCGGCCGACAGGGTGCCGTGCCCGGCGGGGTCTTGTGCCCAGGCCTTTGCCGAGCCGCCGGCGACGTCCATGCCCTGGCTCAGCTTGGCCAATTGCCGGTGGCTGACCGCCGCCCCGGTGTCGATCAGGGCGATCTTCACGCCCTTGCCGCGACAGCGGGCGGGCAGCTGGTCGAACTGCATGGCCTTGGCGCCCCAGCCGGGGGCGTCGGCGGGCAAGGGCCGCAGGGTCACTTGCTGCACCGCGTCGGCATCGACGGCCGGCGCCTCGGTCCACAGGCTCCAATAGCCGGTTCGCGGCTTGACCAGCAGGGCGCTGACGCTGTCGGGGCTCTCCCCGAACAGGGTCAGTTGGACCTTCCCGTCGGCCCCGGTGATGCCCTGCGCCGCCCAGCTGCGGCCGAGCAGATGCACCTCGGCCCGCGCCACCGGTTCGTCCTTGGCGCCGACCACCTGGATGGTGGTGGTGAAGCCCGGCCCGACCGTGGTTGTCACGGCGGGATCGGCCATCGACCAAGTGGCGGCGATCAGACTGTGGTCGGGCTCGATGATCAGCGCCGGGCCCGGCGCGTTGCGCAATGCCGCGGCGACATTCGCCACCATGCCGGCGACCACCACCGGTTCACCGCCCTTTGCCTGGGCGGGGATGGTCCGCACCACTTCGATGCCGTCGGTGCGTTTCAGGCGCTCGCTCAGTTCCTTGGCCGCCGCACCGGGACAGGTGATCATGTAGAGGCCCGGGCGCGGCGTCAGCTTGACGGCGCCCTCGCCGCGGGCCGGATCCGTGGCCTTGCCGGCGGAGCGGGAGGGGGGCTCGGCGGACCGGCCTTCTTCCGACTTTGGACTCATCAGCCGTTCTCCTCTAATGCGAGGTGGCCGGGGCGCCGG
The DNA here is from genome assembly GCA_903858635.1 of uncultured Telmatospirillum sp. Lineage (GTDB taxonomy): Bacteria > Pseudomonadota > Alphaproteobacteria > Rhodospirillales > Magnetospirillaceae > DUZF01. The sequence goes on along the minus strand of CAIOJO010000442.1, from coordinate 19,840 downwards.
CCGGGATTTCGCGCAATGGCGGCAATTCGGGCGTGGCGGCCCGTGCCGCGGCGATCAGCCGGTAGGCCTGCCATACCAGCGCCATGGCGCCGTTGTAGTCGGCCGCGGCAAAGCAACGCGCCGCCTGGGTGACGAGGCCGAGGCAGGCGTCGAGCCCCGGAAATTGCCGGCCCCCGGCATAGCGTTCGCAATAGGCGGCGAGACGACAGAGCGCATCGGCGGTGATGTCCTCGGCCAGGGCGACCGCCGCCCGCTGATCGAGCTGCCGGCTATCGGCCATGGGCGGCGCCTGCTCCGGCGTCCAGCCGGTGAGTTGGACCCGCTGCAGCAGCGGCAGCAAGCTGCCCAACAGGTTGGCCATCAGCTGGGCGTCCTGGGGATCGACATTCTGCTGCGGCGTCACAGCGCCGGGATCGAGGTTGGCCATCGCAATGCTCCATGAGAGGCAGGCCGGGGGCCCACCGAGAGACGGGTCCCCGGCCGTTGTTCGGGGGACCGCTAGATCCGTTGCTGGGAGGCAACCTGGAGGCTGCCGATCACTTGCGGAATGACGTTGACCAGTTGGCGCACTACCTCGCTCACGTCCTGCTGGGTCAATTGGCGTTGCTGGTGGATCGACTGACCGCCGAAGGCCGCCTGCATCTGCGGCATCCCCTGCTGCATGGCGAAGGGATTGGTTTGCTGGATGGCGAAGGGGTTCTGCTGTTGGGTACCGAACGGATTGTACTGCTGGGTGCCGAACAGCCCCTGCTGAGGCTGCTGCTGACCGTAGGCCGCCGCCTGCATCTGCGGCTGCCCCTGCAACAGGCTGACGATCTGCGGCACGATGGGCAGGATCTGGCGGACCACTTCGTTGACGTCCTGTGGACTGAGCTGACGCTGCTGCGACCAGCCATAGCCGTAGGCGGCCTGCGGCTGTTGCTGGGCCTGGGCAAGAATCTGCGGCAACAGCGGCACCAATTGGCGGACCACGTCACCGACGTCCTGCTGGCTCAACTGCCGGGTCTGGGCCCAGCCATAGGCCTGCTGCGGCGTGCCGAACTGCTGAGTCTGGCCGAATGCCGCCTGTCCTAGACCCTGCAAACCCTGCAACCCGCCCAGCGTCGCCTGGCCCTGACCGAAGCCCAGCCCTTGCTGGTGCTGTGGGGCAAAAGCACCCCATTGCTGGGGATTCTGCTGTTGTGTCTCGGAATAATACATCCATCTCCTCCATTACTCGGAAGAGGCCACCGGACCAGATGATGTCGAGGTAGAAAGACCAAGTTCAGTACGTCATCCGGCCGGCGTCCCCTCCTACCGCAAATCGCCAAGATGTCGTCGCTACCCCCCGTTCGATCCTTGATCGAGCGAACGGCCAAGCCGACCTAGCACCCCCATAACAGATTGATTAAGACAAAGGTCTGCCCTCCCCCTCCAGAGCGTTTCCGTGCCCACTTTGGGGCGGGAGCGATAAGGAGGAGGGAGCAAGCTCCGCCTGGACATGGGGGCCGGGCGAGCGGCCTGCCCACCTGGGCAGTGGCGCCACTGCCTGGCGAGACGCACATGAGGGACACAAAGGAGAGCCCACATGTCCGATAACTCCCCCCCGTCCCTTGAAATCATTTCGGCCGCCCTCGCCGACATCGTCGCCACGACCTTCCCCAGCGTGGTCGGCATCCAGTCCCATCGCGCCTTGTCCAGCGGCTTTGCCTGGCGGCCCGACCTGATCGTCACCGCCGATGAAGCGCTGGCCGAGGAAGGGGAGGTCGCCGTGGTCCTGGCCGGCGGCGACAGCCGTCCCGCCACCATCCTCGGCCGCGATCCGACCACCGACATCGCGTTGCTGCGGGTCGAGGGGGCGGCGCTGGCCGCCGTGCCCTTCACTTATCCCCCCATACGCGCCGGGGCGTTGGCCCTTTCCGTCGGTGCCAGCGGCGGCGCGGCGCTGTCCGCCTGCGGCAGCGTGGCCACTGTGGGGCCGTCCTGGTATTCGATGCGGGGCGGCGCCATCGACCTGCGGATCGAGCTCGATCTGCGCCTGCGGCGTCAGGCCGAGGGCGGCCTTGTGGTGGATGCCGCCGGCCGTGCCCTCGGCATGGCGGTGTTGGGGCCGCGCCGCCGCACGCTGATGATACCGGCCACCACCATCGAACGGGTCGCCGCCCTGCTGGAACGCCATGGTCGCATTCCGCGCGGCTATCTCGGGCTGGGGCTGCAGCCGGTCCGCGTCGCCGACGAGGGCGCCATGGGGGCGATGATTCTCAGCGTCGCCAAGGATGGTCCCGGGGCCACCGCCGGCGTCTGCCAGGGCGATGTGATCGTCACCTGGGATGGCCAGCCCCTGCCGCGCGTCGGCGCGCTGCTGCGGACCCTCGGTCCCGACAGCGTCGGCCGCAGCGTCGCCCTCGGCCTGCGCCGCGGCGGCAACCCGGTCGACCTGACCCTCACCATCGGCGAGAGGCCACCGGCTTGAGCCACGACCGCCCCCCAGACAGCCTGCCCTCCGACAGCCTGGTCATCGCGTTGCATGTGGACGACCCGCTGCTGGCCGAGCGGGCGGCTGCCCTGCTGGCCGATGTCCCGGGGCTGCGGCTGGCCGAGGCGGGGGAAAGGGCCGATCTGGCGCTGGTCGCTGCCGCCCCCGCCGGATTCGAGGCGGATCTCGAGGCGCCTTTGACGCCGCGCGAACTCGAGGTCCTGAAACTGCTGGCCGAAGGCGCCTCGAACAAGGCCATCGCCCGCCAGCTGCGCATCTCGGTGCATACCGCCAAATTCCATGTCGGCCAGCTGCTGGACAAACTCGACGCCAGCGGACGGACCGACGCCGTCACCCATGCCGCCCGCTTGGGGGTCATCGATCTTTAGGAATCTTGCCATGTACGATACCGACTCCGCCAATTTGGAAGCCGAGAACGACACCGCGCCGGCCGCGGAGCATCCGCTCGACGCCTACTCGCGCACGGTGGCCGGGGTGGCCGAACGGATCGGCCCGGCGGTGGTTCGGGTCGACAGCCGGGACAAGCGCCGCGGCGGTGTCGGCTCGGGCGTGGTCATTGCCGATGACGGCCTGGTGCTCACCAATAGCCATGTCGTCGCGGCCACCAAGCGGGTCCGCCTGGCCTTCGCCGAAGGCGGTGACACCGAGGCGCTGGTGCTGGGCGACGACCCCGATACCGATCTCGCCTTGCTGCGGGCCGAGCTGCCGCGCGGCGTTGCGGCCGCGCCGCTGGGCGACTCGAAGCAGATCCGGCGCGGCCATCTGGTGATCGCCATCGGCAATCCGCTCGGCTTCGAATCGACGGTCACCGCCGGCGTCGTATCGGCGCTGGGCCGATCGCTGCGGTCGCAAAGCGGCCGCTTGATCGACGACGTGATCCAGACCGACGCGGCGCTCAATCCCGGCAATTCGGGTGGCCCCCTGGTTTCCGGTGCCGGTGAGGTGGTGGGGATCAACACGGCGATGATCGGTGGGGCCCAGGGGCTGTGCTTCGCGGTGTCCAGCAATACCGCGATGTTCGTCATCGGCGAGTTCATCGCCTATGGCCGCGTGCGGCGCGCCCAATTGGGCATCGCCGCGCAGACCATTCCGCTGCCCCGCCGCCTGGCCAATGTGACGAACTCGGGCCCGCGGGCGGTCCGCATCGGCGAGATCGAACCGGACAGCCCGGCCGCGCACAGCGATTTGCGGGTCGGCGACATCATCTTGAGTGTCGACGGCGTGACGGTCAACGGGGCCGACGATCTGATCCGCCTGCTCGCGGCCGATCGCATCGGCCGGCCGACGACGCTCAGCGTCATCCAGAATGGCCGGGTCACCGCCATCGATATCATTCCGGTCGAGCGCCGGCCGGTGGCCGGCTGACGACCCCGGTGCGGCTGAGGGGGCCGGCCGAGTGAGCGGCGCACACTTATGGCGCTTCCCTATCGCGCACTGGCCCAAACGGCTCGTTCACCGACATCATCGGACTCACGCAAGCGCGAGGTCCCCGATGCCGGTCCATTCCGTTGCTGCCCTGGTTGAAGACGTCTTGGCGGCGGTGCCCGATCGCCAGGCGCATAAACTGCGCGACGAGGCGATCAATCTCGCCTTGAACATGGTGCTGGAGGGGGGCGAACTCGCCGCCCTGCTGGCCGAACTGGAAATCCGCACCGGGACGAAACTCGAACGGCGTGAGGTCGCCCGAGTGAGCCGCGGCATCGCCTACCGTTACCGGTAAGGCCAGCGGAGGCCTTGTGCCGCATCCATGCCGGGCGGCAGGCTGGTGAGGATGCCGGCCGCCAGGATGACCAGGAGACCGAGGATCGCCTCGACGAGAACGCTTCGGCACAGCGCCCGTCGGGCGGTCGCGGCAACGCCCGAGGCCAATCGCGGCATGAAGGTGAAGCGATTGATCGCCGCAATGGCCAACAGGATGCCGAATAGCAGCAGCTTGGCCAGGGCGGTCCATCCATAGGCGGTCCCGACAAAACCGGCCACCCCGCCGACGAGTCCCCATCCCTGGGCCGAAGCGGTCGCCGCCAGCAGAATGACGCAGGTCAGGCCCAATCGGGAGAAACGTCGCAGGGCGAGCCCGGCGGCGGCCGGCGGAGCGTCGGCCAGGAAGATCCACAACGGCGGCAGCTGCCCCAGCCAGATGGCGGCGGCCAGAATATGGAGCGTCGTCGACAGGGCCAGCCATTCGAACCCATGCCCGATACTCGCGGCATGCCCGAGGGAGGCCTGCGAAGCGGCGGCGGCGGCGGCGAGCGCCGCGGCGATCGCCAGGCGGGGCGGTCGCAGGCTTCGGCCGATGGCCAGCGGCACCGCTGCCAGCAAGCCGAGCCGGATCACCAGGACCATGCCGAATCGGCTGTTGAGGACGACCAGCGGAACGGCGGCCAGCCTGTCTGCGATCCCGGTCGCCCCGGCCATGGCGCCCGACTCCAGCCCCAGCCACCCGCCCGCGCCCAGGAGTGCAGCGGCCACGCTCCCCCATAGCAGCCGCAACCAACGCCGATCCTGTTCGGCAGCCGCCGAAGGCTTCATGCCGGCCAGCACCGGCGGCGCGACCACCAGGCGGAAGACCAGCGCCCCCAGTACCGACAGGCAGGCAGCCACCGAAATGCCGCGCACGAAGGCGAACCCAAGCCCCCCCTCGATGTCGAAAGGCGGCATGTCAGGGCGCCACGGTAAAGCTGTAGCTGCCCTGCGTCTTGTGGGTGTCCACCGACACGGCGTGCCAGACCACCTTGTAAGCGCCGGGGCCGAGCGGTTGCAGGGCGACGATCAGCACCTGGCGGTCGTCCGCGGCCACCTGCGGCTTGCCGGTATCGTCACGGTTCCCGGCGGCATCCGTCACCTCGATGCTGCTGAAGGCCGGTTCCACGCTTTCCGAGAAGGTGATGGCGATCTGCTTGGGGGGCGTTGACACGGTCGCGCCGACCGGCGGGACGGCACTCTCCAGCCGGGCGTGGGCAATGGCCTGACCGGCGAAGCCGACCATGCAGAACAGGATCATCAATGTCTTGCGCATGGCTCTAATCCCTAAAAGAGCGGCTTGCCGAGGGTCGTCGGAAAGAGGTCGTCCAGGTAGAAATGGAGTTGAGCGATGAAGCCGGTCTGATTGCCGGAGGCGCGGGTCGCCGGGATCAGCGCTTCGATGCCGATCTGGTACGAGCCGCCTTCATAAAGCAGACCCGGTGCGATGCTGCCGGTGGTGGTCGCCCCCGCATGCGACGCCGAAGCGGGGGTGGAATAGGAGAACTCGACGATGGGAATCAGGTGGTTGGCGAATTCCGGCAGGTCGTAATCCTTCACCTGCGAACGCAGGTAGGACAGGTCGTAGAAGATCGAGAAGCCGATGTTCCAGAAGTCCGGGTTGTTGGCTAGGCTGCCGTCGGCAAAGGTCTGGGTCCGTTCGTCGGCCCGCTGATAGCCCAATTCACCGGTGACGGCGAACGGCCGCAGCAGCCCGAGGCTGGCCGGGAGGTCGCCCATTCCCTTGCCGAAATAGAGCGTCGGTTGGGTCCAGCCGGCGCCGTCGGCCAGCCCGTGATCGGTGGCGCCAACCCCGCCGAATTCTTTCTGAACGCCGATCGATGCCATCGCCTCATGGGCCTCGCTGGTGAAAACATGATACTTGGCCGTAATCACCGGATCGTCCCAACCGTAAAGATTACCACCGGCATCGGCCGGCTGACGGATCACCCGGTAGCGGCTGTTGAAGGCAAGACCGAAGTTTTCGGTCAGCCGCTTGTCCCACTCGCCGCCAAAGTCGTATTCGGTGGCCGGGCCACTGGGCTGATAGACGAAGCCGGGCAGCGACAATTCGTCCCCCACCGCTGGATCGTCGATGGTCAGGGTGGCGGGGAAAATGCGGGAACCGGCGATGCCGTGGGCCTCCGCGGTGGTGGCGGCGAGCAGCAAAGCTGCACCAACGGCGACGACCGACAGGGCCGCAGCGGGTTGTTGGGTCTCGATCATGGTCCCTCCTGGTGTTCCGGGTCTGAGACTTGACGCGCCGGGCGTTCCAAAAAACGCACCCGGCGTCGCAGATTTCGGACTTACACCAGGGCGGGCGGGGCTCGGGCCCCCTGCGGCCGGAGGGACTGAATGACGAGGGCGGGCGAGATGGCCGGCGGCAGGATCGGATCATCAATGGCGACCGGCTGATAAAGCACGGCCGCGCTGCCGGCGCTGGGCGCCAGGACCTGGCTCCCCAGCAGCACGCAGAATGGGCAAACGACCCCATGCGTCTGGTGATCTTCGCCGGGGGCTTGGCCTCGTTCCTTTTCGGCCGAACATATGTCGGCCGCCGCCCATGACATGCCTGGATTGGGGATCGGCAGTCGGGACGCGACGACGGTGCCGACAGGAAGAAGGATATTGAGGACGAGGGCAAATAGCACCAAGCGGGCGGCACGACGCATTGCCTGCCCCCTCAATTCTCGCGGCCGACGCTCCTCCGCTTGCCTTTTGAGCATCCCCCCTCAGCGGCCATCAAGCCAGAATGAGAATACGCAGATTACAAATGTGGGCGCTTTGATATCGGTCAAGTGTGCCCGGATCCGGAAAGTGAAAATCGGCCAGGCACAACCCATTGATTTCAGCCTGTTTCTTGTCGTGCCCACGATGCCCGATTTTGAAACGTCTGACGCAGATAGTGCAAATGGTGAGCTTGCATCGACAGAGGCACGCTCGCCATTCTGGTTGTGGCTAATCAGTGATCAGGTGAAAACCGATGACGGCTCCGATCAATCCCCAATACCCGGTGACCGAGGTGCAGACGGTCGACGAGCTGATGAATATCGCCGTCGGCATGGAGCATGAGGCGGCCCTTCGCTACGACCACTTGGCCGAGCATGTGGAGCGGCGGGGCGACGCTGAATTGGCCGCCACCTTCCGCCAACTGGCCGAACTCGAACGGCGGCATGAAGCAGGGTTGGGGGCCTGGGCGCAGCGCGAAGGCTTGCATGCCTTGCGGGCCAAACAGTTTCCGTGGGCGCTGCCGGAGACGTTTTCCGACGAGGATGCCGGCGGCGATTCCCTATCTCCCTACCAGGCGCTGGGCATCGCCGTGCGCAACGAGGAGCGGGCCTTTACCTTCTACACCTATCTGGCGGCGTTGGCCGACGGCCGGCCCGAGGTGCAGCAGCGGGCCGAAGCCTTGGCGCGGGAGGAATTGAACCATGTGGCGCAACTGCGCCGTCTGCGCCGCCGGGCCTACCATGAGGGGCGACGGGAGCGCCGCGGCGAGGCCGCCGCCGTCTCGACCCTTGGGGAACTGCATCGCTTGGCCTGGGGAATGGAGCATGGATCGGCCGACATCACGGCCCTCGCCGCACGCACTCTCGAGGGCGGCGGACGTGGCGCCGGCGCGCTGCTGCTGCGCCATGCAAGCGGTGAAGCGGCGCGCCGCGCCGAGGCTCTCGCCAGGCTCGCCGGGGGCGGCGATCCGCCCCTGGGAAGTCGCATCGTCGAGGCGGCCCGCAACAGCGGCACGCTGGTCGCCGAGGAATCGGTATTCGGCCTGTGCGAACGCGATGCCCAGGAGGTGCTCGACAGCTATCTGTCGGTCGCTGATCATGCCAAGGACGAGGCTTTGCTCCATGCGGCCCAAGATCTGGCGGAAGGCGCGGTGGCCCGGTTGGCCCTTATCCGCTCGCAAAACTGGTGGGCCGACGCGGAGCGCTGACGGGGGCCGGATTCGCGGCGTGTCGCGTGCCGCCGAAGATGATCTGCGTGTTCGGCAAGGCGTTGGCGAGCCGGTCAGCCAGGGCCGGCCCGCCCACCGCAATGGCGGTGGAGAATGCGTTGGCGATGGTGGCAGACGGGGCAACCACCGTTACCGACCGGTTGATCTGGCTGCACAGTCCGGTGGCCGGGTCGAAGATATGGTTGCAATAGGGACTGAATTTTGTCCCGTCGGGGGATGAGGTGGCCACCCCGCGATCGACGAGAGGAATTGCACCGCCGTCCTCTAGCCCGACTTTCCACGGCGTGCCGTCGGGGCGGCGGCCGATCGCCTGGATTTCCCCCATGTCGACCAGAACATGGGCCATTCCCTGACGCCGCAACAGTTCGGCCACTTTGTCGGTGATATAGCCCTGGCCGACACTGTTGAGTGTCACCTGCATGGCCGGCCGATCGAAGGAGATGCGATCGGGTTCGACGGCGACGCCGCGCCAGTCCACCAGACGAAGCGCCGCGGCGATGGCCTTGGCGGGGGGGCCGAGGGGGTCGGCGCCGGGGCGCGAGAAATGGGCGGCATAAAGGGTCCATAGCGGCTGCACGGTGACGTCGAAAGCGCCGCCCGAAAGCTCCGAGAAATGGCGGCTGAGGGTCAGCAACTGCACCAGTTCGATGGGCGGCGAGTCGAGACGGCCCTGGCGGTTCAACCGCACCAGGCTGGAATCGTCGCGATACAGGCTGAAGATCCGCTCCAGGCGCTCCAGCTCGTTCAGGCATTCGGCCAGCAGGCGGCGGCCGGTGGCGCGATCGGGGGCGTAAAGCTGAAGGCTGGCGTCGGCGCCCAAAGCGTCGCCTCGCCAGATCAAGGGTTCGCCGTCGAAGCTCGACCGGCCCGGCAGCAGGGCAATGCCGCCGGCGGCGGCGGCCAGGGATATGAAACGTCGCCGGCCCAGGCGCATGACTACCTCCCCGTCCCGGTCGAGGCCCCGTCGATGGGCTCGCCGAGGATGTGATCCTTCGGAATCTCGCTAAAGGTGACGATGCGGCCGCCGTGCTGTCGGGCGAAGGCCTCGGCCGCGCTCTGGTCGGAGAACGGCACTTCCTCCGGCGTGCCCATGCCGCCCTTGACGTCGCTGTCGATGACGAAAACGGCCTTTGCCGCGTCGATCCAGCCGCCCAACGCGGCCTGATCCCACGACGGCGCTTTCGCCATGTCGTTGACATAGATGACGCGGATGCCTTTGGGCTCCTCGGGCAGCAACGTGAAGGCGATGGTGTCGTGGACCGAGGTGAACCAATAGGGCTTGCTCTGGTCGTCGATCCAGATCTGGCCTTTGGGCCCGGCATGCTCCCCCAGCGTCATGCCGCAGAAATGCGCTGTGGCCTGGGCGTCGTAGGGGGCGGGTGGCGGCACTTCGGCCTTCTTTTCCTGATCGCAGGCGCCCAGGGCGAGCACGGCAAGGACAAGGATGGCACGGCTGATCATAGCTGCCTCCGCCCAAAGATGGCGATGGTCAGTCCGAGCGGCGCCGCGATCCAGGCCAGCAGCGCTGCTGCCAAGGTCCCGGGCGGAACCTGCGCCTGAGCGGACAATCCTGCCATGCCGGAGTATTTGCGGACGTCGGTGAAACTTGCCAGGTTGATAAGGCGGAAGATGTCGGCGGGGTCGAGCATCAAGATCCACCGGAACAGCGAGGCGGAAATCCCACGCCCTTGCGTCGCCGCCAGAAACCCGAGAAGCCCCATATCGAATAGCAGCACCAGCAGCAGCCAGACGCCAACCGCGATCCCGGCGGCGGTGGCGCGCTCACGCACCGTGCTGCTGATAAGGTAGCCGAGCGCAAGGAACGCCGCCCCCAGCCCCACCGAGGTGGCGATCAGGACGGAAAATGCCGGCCACTGCCCGGCCGTGCTCCCTTTCGCTGTGGCGGCAATGACGACGCCGGCGGCGCCGTAGCCGATGACAGTGGCACAGCCCAGCAGCGCCGTATGCCCGAGAAACTTGCCGGCGACGACCTCCCAGTGGCGCACCGGATAGGCCAGCAGCAGCAGCATGGTGCCGCGTTCGATTTCCCCGACCAGAGCATCATACGACAGGATGATGGCGATCAACGGCACCAGGAGCACGGTCAGGCTGGTCAGGCTGACCACCGTGACGGCCAGCGGCGGTACACCGACATGGCCGGTCGGGGCGCTGCCCAGGAAGGCGAGCGCGAGCGCCAGGCCGGCCAGCACGACGGTGGCGGTGACGGCCCAGCGATTGCGTACGCCGTCACGTATTTCCTTGCCGGCGATGATCAGGACCGCACTCATGCCGCTTCCAATGTGGCGGGTGCGCCGGTGAAGCTGGCGTAAATCGCGTCGAGACCGGGCAGGGTCATCTCCAGGTCGCGGACATCGTCACCGAGGGCGGCAACGGCCCTCAGGACGGTCATCTTATCGGCGACAGGGCAACTCAGCGTCAGCTCCTGCAGCCCGACCGAGCGCGGAGAATGCAAGGCCAAGGCGTCCGCCACCGCCACCCGCCGACCGTCGGCGATGCGGAGGCGAATCTCCACCGGTAGCCCGGCGGCGACGCGCAATTGATCCAGGGTGCCGGCCGCCGCCAGCCGGCCCTGGTACATCACGGCGATCCGATCGGTCCGCTCCTCCAATTCGGTCAACAGATGCGACGACAGCAACACCGCCGTGCCGTTCGATGCGAGCTGGCCGATGATCTCATAGAAGGCTTGTCGCAGGGCCGGGTCGAGGCCGGTGGTCGGTTCGTCGAGCAGCAACAGTCGGGGATTGCCCAGCAGGGCCTGGGCCAGCCCGAGGCGCTGGCGCATTCCTTTGGAAAACGTGCCGATGCGGTTGTCGGCCGCCGCGGCGAGGCCGACCCGATCGAGCAATTCCAGACATTCCGCTTCAGGACGGCGTTTGAGGCGGGCGTAAAAGCGCAAGGTTTCGCGGGCCGTCATGGCGTCGTGGAAGGCCACGTTCTCAGGCAGGAAGCCTATGGCTTGGCGGGACGGCGAACCGGCGCCGCCCGGCGCACCGCCCAGCACGCCCACGGTCCCCCTGTCGGCCCGAGTCAAGCCGAGCATGAGCTTCATCAGCGTCGTCTTGCCGGCGCCATTATGGCCAAGCAGCGCGAGACGTTCGCCGGCGCGCAAGGACAATGTCACCTCGCGAACCGCCCACTGGCGACCGTATCGTTTGCCGACGCCGCACAGCTCGACCGCATTCATGGCGCGGTTTCCGTAGCCAGGGCCGGTCGTGGCGGCGGCTGCATCAGGGGTGCCGAATCGATGATGCCGCCCGGCGTGACCGCCGGGAATTCGGCCTGAGCCCAGCGCACCACCTGCAACGCCGGACTGTTGAGCAGAACCTTGGCCAAGGGCACCGTCCACACGATGCGGTCGACGATATCGTTGGGCCGATAAGGCATGTCGGCGATGCCGTCGCCGTTCAGATCGAATGCCGGATTGTCGCTCCAGTAGTTGCCGCGCCCGCCGGTGGCCCAGTCGAGAGACCGCGTGCCGACATACATCACTTGGGTCTGGTTGTTGACGAAGGCGTTTTCGCTGAAGCGATTGCGTTCCGAGCCGGCGGTGAAATGGATGCCGATCGGGCATCCCTCGAACCAATTGCGCGTCAGAACATTGTCGTTCGCGTTGTAGATGAAGCCGCATTCGGTGCCGCCATCCGAAAGAACATTGCCTTCGATTCGCGCATCATTGACGAAATTCAGCAGCAATCCATGGTCACGGTCGCGTCGCGAGACATTGTTGGCGATCGTCAGATGGCGCGAGAACATCATGGCGAAGCCGACTTCGTTGCCTTCCGACAAATTGCCGCTGACCGTGCCGCCATCCGTCCACATGTAATGGACGGCGAAGCGCAACTCGTGGAAGCGGTTCCCCGAGAAGACGTTGTCGTGGCTCGACGTGCTGCGGATGCCGTCGCGACCGAACCGAACGTCGTTGTCCTCGACCCGTGCGCCGGTGGCGTTCCACACCGAGATACCGTCGCCCCGTTCGTTGACCCGCAGGTCCTGCCGGCCGAGGATGACGTTGTGCCGGGCGACGGCGCCGGCGGCGCCACGCAGGCTGATGCCGAATTCATTGTTCTCCAGCCGGTTGTCTTCGATCACGGCGTCGTCGCCGCCCTTGTCGGCAAAGATCCCGCTGTCGATGTCCTCCTGACGGATCCCCGAATTGCGCACGGTCAGCCCGCGGATTGCCACGCCGCGCGCCGTAATGCGGATCACCGTGCCGTGGCCGCCGCCGTCGACGACGACGCCCGGCCGGCCTTCGATCGACAAGGGCCTGTCGACCACCACCGGCCCGTCATAGAGGCCCGGAGCGAGCCGCAGGGAATCGCCGGGCCGGGCGGCGGCGACGGCGCGGGCGAGCTTTCCCCCGCCCGGCGACACCGCCAGCTCGGCCGCGGCCAGCGGTCGGCCCAGACAGGCCGCCGCCATTCCGCCGATGATCAACCGGCCCCAGCGCATCGCTCAGACATTGGTCGGCGCCACCAGCAGGCGGCCCCGCATCTCCATGTGCAGGGCGTGGCAGAACCAGGTGCAATAGTACCAGTGCACGCCGGGTCGGTCGGCGGTGAAAGTCACCGAAGCGGTCATCTGCGGGCTGATCTCCATGCAGATGCCATAGTTGGAAACGATGAGCCCGTGCGTGACGTTCTCGGTGTCGTCGATGTTGGTGACGGTGATGGTGACCTCGTCGCCTTGCTTCACCTCGATCTTGTCGAGACCCCAGACCGGGGCCTGCGAGGTCATGTAGGCGCGGACCTTCTTGCCATCGCGGATCACCTTGCAATCGTTTTCCAAGACGATGCCGTCCTTCTTGGCCCATTGGCGGGCCTCTTCCCACATCGGGTCGGCGCGGTCCCACAGGCTGCGCGGCTTGATGATGTCGGCGCGGACGATGGTCACGTCGTGCGGTTCGGCGAACGCCGCGCCGTCATGAACCAGGGTCATCTTGCCGTCGCCGATATAGACCAGTTGGTCGTTGTTGGGCTTCAGCGGACCCACGTTGAGGAACCGGTCCTTGGAAAATTTGTTGAGGCTCATCAGCCATTTGCCGTCCGCTTCCTTGGTTTCGCCCATGGAACTGTGGTTGTGGCCCGGCTGGTAGTGCACGTCGAGCTTCTGGACGATGGGATCGATCTTTTCGCCTTTGAAGGACCGCTTCGCCTTGTCGATGTTCCACATCACCACTTGGCTGTCGATGAACAGGGTGGTGAAAGCGTTGCCCTTGCCGTCGTAACAGGTGTGCAATGGCCCGAGGCCAAGCTCGGGCTCGGCGACGATACAGCTGCGCGGGTCGGCGTCCTTGTCGAACAGCGGGTCGATCAGCCGGACATCCATCACCGAGACGGTGGGGGACAGCTTTCCGTTGATGGCCACATGGATGCCGTCGGGGGCGGTGTTGATGCCGTGCGGATTGTTGGCGATCGGCACATAGCGGGTATAAGGCGAGCCATGGCGGCCGTCGAGCACCGGGACGCCGTTCATCACGGTCGCCTTGCCGGCCTTCACGGCGTCTTCGATGCGCTTGATGTGGAAAATGGTCACCCAGTCGCGCTCGGCCGACATCATGTCCGGGCCGGTCATGCCCATTTCCGAGTTGTAACAGGTGGAGAACGCATATTTGCCCTGATAGTCGCAGTCGACGTTGTCGAGATTGCCGTCGACGATGACCTGCCAGGCCACCTTCATGCTGTCGCCGTCGACCGCCGAAAAGATGGCACGGTAGGCCTTGGGGTTGTCGAGGTCGCGGCCGTCATTGGGAATGGGTGCCTCGTGCTCGCCATTGCAGAAAAGATAGCCGGTGCGTGGGAACTTTTGCGGCCGCATACCATGGACGTCGTGGGCGTTGGGGATTTCGATGATCCTGTCGCATTTCATCACGTCGGTGCGGATACGGGCGAGGCGGGTATTGGCCTTGTCGTTGATGAAGATATAGCGGCCGTCATAGGTGCCGTTGGTGAAGGACACGTGCGGATGGTGGGCGTCGCCATTCTGGTATGTCACCAGGCCGCGCTTCTTCAAAAACGCCTTGGTTTCCGGCAGCAAGTCCTGGGTCAGGATCTTGAGGCTCTCGTTGGTCAGTCCCCAGCCGGTGGCGCTGCAGCGATTGAACACTGGAATGCGGACCAACTCGCGCATCGACGGCATGCCGAACACCCGCACCTCGCCCGTCTGTCCGCTGGAGGAGAAGACGTAGTAATCGTCGAGCTGGCCGGGTGCCACCTCGCCCAGCTTGGCGTTGCCGGTGCCGCTTGCCGCTTGAGGCTGCTGGGCTGCAGCGGGAGCGCCCAAGGTTGCAATCCCTACCGCCGCCGCGCCCAGTCCGGCCCCGGCCGCCAGCTTCATGGCGGCGCGCCGCGATAGCTTCTTGTCCTGCTCCTCGCCGTCTTCCGGGCCTTCGCTTTTAGGGTGCTCGGTCATCACGCTTCTCCTTGGGGTTTGACGGGCAAAACCGGGCGCGGAGGCGCCGACATGGTGGCAAGGCGTTCCCTCTTGATCCGCCGTTGGATCATCACCGGGCACAGATGGTCATCCCAGTAGAGTTCCTGGCAATGCATGCAGGAGATGCACTCATTGGGGTTGATCCGTCCGTCGGGATGGATCGACTGCACCGGGCATTCATTGGCGCAGCGCTGGCAGGGACTGCCGCATTCCTTGTAGCGTTTCAGCCAGTCGAACATCCGGATGCGGGCCGGAATGGCCAGCGCCGCGCCCAGCGGGCACAGATAGCGGCAGAACACGCGCTCGACGAACAGCGATGCGCCGAGCAACGCCAGCGCGTAGAGGACGAAAGGCCAGGCCCGCACGAATTTGAGGATGATCGCCGTCTTGAACGGCTCGATCTCGGACAGTCGCTCGGCGTCCGCCAGGGAATAGAGCGAATAGGCGAACAGGCCGAGGAAGATGATGTATTTGAACGGCCAAAGCCGCTCGTGCACCGCCCAGGGGATGTTCAGTTGCGGAATGCGCAGCCGCTTGGCGATGCGGTTGGCAAATTCCTGCAAGGCGCCGAACGGGCACAACCAGCCGCAATAGGCGCCGCGCCCCCAGAACAGCAGGGCCGCGGCCGTGGCGCACCACAGGATGAAAATCGGCGGGTCGATCAGGAAATATTCCCAGCGAAATCCGGTCACCAGGGCATTGGATACCGCCAGTATGTTGACCACCGAGATCTGGGCGTTGGCATACCATCCGATCCAGAACAGGGTGAACAGCAGAAAGCCGGTGCGCACCCAATAGGCCAGGCGCCGCCGGCGAACCAGCCAGTCCTGGAAGAAGAAGATGAGGGTGAGCACGACCAGCGAACTGCCGAGAACGGCGATGTCGATCCGGCGCTGCTTCCAGACCCGCGTCCACAGCGGCGTTTCGCCCGCCGCCGCCGCGGCGGCGGCAGACTCTGCGACGGTCGGCTGGGCCGTCGCGGCCGGCGCAGCGGCGGCAAGGTCCTGGTCGGGCAGGGAGTAAGGCAGGTCGAACGTGAGGAACGCCTTGTCCAGCGGCCCGACGGCCCGCTGCACCAGCAGGGTCAACCGCCACGCGGCGCCGGGTTCGAAGTCGCTGTTCTCGGGAAGTGTGAACAAGCCTATTTCGGGAAAAGCCGGCGCCCCCTCGGCCGCCACCGTGCCCAGCCGCTCGTAGTTGCGGTCGCGGAAGCGGACGGTGTTCGCCTCTTGCACGATCTGAATGCGATCAAAGATGCCGCCCCGGACATAGCCGGAGCCGCGAAACGAATAGCGCCCCAGGCCCATCACCGCGATGGCCTGTTGCCCCGAGGTCAGATGCTGGCGCAGGTAGTCGTAGCCGCGGTCGCCAAGCAACGAACGGCCGATCACCGGGGCGCTGGCCAGGGCGACGTAGAGATCGATGAACGTATCGTCGTCCGGGCCGGGCTCCGGACGTTCGGCGGCCCGCGGATCGCCCGACTGGGCAAACGCCCTGTTGACGGCGGCGACCGAAAGATGAAGCCGCGCCACCGAGCCGTCGGCCAGCAACTGCTGCCAACTCTCGCGGCCCTGCCGGCCCGAATCGATCGAACGCCGCGGCGCCGCGGCGGCCTGTCCGGCCTGCCCGGCAAATGGGCCCAGGCTACGCGAGCGGGCGATATGGATCGCCGATTTGCTGATGGTGTCGCCCAGCACCATCACGGTGACGGTAGCGCCGCTTATGATGTCGGGCCCCTTCTTGCCGGACGGAAAGGTGCCGCTGGCCGGGTTGCTTCCGACAAATCCATCGATGTAGCCGCGGATCTTCTGTTCGGGAATGCCGATCAGCACGATCGGCTCGTGGTGCTGCACCAGCTTGGCGCCGGTGATCGTGCCGGTGGTGTCGATGCCGACCACGACGTCGATCGGCCGCCCCGAATAGCCGATGGAGTTCACCACATCGGCGTTCAGGAAAACATAGCCGACGAGCTTGTCGCCCCGGTAGGCGGGGGCGGCTGGCGGGTTGCCATCGACAGGCCCAAGGCGTTCAGCCCCGGGAACGATTTCCTGCAGTGGTGTCTTGTCAAGGAAATCGGACAGATGGCTGACGTCCGCCTTGGCGCTCCCGGCAGCGAAGAACGCGGCCACCGCGATCAGCCGCAGCATCAGGCGCACCAGCATGGAGACGGAAGATGGTCGATGGAAGGCCATATGTGCCGAGCGGCTCGATGTCTGCCCAAGGATCGTCGGGCGACTCTAGTCACTTCGGCCGCGCGCCGACTTGACCAATGTCAAATCCGCCGGTCGGTTTCCAATCCGGAGCCGGCCGGGCCCCCGTTTGCCACGATCTGTCCTTGGGCTAGCCCCGGTCGTCGAGCGAGCCGTCCTCATCAGGGTCACAAAGGGCTGCCAGGGTGCCGATGTCGGCCACTCCCACCACTTGGCCGTCGATGCTGACGCCGCATTTCGACAGTGCCGCAAACACCCGCGACAGCGTCTCCAGGCGAATGCCGATGCGGGCGGCGATGATGCTCTTGCTGTGGGGCAATCGCAGGCGGGCCGCCCCTTGCCGGGGTTCCGCAAGGGTCAGCAGATATTTGGCCAGGCGCTGGCTTGCCGATCTGAGCTTCTGGTCCTTGACCTCGCACACCAGCTTCCGGAAATGTTCGGACAGCACGGCGAGCATGGCCATTGCCAAGTCGGGCTTGTCTCGAAGGTCGTGGCGCAGGCGCTCGCTTGGCAACTGGATGACTCTGGCGGAGGTCAGCGCCCGGGCGCTCATCAGGTAGGGCTTGCCGGTGAGCACGGCAGCCGCGATGAACACGTCGCCGCGGCCGAGAAAGTCCACCACCGTTTCCTCGCCGGCGCTGAAGGTGCTCGACATGCAGACTTCACCTTCGAGGATGACGTGCAGGACGCGCGCCTCTTCGCCCTGATGAAACAATGAGTCGCCCGGCCGGTAGCGGATCAGCGACGCCTCTGCCGTAATGTCGCGCAGGGCCGACATGGGCAAGGCCGAGAACAATGGCGTCCCGGCGAGAATGGCAAAGTCCTCGGCGTAGCGCTCCGGCAACTCGTTCGTAGGGCAGCTTGCGCGGCCAGTCCACGGTTCGGCCACAATGGCGCTCCCGTTCAGTTCCGCCGAAGATGCGGCAAGGCTCCTCGCCGCGTCAGATTGTCGCCGCTGCGACGCAGTTCAAGAGACGGTTACGGTGCGAGGTCGTTCCCAGGTCACACGTCGTGATTGGTGCCCTTCAGGGCAATGGTCTGGATGAATTCGCGGCGCGGGTTCGACCAGGTCGCGAATGGTGTCGTCTTCGGCGGCGCGCAGTTCGAGCGTGGTGCCGCCTGCCGTCGAATCCGCCGAGATTGAATAATTGTCGCATCCCGCTACCATTCGTCGATATGGCCAGGAGATTTATCGATGAAGAGATTTACCATAGTTCTGCTTGCCGTCTTTCTTGCCGGCTGCGGCCACAAGCCGATCTACAACGTGAGCGATCCGGTGCCGCCGCAGGCGCAGAAACTTTCGTTCGAGCAGATCGAGATGCTCATTGTCGAGGCCGGACAATTGCGTGGCTGGAAGTTTGACCGCGCCGGAGCCGGCCATTTGATCGCGCGCCAGGAACAGGCGAAATATTCGGCGGTGATCGACATTTATTTTGACGCGACGGCCTATCGCATCGTCTATCAGTCAAGCAGCGGCATGCAGGCAACGAACGATGGCAATATCCACGAACATTATAATTTCTGGATTCGCAATCTTGAACACGACATCGACACCCGTCTGGCCAATGCGCCGATGACGGTACGCTGACGTCAGAGGCCTTGGTCAGCCGGCGCCGAGATATCCACCCGGCGCAGGCCCCAGGACCGGGCCGTGGGGGCGCGAAGGGCCACGGCGAGACTGTAGTCGGCCGTGGGACGGAGATGGGCGAGACACCATGGTCCCGCCTGCCAGCACCCTTCGGCCAGCCCGTCCGCCACTTGGTCGAGCCCGTCGGCCGCCTCGGCCAGTCCGGCCCCGGTGGCCTTGGCCAAAGCTTCGCGCAGGGTCCAGATGCGGAAGAAGGCAGCGGTACCGCCGGCCGCCACCGCCGCCTGTTCTCGCGGGCCAAAGGCAGCGGCCGCCAGGGCGGCAAGGTCGCGGTGGCGATGGCGTTCGATATCGATGCCGAGTTCGCCGCTCTCGGCCACTGCGACGGCGACCATCCCACCGCTATGCGATAGCGATACCGCCGGGCCGTCGGCAAGCCAGGGCTTTCCCCGGGCGTCGATGCGGACCGACCAATCGGCGCGACCGGTGACCTCGGCCAGCAGCGCCCGCAAAACGGCGCGGGCCAGCAGCGAGACCTCGCCCCGCCGCCGCGGCGCGGCGCCGGCATGGTCTTCTTCCGTCGCCCAGCGGGCAGCCACCGCCGAAGCCGTCGCCGTTCCCGTCGCAAGCATTGCGAGTGAAACGATCATCTCCACAGCCTCCTATCGATATGCTAGCTTACGGTTTCGCCAAAGGCGAGGCCTGGGGAGGCCTCTGCTGACCGGCCTGGGGCGCAAGCTCTAAAGGGGAATCATGCTTGCGGTAATTCGAAAAACGCGGGGGGCGGCCGTCCTCGCCTTCGGCCTCGCCCGGACACTGCAGGACCTGGGCGACCGGCAGCGACACCACACGGCCGATTGACCGCCATGGCCTCGCTTCATTTCCGTCTCCGGGCTTGGGCCGCGTGGCTTCCCGGCCAAATCGAACCTGCCGCCGCGGAATCCCTGCCCCTGCTGTTGCGTCGGCGCATCGGCGGGCTCGGCCAGCAGGCCCTGCGTGCCGCCTGGAGCCTGCCCGACTCGGCGGCGGCTCGGCTGATCTTCGCGTCTCGCCACGGCGAGTTCGGTCGCACTCTGTCGATCCTCGACGCCCTTGCCAAGGGCGAAGAAATTTCGCCGGCCGACTTCACGTTGTCGGTGCACCACGCCCTGGCCGGGCTGCTGTCCATCGCCCGAGGCAACCGGCACGGCCACACGACGATTGCCGCCGGCAGGGAAAGCTTTGGTTTCGGCCTCCTGGAGGCCCTGTCCTGCCTGGTCGAGAAGCCGGCCGAACCGGTGGGATTGTCCCGAGCCGTGTTGAAATTCGCTCGGCAGGCGTCACGGTCTGAACAGGCTACGCGGCCTTGGCGTGCTGTTCAAGATCGGGGTTGATGGAATGCTTGGCCTGATGGGCCAGCAGGGCGGCTCGCAGGGTTG
>CAIOJO010000441.1 GCA_903858635.1 uncultured Telmatospirillum sp. | reverse complement strand
GGATCCGGAGGTGACCCCGAGACCCCGTCCTTTGCTCCGCCTGCATACGCAGATAATGGATGAACCACTGACCGTCCCCCTGTGTGACACTCACTAAACCTCATAGCCCGAGGTTGTCGCAAGAATCATTGGCACACAGGGCAGGTTCTGGCGATCGAAGTGTGCCCCTTCAGCGGTTCTTATTTTGGCCAAATCCTCAGATCTATCCGCGGCAAGAAATTGAACCACAAAGCGCCCGCCGCAGGCGGCTTCGCCAAGGACACCAAGACGACGCAAATTGTGAGCGCAGCATCCTCTCTTCGGCACCATCGCCTTGGTGCTCTTGGTGCAGGTCGCCGCACGCTGGTGATCTTGGTGTTGGAAAAGTGCTTCCCCGGTGACTCGAGACAGGAGTCGCTCTGCGAATGGCGCGGCCTGAAACCGACAGCGGCGTCCATCGGCGTCTTCTGCGGATGAACACGTCCAATGTTGTAAAGCACTGCGCACCGTATTACGTTAACCAAATAATCGTATTACGAGGCGTCTCATGGCTTTGCCGGTCCAGTCCATTCGCGCCATGCCGGAACACCGGGACGTGCTGCAAGCAGTCGCCGATCTCCTTCGCCAAGGACGGGAGCAGGAAATCCGGCATCTGCTCGCCGACGCGTCAGCGCGTTCCATCGGGCCTTTCCGGGACGAAGCGGCGGCGCTGGCGTTCTTGCGCGACCGGTTGGTATCCTGCTTGCACCCGCGAATGATTTGGCTTTTCGGTAGTCGCGCCCGTCGGGACGCTCGGAGCGACAGCGATTTCGACCTGCTGGTGGTACTCCCCGATGGCCTGCCGGAAGCCTCCTACGCTTATAAATCGGTGGCGTCGCCGCTCGTGGCCTGCGGCTTGCCCTTCGATGCCGTGCCCTGTTCCTGGAGCGATTTTGTCGCAGACCAGGGAGTGACCGGCAGTCTGGTCAATCGCGCCATCACCGAAGGGCGGTTGCTGTACCGGGATCGGACGCTGCGCCACCTGGGGGCGGCGGCATGAGCGGCCATATGGCAAGCACTATTGCCCTCGCCAAGGAGGACTTGGCCGTCGCCAAGAAACTGATGGCCGAACATCCGCGGCACGCGGGTTTCAACATCGAGCAGGCGGCCGAAAAGCTGCTCAAGGCCGTGCTGACCGCTGAACGTATCCACTTTTCCACCAGCCACCACCAGCTTGGCGCCTTGGCCGCACTCCTCCCTGAGGATCACCCTTGGCGAGCCGATCTGATGGCCTTCGACGATTTCACCTCCTATGCGACGGCTGGGCGCTATCCCAAACCAGGCGGCGGGATGCCGAATGATCCGGACATTGCCGAACTGCAAAAGGGCTGGGACGAGGTTTCCGCCCTGGTCGACGAGATCGCCGGCTGGTGCGACGAAAAGTCCGGCTGATCCGCTTGTCAAGATTGTGTAATTTGCGTCTTTTACACAATGCCAATCTTGATGGAGCAGAGCCGTGCCCGTCGCGTCCCGACACCTGTGAATACGGCATCTTGCCCGAACCGCTTTATCAGCAATTGAAGGCATCGATCATCGCCCGTCAGAAGGCCCGCCAGGTTAGGGCGATTGAAAGAGACTGACGATGGCAGGGCGCCAGCACCAGCGGCAAGAAATTGAACCGCCAAGCGCCCGCCGCAGGCGGGCTTCGCCAAGGACACCAAGGTGACGGAGGGGCGGCGGCAGGGCGTCTCCGCGGAATCGTTGGCTTGGCGCTCTTGGCGTACCTGGGCACTCTGTTGGCAGCTCAGGCGGATTATCTTATCACTGGCGATCGCGACCTGCTCGCCCTGGCGGCGCGGTATCCGATCCTCACTCCGGCAGCGTTCTGGGGCCGGCACGGGGGATAGGTTCCCCGGCCAGCATCGCCTTGGTGCTCTTCGTGAGGGGCGCCGCAGGCGACCCTTGGTGATCTTGATGGAGCAGGGTCGAGGCTCGTAATTCTCCCAATTGCACGCATTTGCTTGAAACGTCCGCGCCAATGGTGGGCGCGGACCTCGTCGAAGCGGTGTTGCGTGGCGGCTATCCTGAATCAGTCTCACGGGCGACGCCGCGACGGCGAACCGCTTGGGCAAGGCAGTACATCGATGCCATCATCCAGCGTGATGTACGCGATGTCGCCGGCATCGACCGGCTTGATCAGTTGCCTCGCTTCTTGCAGGTTTTGGCGCTGGTCTCTGGTCAGATGTGCAACTACTCGCATTTGGGCGGCCAAGTGGGGTTGGATCACAAGACAGCCGCGCGTTACGTCAGTGTGTTCGAACAGATGTACCTGCTCAGGCGAGTGGAAGTCTGGGCCAGGACCCGACTCCACCGTATGGTAAAGACCCCCAAGCTGCAATTCCTTGACTCGGGACTTCTGTCCACCCTTGTTGGCCTCACGCCGGCCATCGTCGCGCAAAGCTTGCCAACCTGTGTTCGCCAAGCCCTTCGTCGTGGGCGTGTCTCTTGCACTGGGCTGCTGCCAAACCGTTGACAACCCTGTATAGTCCGCGTTTCCTGAAGAATTGACGCCGATAGTAGAGTGGAATCACGATGACCTTGATCCCGGTAACCCGAGAGACCCTCGGACACAAACGATTGAAGCCGCAGACGTCTTTCGCCTTTGCCGCAAAGGCGTCGCTGTGCGGAATCGTCGCCAGCGAGTTCGCTGCCATCGCGACGAATTATCCGATCTTTTTCATCCAGCAAGAGGGGGGCTTTACCCCGGCCGCCATGTTGGGCCTCAGCGGGGATGACAATCTTTTCGTCGAGGCGGATGGCGGATGGTCCGGCGGTTATGTGCCGGGCGTCTTTCGCAGCTACCCCTTCTTCGTGCAGAAGGATGAGGCAGGCGCGCCGATTCTGGTCGTCGACGACCAATGCGACCTGTTGTCGGACAGCGAGGGCGAGCCTTTGTTCGGCACCGACGAGGCGAGCGACTTGGCGTCCCCGGTCGGAAGAGCCTTGCATATCATCACCCAGATGGACCTGGAGACGGTTCCGACCCGCGCCCTGATCGCCAAGATCGCCGAAACCGGCATCATCCAGCCGATCAATTTGGCCGTTGACCGGAGCGAGGCGGAAAAGGTCGTGACCGGCCTGCACGCCATCAACGAAGCCAGCCTCAATGCGCTGCCGGACGAAACGCTGGTGGACCTGCGGCGCGCCGGGGCTCTGCTGCCGATCTACGCCCATCTGGTTTCCATGGGACAAGTGCAGCAGCTGAAAGGCCGCGGCCGCTTCCGTCTGGCGCTGGCGGCGGCACGCAACGCCCAGGCTTAGGGAGCGGCGCGACCCGCCAAATCCGGCCCCTCCGCAGGGTTGCGAACAGCAGCGGAGGGGCCAGCGTCAGCCCTGCGTCGTCACCGCACGCGATCCGTTTGGAGTTCTCATGCGCGACGCGTCTTCTCGCCGCTTCCGCGCCACCGGCTGCCTGGTCCTTCTGTCGCTTGCGGCGGGGGTTGGTTATGCCGCCATGCTGATGGGCGGACGACCGCTGCATCCGTCCGATCTCGGCTGGATGAAGGGGGATCCGGTCGAGCATTACTTGGGATGGCTGTTCTATCAGCAGACCCCGGACAATTCCTTTCCGCTGACCTGGAGCGACCGGCTGGGCTACCCCTATGGCGGTTATCTGAGCCTCACCGATCCGGCCATCCTGATATTGCTGGGATGGGTCCGCCATTTGATTCCGCCCGGGCTGCAATTCTTCGGCTGGCTGTTCGCCTTCAATGCGGCCCTGCTGTTTTTTTGGGGCTGGAAACTGATCGCGGAAATGGCCGAGCAGCTGCCGCTGAAATCCGATGCCGGCACGAAGCTTCTGGCTTGCCTGACCGGGGCGCTGCTGCTTCTGTGGCTGCCGGAATTTGGCGTGGCGGCAACCGGCAATTACTGCAGTCAGTTTCAATGGCCGGTGGTGGCAAGTCTATATTTCCTGCTCAGGGCCGACAGCGGTGGGAATCCCTGGCGATGGTGCTGGCCCTTCTGGCTGCTGATCTTCATCGCCGCATTGATGCATCCCTATGCCGGCGCGATCACCGCCCTGGTCGGCTTCGGCGGATGGCTGCGGCTGCTGCTGGAGCGGTATGCGATTAGATCGGATCACCCCTCTCGTCATTCCCGCGTAAGCGGGAATCCATTACGGCTCCGAATTTCTGGCGTCGGCGTGGCCCCCCGCCTTCGCGGGGGTGACGAAGGTGATTCTGTCATAACGCACAATGCTCTAGCCGCTCTTATTCACCAGACCGCTGGTGGTGGCCCACTTTCAGATTTTCTTTATGCAAGGCGAGCATGACCGTAGGGGCCTACGGGCTCCTTGGTGGCGGTCAGTTTCTGGAGCGGAGG
>CAIOJO010000440.1 GCA_903858635.1 uncultured Telmatospirillum sp. | reverse complement strand
GTTTCCTCTCCACCCATCCAGCAAACAGCGATCGCATCGCCGCCATCGAAGCAGCCATCAATTCCGATCCCGAACTGACCGGACGGCAGTTCACCTATGCCAGCTTATCTGCGCCTGCCGCTGTCCCGGCGCCTAAGGCTCCCACAATTACCCCCCAAGCCAGCCGGTTCCAAGTTCTCAGGGGCAACGGGCCGGGCGACGCCAAACGCTTCGAGATCCAAGGATTGGCGGGTGATGCCAATGCCCAGTTGGCCTTGGGTCTTATGGAGCTGCGTGGAGTCGGCATTCCCATGGACAAGCAGGCCGCTGCCAAGCACATCGAAGATGCGGCCAACCGCGGACATCCCGTCGCCATGAACGAGATCGGCAATCTTTACGCCGTCGGAGCCGGCGTCGAGCGCGACGATGCCAAGGCCACTTCTTGGTATCAGAAGGCGGCAGATCTCGGTGTGGTGATGGCCAAGACCAATCTCGGCTTGGTCTATTATTTGGGCCGCGGTGTTCCTGTGGATCAAGCCAAGGCCGCGGCCTTGTTCGAGGCCCCTGCTGCGGCCGGAGTGCCTTTGGCCCAACGGGTTCTGGGCTACATGTATGTCGAGGGCAAGGGAGCGCCCAAGGACGTTACCAAGGGATGGGAGCTACTGGAGCGGGCTGCCGCGGCCAAGGATCGCATCGCTCAGGGGAATCTCGGCATTTACCTGATCAAGGGGCAGGTCGTGCCGAGGAACATTCCCGACGGCGTGAGTTACTTGGAGAAGGCCGCCGACAACGGTCATGTGGTCGCCATGCGGCTGTTGGGAGACATCTACGCCAAAGGCGCGGGCGTTCCCCAGGATGCAGAAAAGGCGGTCAAGTATTTCGAACGTGCCGGCGCCCTGAACGATTCCGTCTCCATAACCTCCCTCGGAGTGCTTTACATAGCCGGCGAAACCGTTCCCGACCTTCCTTACGGAAAGCTCGTGCCAGCCGATACGGCGAAGGCGTTTGGCTATTTCAAGCGCGCGGCGGATCTTGGAAACGAGGCCGCCCGCTACATGGTTGGCATCATGTATTTCCGGGGCCTCGGCGTCGAAAAGAGCGACACCCTGGCGGAATTCAATGTCCGCTTGAGCGCCGAGCGGGGCTATGCCCAGGCCCAGTACATCGCTGGTCAGGCGTTCGCCAAGGGTGTCGTCGTCGAGAAGGATGAGGACGAAGCCATCCGCTGGTTCAAGCTGGCCGCCGCTCAAAACCACGCCAAAGCCAAAGAGGAACTGAAGACGCGCGGCATCGATCCGGCGGCAGCGTCTTCGACCAACGGCATTCGCTGCAAGGATGCTCAGGGTGCGGAGTTCGTCCAGCCCCTGGGCGCTTGCCCAACCGGGAGCTTGCCGGTCCTGATTCAATGCAGATCGGGAGATGGCCCCGCATTCGAGGCTCTGAGCGGGCACTGCCCAGAAGGATCCTCGAAAGTGAATCCAGCGGCGCCGAACTGATCGACGAGACGGTTCCGCGGCATGGCGTCATCCATTCCGGTAACCGAGCTACTGCCGCTCGATGGCTTCAAGAATGTCATCGAGCGGCCGAGGAACGGTGATGGCCCGGCCGGCGACGACGAGAATGGTGGTGTCTCGCACCTCGTCGCAATCGGCCAGCATCTGGATGGCCCCGAGCCGGATGAGGTTTCGCCGGCCGGCGTCATCGACGAGCAGCAGGAAGCCTCCGGCTCGATTGGCCATGTCGTCTCCTTCGGTTCGCATGATGAAAAGGGTAGCCGCGCCCAGCGCTGAAGTCGAGTACAAAGCAGGAACGTGTGGCGGTATGTCGCTTCTCAGGGAACCCATCTTCTACGTGTCGAGCCGAGGCGGCTCGCATTGGAAGCACCCAAGAGGATGGGTATGACTGCCGTCGATTCGGCTACCAAGAAGACGACCCTGCTGGTCGCCGGGGATGCCGCTGGCTCGAAGTTGGCGAAGGCCGAGGAACTCGGTATCGAGGTTATCAGCCAGGACGAATGGTCTGACATGGTCAGCGACGCCGAAATCGCCACTCCGAACGGAGAGGATCCGCGCATCCAGACTGCGATCAAGTTCGAAGATGACGGAGAGGTCGCGGATGATGCGTAAGCGGTGCCCAGCCCCCACCTTGTAGTGCCTCGGC
This sequence comes from uncultured Telmatospirillum sp., assembly GCA_903858635.1. Taxonomy (GTDB): domain Bacteria; phylum Pseudomonadota; class Alphaproteobacteria; order Rhodospirillales; family Magnetospirillaceae; genus DUZF01. The sequence goes on along the minus strand of CAIOJO010000440.1, from coordinate 3,167 downwards.
TTGGTGGGGGAAGATCGGCCTGCGGAAGCAGGAGGTCCGGTCGCCATGTTCCATGCCAGTCATGATGATAGCATCAAGAGTGTTTCCTCGCGCCGGATCGAGGTGCTCACGGGGCCGGTTCTGCGTCGGCGGTGGACGGCGGAGGAGAAGGCCCGGATCGTCGCCGAGAGTTTCGCCGGGCAGATGTCGGCGCTGGCGGTCGCCCGTCGGCATGGCGTTGCCGGGGGCGTTCTGTATGCGTGGCGGAAGCAGGCCCGTGACGGTGTCCTCGCCATCGCGCCGATCCCGGAGCGGTTCGTTCCGCTGGAAGTTGATGATGGCCGGAACGGCGAATCCCAGGCCGCGCCGATGATCGAGGTGGTGGCGGGTGACGTGACGATCCGGCTTGCGACCAGCACCGACGAGGAGACGTTGTGCCGGGTCATTCGGGCGGTGCGTGCGGCATGATCTCGGTGCCATCCGGGGTCAAGATCATGGTGGCGTCGGTGCCGGTGGATTTCCGCAAGGGCATGGACGGGTTGGCGGCGCTGGTACAGGAGGCGCTGCGCTCCAATCCGTTTTCCGGCGATGTGTTTGTGTTTCGCGCCAAGCGTTTGGATCGGGTGAAGATCCTGGCCTGGGACGGCACCGGCCTCGTGCTCTATCACAAGCGGCTGGAGACCGGGCGGTTCACCTGGCCGCCGATCCGGGACGGAGTGATGGCGCTGACCTCGGCCCAGCTTGCCATGCTGCTGGAGGGGCTCGATTGGTCTCGGGTCAAGCCGATGGCGGTGAAAGCGCCGACATTGGCATGTTGATTCCGGCATTACGCCTGTATCATCGCCGGAATATAGACTATATTGGCGGCATGCCAATGGATTCTTCCCTCGCAGACCTAAGTAAGGATGAGCTGATTACGCTTGTTCAGACTTACTCGTCTGAGAATGACAAGCTGCGCCACTTCATAAAGCAGATGCAGAACGCTCGTTTCGGCCGCCGCTCGGAAAAGCTGGACGATGATCAATTGCAGTTTGCTCTTGAGGACTTGGAGCAGGCCGCCAGCACGGAAGCCGCCAAGGACGAGCAGGGCGAACAGCCGAAGCGGGAGCACCAGCCGCGGCGCAATCGCGGTGCCCTGCCGTCCCACCTCCCCCGCGAGGACATCGTCATCCCACCGGACGAGACCGCCTGTCCGTGCTGCGGCGGCGCGTTGCATGTGATCGGCGAGGACGTGGCCGAGATGCTCGACATCGTTCCCGCCCAGTTCAAGGTCAAGGTCATCCGCCGTCCCCGCCTGGGCTGCCGGACCTGTGAGGGCGGGGTGTTTCAGGCTCCCGCTCCGGCACGGCCCATCGACGGCGGCATGGCCACCGAGGCGCTGGTGGCGCATGTGCTGGTCGGCAAATACGCCGATCACCTCCCGCTCTACCGTCAGGCGCAAATTTATGCCCGCCAAGGTGTCGAACTCGACCGCTCCACCCTGGCCGACTGGGTCGGCCGGGCCTGCTGGTGGCTGGAGCCGGTGTCGGCGCGGGTGCTGGCCTCGATCCTCGCCTCAGGCAAGATCTTCGCCGACGACACCACGGTGCCGGTGCTCGATCCTGGCCGGGGCCGGACCAAAACCGGCAGGCTGTGGGCCTATGCCCGCGATGACCGACCATGGCAGGGCGTCGAGCCACCCGCCGTCGCCTATGTCTACTCCGAGGACCGCAAGGGCAGGCATCCGACCAACCATCTGTCCGCCTTCAAAGGGGTGTTGCAGGTCGATGGCTATGCCGGGTTCGACAGCCTGGCCGCCGGACGTGCCGACGGCAGCGTGACGTTGGCCCATTGCTGGGCGCATTGCCGGAGGAAATTCCACGAACTCCACCTGTCCACCAAATCCCCGACCGCCGAGGAAGCCCTGCGCCGCATCGCCGAACTCTACGCCGTCGAGGCGGAGATACGTGGCCAGAATGCCGAAGCCCGCCGCACCAATCGCCAGGAACGATCCCGCCCGCTGGTCGATGCCTTGAAGGTCTGGCTGGAACGCCAACTCGCCCTCGTCTCCAGTAAAAGCCCGCTGGCTGCCGCCATCCGCTATTCCTTGACCCGTTGGAACAGCCTGTCCACCTTCCTCGCCGATGGCCGGGTCGAGATGGATACCAACACCGTCGAGCGCTCCATCCGCCCCATTACGCTCGGACGCAAGAACCACCTCTTTGCCGGGTCCGACGGCGGTGCCGACAACTGGGCCATCGTCGCCACCCTGATCCAGACCGCAAAGCTCAACGGCGTCGAGCCCTTCGCCTATCTGCGCGACATCCTTACCAAGGTCGTCGCCGGGCATCCGATCAATCGGATCGACGAACTGCTGCCCTGGAACTACGCCACGGCCAACGCCGTCACGCCAGTCCCCTGAACCGTGGGGGCGGGGCACCGCTTACGATGATGCGAAGACGTCTCGCGTCGGTGGCTTGCCGGATTTGCCCGGAGGCATGGACTGGCCGGTCGGCGAGAGGGGAACCCCTCTTCGCTATATCGCTCGCATCGACATCGCTGATCTGCCCGAATGCAGCCAGCGTTCGCTCCTGCCGGAATCGGGCGTCCTGCACTTTTTTGCGGCGGGAGACTGGGATTGGGCGCCTGCCGAGGGAGGAGCTTCGGATTGGTCCGCCCCCGACGACGTAACCGATTGTGGGCATCGGATCGTCTTCGTGCCCGCGGGCGTCGAGACGACTGTCCGGGACATGCCCGAGATCCTGCTGAAATGGCATCGGGACATCAACGGCCGACAAGGCACCCCCACCTCCACGAAGCTTTCATTCGCCGCCGTGCACCGGGCGGAGAATGACCATCGCGGAATCCTGCTGTCGAACGGCATGCTCGGTTGGCAGCATGCCTGGCAGCAGCAGCCGGACGAGTTGCTCGATTCGTCCGCAGGGGACCCTCTCGTGCAGCTCGGTTCGTTCGAGGATAACCACGGCGGCGCTTGGTATTTCACGATCAGGCTCAGCGACCTCGGCGGGCTGCAGCTGGACCGTGCCGAGTCCAGTTACGACATGGACTAACGAAAGTTCGTGTCTCGGAATGCGAGCGGGCCCTCCGGGGCTCGTTTCCGTTTGAGCTCGTTCGTCACGTCCTCAGTTGTGCAGAGACCTCCTGCCGGCAGGTCGGGTCGAAGTACAAGATGTCCTCGATCCGGATCG
>CAIOJO010000439.1 GCA_903858635.1 uncultured Telmatospirillum sp. | reverse complement strand
GTTCTTTACCAGCCGCCATTGAGGCGGCGGCCAAGGGGCCGGAGGCCCCGCCCGGCGAGGGAAATGATCTAGACCGATCGTGGCGGCTGCCTTTCGCCTTGGCCGAATCGGTCATTGCATTGGCGAAGGCAGCCGACCATTTCGTTAGTGGGCCGATTCAGCTGACGCTTGGGCACCAAGCGTCAGGACCGGACCACGAGGGGAGATTGCGCCATGACCGCCATTCCGCCCGCTGCCACCGATCGCGTCAGGTCCATCCTCGCCAATTACGAAAGCGACAATCCCGGCACCAAGGCGAACCTCGCCCGGCTGCTTTTGCAGGGACGGCTGGGCGGTTCCGGCAAGCTGGTGATCCTGCCGGTCGACCAGGGCTTCGAGCATGGACCGGCCCGCAGCTTCGCGCCCAATCCACCGGCCTATGATCCCCATTACCATTTCCAACTGGCCATCGATGCCGGCCTGTCCGGCTATGCGGCGCCGCTCGGCATGCTGGAGGCCGGGGCGGACCGCTTTGCCGGGCTGATCCCCACCATCCTCAAGGTCAACAGCGCCAATTCCCTGTCGCGCGACAAACAGGGCGCCACCCAGGCGGTCACCGGCAGCGTCGCCGACGCGCTGCGGCTAGGCTGCTCGGCCATCGGCTTCACCATCTATCCCGGCTCGGACAACGCCTATGCCATGTTCGAGGACCTGCGCGAGCTAGCGGCCGAGGCCAAGGCCTGCGGCCTGGCGGTGGTCGTGTGGAGCTACCCGCGCGGCGGCGAGCTGTCGACCAAGGGCGAGACGGCGATCGACATCATCGCCTATGGCGCCCATATGGCGGCCTTGCTCGGCGCCCATATCATCAAGGTCAAGCTGCCCACCGCCGAGATGGAACTGGAGGCGGCGCGCAAGGCCTACGGCAAATACGGAGTGCCGGTGGCCAGCCTGGCCCAGCGGGTCGCCCATGTGGTGCAATCCTGCTTCGACGGGCGGCGGATCGTCATCTTCTCGGGCGGCGCCGCCACCGACGACGAGACGGCCCTGTTCGACGACATCCGGGCCATTCGCGAAGGCGGCGGGTTCGGCTCGATCATCGGCCGCAACACCTTCCAGCGGCCGCGCGACAAGGCGCTGGCCATGCTGGATACGATCATCGAGATTTATCTGGGACGGCGCTAGTCGGTCTTTCCCCGGCGCTGCGAGGTGACAGCCCGCGAAAGCTGGGCTAGGCTGGCCGCCGCTTTCAGTTCCGGGGAACCAGTGCCATTTCGACCGTCACGGCTTGCCGCCTCTACCTGATCACCCCGCCCCGCATCGACGACCTGCCGGGCTTCGCCAAGACCTTCGTCACCACGCTGGATGCCGGCGACGTGGCCTGCGTGCAGCTTCGCCTCAAGGATCTGTCCGACGACGCACTGTGCCGCGTCATCGATGTGCTGCGGCCGGAAGCGCAGCGGCGCGGCGTCGCCTTCCTGTTGAACGACCGCCCCGACCTCGCCTTCGAGACCGGCTGCGACGGCGTCCATGTCGGCCAGGACGACACCCCCTATCGCGAGGCGCGGGCCATGGTCGGGGACAATGCCATCGTCGGCGTCACCTGCCACAATTCCCGCCACTTGGCCATGGAGGCCGGCGAAGCCGGGGCCGACTACGTGGCCTTCGGCGCCTTCTACCCGACCACCACCAAGGAGGCCCACTTTCAGGCCGAGCCGGAAATCCTCACCTGGTGGTCCCAGCTGATGGAGGTGCCCTGCGTCGCCATCGGCGGCGTCACCATCGACAATGCGGCGCCGCTGGTCGAAGCCGGCGCCGATTTCCTGGCCGTCGCCGGGGGGGTCTGGAACCACCCGGAAGGCCCCGCCGCCGCCATCGCCGCCTTCAACCGCCTGTTCGGCGGCGCCTGACCTCTGGGGCGACAAGAGTCAGTCTGCTTCTCCTGTTCGACTGGGAAATAGGGCAACCGGACGCTGCCGACGAACGCGGCTTCGGCAATGTCTGACCCATTGCCGCTCTTCGAGCGGGGACGGCGGCGCGTATCCCCAAGATGGCCACCGCACCGCACCAGGTGGCTAGGTTGAGCTAGTTCGGCGGCCTGGCGCGAAGAATCCGCGTCATGAGTGTTGGAGACACTGGAGACGCTATACGCCAGCCAAAGCTTCCCGGCGGATTGCGTCGCGATGCCAAAGGCACGGTGACGGCGAATAGTGACCCGCGGCCCTCGCGTGACCGAACCATGACCTCATGACCGAGCAGGCGCGCCATCTTTGCGACAACTGAGAGACCGATGCCGAGGCCACCACCGGGGTCCAGGGATTCATCGACGCGGTAGAATTCCTCGAAAATGTGAGCGAGTTTATCCTCGGCGATGCCCCGGCCAGTATCCCAGACCTCGATTCGCAAGGAAATGCCGCGCCGCCGAAACCCGACCAGAATGCCACCCCGATCCGTGTACTTGATCGCATTGGTCAGTAAGTTCCGAACGATTCGTTTCAGTAGAAGCCGATCGCTGCGGATCATCACGGCGCACGGGCGAACCCGGAGCAGCAAGCCCTTCGCCTGAGCTAACCCCGACAATTCGCTGACGCAGTCGCGGACGACATCAAGGGGGGGGAAACTTTCAATGTGAACCGAAACCTCACCGGCTTCCAATGTGGCGAGATCGGTCAGCAGGTTCAGCAGGTCGTCTACCGATGAAACCGCACTGCCAAGCGCGGCGGCGGCTTTTAGGCCCGGTTCATCCCCGTATTCCTTGAAACGTTGCACAATGACGCTCTGGAAGAATGCCATGGCTTGTATTGGCTGCCGGAGGTCATGGCCGGCGGCGGCCATGAATCGCGTTTTAGCGCGGTTGGCCTCTTCGGCCAGCTTGCGGGCTGCAATGGCCTCCGCGCGGGCATCCTCAGCCTGAATGCGTTCGCCCTCGGCCTCCCTGCGGGCATTCTCCGATTCTCTGCGCACTTCATCCGCCAGCGCGCGGGCAATTCTCAACTCTCCCTGGCGCTCGACCTCCGGCGAAAGATCCAGCGCCACGCCTGATAGCGCTTCGACTTCTCCGTCACCGTTCCAGATGGGTTCAAGGAGCATTTCGAGGAGACGCTCCTGTCCGGTTTTCAGGCATCTGAGCCGCATATCGAATGCCTGTGGCAGGCGACTGTTGAAAGCTTCTATGAACAGCCTGTCGAGCAGCGACGCATCCTCAGGCGGGAATAGCTCTGTGTTGGCGGTTCCGACAACTTCTTCCAAAGAATCGGCGAACTGGGGATTAAAAACCCATTCGTAGCGCAAATCCCGACCAATGCGAAATAGGGCCACGCCTGCCATCTGCACACCTAGTGGATAGAATCTAACACTTGGTGCCCTCGTTTGACGGCGGCGATGATTTTGTCGGGGTCTTTGGTCCAGACAAAGGGCGGGATTGTCCCGAGCCGTGTTGAAATTCGCTCGGCAGGCGTCACGGTCTGAACAGGCTACGCGGCCTTGG
>CAIOJO010000438.1 GCA_903858635.1 uncultured Telmatospirillum sp. | reverse complement strand
GGTCCCGGATGGCCGGTGGTCGATAGCGGCGGATACAGCGTCCAGCCGGTGCCGACCCCGGTGCCCGTCGCCGCCGACAGCAGCAGCAGGCAGAAGGCCGGGACCAACAGCCAGAAGCTGATGTTGTTCATGCGCGGGAAGGCCATATCGGGGGCGCCGATCATCAGCGGCACGAACCAGTTGCCGAAACCGCCGATCAGCGCCGGCATCACCGTGAAGAACACCATGATGACCGCATGGGCGGTGACGAACACGTTGTAGAGCTGGTAATCGCCCTGGAACAGGGTCCCGCCCGGGTGCATCAATTGGATGCGGATCGCCACCGACATCGCCCCGCCGATCAGGCCGGCGATAATGGCGAAGACGATGTACATCGTCCCGATGTCCTTATGGTTGGTCGAGAACAACCACCGGCGCCAGCCATGGGGCGCCGCGTGCTCGTGGGCGTGCGGAAGGCTGCTGGTTTCGACTGTCATCGGCCTCAATTCCTCTCTTGGCGGGCGTCGGCGAGGACGGGGCCGCCGTCCGACGAGGATTGTTTCTTGGTCTGGTTCTGTTGCACCCAGGTGGTGAACTGGTCCTTCGGCACCGCCTCGATCTGGATCGGCATGAAGCCGTGATTGATGCCGCAAAGCTGCGAGCATTGGCCGTAATACATGCCGGGACGGTCGATCCTGACCCAGGTTTCGTTGAGGCGGCCGGGAAAGGCATCGATTTTCACCCCGAGCGCCGGGATCGACCAACTGTGCACGACGTCGTCGGCGGTGGTCTGAATGCGCACCACGGCCCCGACCGGCAGCACGACATGGGCGTCGGCGGCGAGCAGCCGGGGTTCGCCCGGCTTGAGGTCGCCGTCCTGCACCATATTGGCGTCGAACGACACATTCTGGTCGGGATAGGCGTAGGACCAGTACCACTGGTGACCCGTCACCTTCAGGGTCAGGTCGGCGTCCTTGACCCGATCCATCGCGTACAAAAGGTGGAACGACGGGAAGGCGATGGCGACCAGGATCAGCACGGGGATCATGGTCCACAGGAATTCCAGCGGGGTGTTGTGTTCGAACTTCGCCGGCTGGGGATTGCGGCTGGCCCGGAAGCGGAAAATGATATAGCCGAGCAGGGCGAAGACCACGGCCAGGACGATCAGGATGATCACCGTGATGGTGATGTTCAGGCTTTCGATCTGCTGCATGGTCGGCGAGGCCGCTTCCTGCATCCACAGGCCCCACGGCCGGGGCTGGTCGGCCAGGGCGGGGGCGGCGGCTTGGCCGAACAGGAAGAGGGTGAGGGCGAAAGTGGCGATCCTGAGCATCGTACCCCTGCTTGTCTTGTTGCGGCGCAACCACCCGTGACGGGAAACCTGCAGTCCGAAGTTAGACGTATTCTCGTTCTCAGCCCATGATTTTGGCAGAGAGGTCCATCAGTCAATGGGGATTCTTCAACTTATTCAACGAATGGGCGTTGGGCGATGTTGCCGGATGCGGTGTTTACAGCCCGCAACGCCTTATCTACCTTCGGTTTTGGCCCGGCGCGACGGTCAGGACGCTCTCGTCCGATTTGACGCGGTGGCCGGGCGCGGCCCCTCGATGTCGGACAGGATGCCCAGGCCATTTTCGATCTCGGCCAGCTTGCCGAGGAGTCCGGCCGTCTGTTCGATCAACTGCTGGTCAGCTTGGCTCAGCCGCTCCAATCCGTAGAGACCGGTCAAATTCTCGACGATCGCCGCATAGGCATATTCGAGTTTGCTGGCTAGGCCGATCGGGTAGCCGCTGCCGGTCAGCACGGTCGCCGCGCAGTCATGGATCTTGCGCAGCTTCTCGATCATCAGGTTGGTTCCCATGTCGAGCAGACGCCGGCGCACCTCGCCGACCACCGCCTTCAGGCGGTCCTTCAGCTCGCCCTGAACGCTGTTGCTGATCTGGTAGACGGCAAGCGCCAACAGGTTGCACAGCCTTTCCGACGCTTCCTCGAGATCGGCTTGAGCCCGCCGTTTCAAGGTCTTGCTTTGGCCGTCGGCGCTGAGCAAACGCCTGAGATAATCGATCTCGCTCAGGACATCCTTGGCCGATTGCGCGGTGAGGGCGGCTTGCCGCTCCTCCGGGGTGTTCGGCTGCACAGGCACCCGGGCGTTCATCCGACCTCCAGTGGCGATGCTGGGGTTAACGATAGCTTAATTCGTGTTGGATTTCTCGCGGTAAGTTTGTAATTGATGCGCTGTCTTGCAGGCAGCCGACGAAGATTTCGTGAATGAATTGTGACCGTGGCGATGGCGGCGGCCTGACCTTGCGCTGATCCGGCCTGGTTGCGGCGAGGAGCGTTCCCAACATGCCAGCTGACCCCTTGCTGTCCTTTGCGGTCTCGATTTGCGGTCTCGACGAAATCGTTCTGCATGCCGGGACGGGCGTTACCCATGCGCTGTCAATTCTCGATCCCGAATGGCCCGATCCTTCCGTCTTCTCCGTCTTCACCGGCTGTCGTCGCGAAGTGTTCCGCTTTCACGACCTGATCGACGACGAGGATGGGATGGTGGCTCCCGCCAGCGCTGACATACGCGGCCTGCTGGCCTTTGGTGGGCGCCTCAGGGAGCAGGCCGTCGGACACTTGCTGATCCATTGCCACGCCGGAGTGTCGCGGTCGACGGCGAGTGCGGCCATCCTGCTGGCGCAATTCCAGCCGGGACGCGAGAGCGATGCCTTCGTCGAATTGGCGCGTCTGCGGCCATGGAGCTGGCCCAACAGCCGGATGGTGGAGTTGGCCGACGCCCTGCTGGGCCGGCAGGGCCGGCTGGTCGCCGCCCTGCGGGCCCATCATGCCCGGATGATCGAGGCTTGGCCCGACAAGGTCGAGCTCATCCGCGAGGGGCCCAGGGCACGGGACTTCCGTTTCGCCGCCGGTTGATTGGCGACGGCCGCCGACCGTCTTCCTGGATGAAGGGGGAGTCGGCGGCGGCACGCTGGGGAGGGGAGGAGGCATGCCGCCGCCGTAGGTTGTACCGCGAGCGGTACTTGAGCAGGGATACCCTAGCCGTCTGCCCGGTCGCCGCAAGTGACGGCCATCACGTCTGGCGTGCATTTTTTTGGACCCCCCTGCGGCCGGTCGGCTCCGGCGCTTGACGCATGGGGGTGCCCAACCGAAGATGGATCGAGCAAATGCGGCCGTCATGGCTTCAAGACTTGAGGGAAGCCGGCCATCGAACCTGCGATCTGGACACTCAGCCCCCTGGAAGTAGAGGCTCTGCGACTGAGCCTGTGGGTGTCCGGCTGGGCGGTGCTGGGCAGCCTGCCATTCGGCGTCCTGTGCGCCTGGGTGCTGGCCCGCTGCCAGTTCCCGGGCAAGGGCCTGTTCGACGGGATCGTCCATCTGCCGTTGGTGCTGCCGCCGGTGGTGGTCGGCTACGCCCTGCTGGTCCTGTTGGGGCGCAAAGGGGTGATCGGCGGCTGGTTGCACGATGCCCTAGGGATCACCCTGATCTTCAATTGGAAAGGGGCTGCGGTGGCCTCGGCATTGATGGCCTTTCCGTTGATGGTGCGGGCCATTCGCCTGTCGCTCGAGGGGGTCGACCGGCGTATCGAGGCGGCGGCGTCGACATTGGGCGCCGGCCCCTTCGCCGTGTTCCTCACCGTCACCCTGCCGCTCACCTTCCCGGGGCTGCTGGCCGGAGTCATCCTGGCCTTTGCCCGCAGCCTCAGCGAATTCGGTGCCACCATCACCTTTGTATCCAACATTCCAGGTGAGACGCGGACCCTGCCGATCGCCCTTTACACCCTGGTCGAGGTGCCGGGCGGCGAGGAGGCGGCGCTGCGCCTTTGCGTCATTTCGGTGGTGCTGGCCTTCACCACCTTATTCGCGGCGGACATTCTGGCCAGGCGGATCGACCGCCGGCTGAAGAACTGACATGTTGGACATCCGCCTGAAGAAGCGCCAAGGCGACTTCACCGTCGATATCGCCTTTCGGACCGGCGGGGCGACGGTGACGGCGGTGTTCGGCCGTTCGGGCGCCGGCAAGACCTCGGTGGTCAACATGGTGGCCGGACTGGGCCGTCCCGACGAGGGTCACATCGCCGTGGACGGGCGGGTCCTGTTCGATGCGGCGCAGCGGATCAATCTGCCGCCGCATCGCCGCCGGGTCGGTTACATCTTCCAGGAAAGCTGCCTGTTCCCCCATTACACCGTGCGGGGCAACCTGACCTACGGCATGGACCGGGTCGCGGCGGCCGAACGCTACATCGACTTCGATCCGGTGGTCGAACTCCTCGGCATCGGACATCTTCTGGATCGCCGGCCGGCCCTGCTGTCGGGCGGCGAGAAACAGCGGGTGGCGATCGGCCGGGCCCTGTTGAGCAGCCCACGCCTGCTCCTCATGGACGAACCCTTAGCCTCGCTCGACGGGGCCCGCAAGGCCGAGCTGCTGCCCTTCATCGCCCAGTTGCCGGGGCATTTCCGCTTGCCGATCCTTTATGTCAGCCACAGCGTCGACGAGGTGTTGCGTCTGGCCGATTCGCTGGTCCTGCTGGAGGCCGGCCAAGTGGTCGCCGCCGGGCCGGTGGAACAGGTGATGAGCCAGCCGGCCTTTGCTGCGGCGGCCGGGAGCCATGGGCTGGCCACGGTGCTGGGAGCCACCGTCGATCATCACGACCAGGAGCGGGCAAGCAGCCATCTGACTTTTCCCGGCGGCGTCATCCGCGTGCCTTTGTTGGACGCTCTGCCCGGCGCACGGGTCCGGGTGCGGATCGAGGCCGGCAACGTCATCCTGGCCCGCGGCGAGCCTCGCGGCCTGTCGGTGCAGAACATCTTCGCCGGGCGCATCACCGAGATACGCCACATGGCCGCCGGTCTGGTCGACGTGGTGGTCGATATCGGCTGCCCGCTGCAGGCGCAGATCACCGCGCAGGCCTGCGCCGATCTGGAGCTGGCGGTGGGGGTGCCGGTCTTCGCCCTGATCAAGAGCGCCTCGATCGGCCGCAGCGACCTGGCCCAACATGGGTCTATTACCTAGCATTGCCGAAATCGGTCTGGGCGAGGATTCCTTGCCGCAACGCCAGTCGAACAAGCTCGATATCCGAGCCGACGCCGAGCTTGCTCTTGATGAGATAGCGAAGATTGGCAACCGTCTTCGGGCTGATATGCAGCATATTGGCGATTTGCTCGGTCGTCCTTTCGGCGAGCAGCATCCGCAGGACCTCGAATTCCCGCGCGGTCAGGACGTCGGCGGCGACGGTCTGGTCGGCAAGGCGGCTGAGCGCCAGTTCGTGGTCGATGTCCGGACTGAGCGCGATCCGTCCATCGAGCACGTCCAAGACAGCCCGCACAAGGGCCTCCGGGGGGCTCATCTTGGTCACGTAGCCTCGGGCTCCGGCGCGGATCGCCTGCACGGCAAAGGCTGCATTCTGAAGCATGGTGAATACCAGAATGCGGGCACCCGGTTCCCATTGCCGAATTCGCCGGATCGCCTCGACGCCGCCGATGCCCGGCATGGCGAGATCCATGATGACCAGATCGGGCCGGATATCCTTGAACAGGCGGTAGGCTTCGGCGCCGTCGGCCGCCTCGGCGGCGACCCGCAATCCCGGCTGCTTCTGCAGAACGGAACGATACCCCTCGCGAACGATGGCGTGGTCGTCGACCAACATGATCGTTCGGCTGCCGTCATTCACGCTGGGCACTCCGTGCCTCCGTCGCCGCCTCCCGTCGGCGCGACCGGTATGACCACACGTAGGATCGAGCCGGTCCTGCGTCCAGCTTCGAAGCTTAGTCGGCCGCCTAAAGTGGCGACTCGTTCGCGCATGCCGAGAAAACCCATGCCGGATTTGACCGTTTGGTCATGATCGCCGGCCTGACCGTCATCTTCGACGGTCAGCTCGATTTCCTTCTTCGTGCCATCGCCGGGGGCAGGCTGCGCTTCTTGCCCAGGCTGCGCTTCTTGCATCGTCAGATGGAGGACGACCCGTGTCGCCTCGGCGTGCTTCGCCGCATTGGTGATGGCTTCCTGCGCGATGCGGTAAAGATTGGCAGCGAAGGCGGATGGCAAGACCTCGATGGCGCCGCCAAACCTGATTTCGAAGCGGGTGCGGCCCCGGCACCGATCGTTCCATCCGGCGATGAGGCCTTCGAGGCTTGCCGCGAGTCCAAGCTCGTCGACATCCGGCGGTCGCAATCGAAACAGCGTGCCCCGCAGCACTTCCATCATATGGGTCGCGGTCCGTGCGATGGCGTCGCATTCGGACAGCAGGCCGGGGCAATCTTGCGCCGCCGTCTGGCTGGCCGATGCGGTCAAGGCGCGAATGGCGGCGAGGCACTGTCCGAACTCGTCGTGAAGCTCGCGCGCCAGGTGCCGGCGTTCGTCGTCCTGCAGGGCGATCAGCCGGCGCGTCAGCTCGGTGCGTTCGGCAAGCGCCTGGTCAAGGCTCTCGGCGAAGTGGTTGAACACGTCGCGGATGGCGGAAAGCTCCGCCAGGTCGAACGGCGGCAGGCGGGTCGACAGGTCGTTCGCGGCGATGCGTTCGAGAGCGGCACGGATCAACCGCGTCGGGCGCAGAGCCCGGGCCAGGGCAGCATAGACCAGGCCGCACAGCAGCAGCAGGGTGATGGTCATGACGGCAAACAGGCGGCTCGTTTCATGCCAGGTTTGCAGCGTGACGGCCGCCGGATCGATCCAGACGACGGCCTCGCCCAGCTTATTGCCGCGAAACAGCACCGGTCGCACGGCTTCGCGCCCGGGATCGAACAACGTTCGATAAAGCGCGGCGAACACCGCCGGCGGACGGCTGTCCGAGCTTTGCGTGCCGCTGCAGAAACGCTGCAGAATGTCGCCGCCGGTGGTGCGATAGGCGATGCACAAGCCGGGCACCATCAACAAGGTGGCAATCGTCTGCAATTCGGGAAACTCGGTGGTCGGGACATTGATCCAGTCCATCTTGCTTCGCTGCAGCTGTAAATCCTTGGCGGTGGTGTCGGCGATCGCCGTGATGCGGGCGCGGGCCGATCTGTCGGCGTCGAAGACGACATAGGCCGAGCTCGCGGCGAAGCAGAACGCCGAAACGGCGACGATCCGCAACGTCAACCGGTACTTCAGATCGCTCCTCGGTCGAATCCACATCGGCGGAACCCGGGCGTCAGGGTGGCGAGCGCGGTGCCGCCTTGCGCCATTGAGCGGCAGAACCGAAGCGATGGGAAGAGCCACTTGCGGGGCTGGCCAAGGTCGTGAAATTTTCCCGGCCATTCTCGGGAAAGGCTCTGCTTCGGAAAACCGCCGGGCAGCGTATCCTGGCCGCCTCCCTGCTCGGTGAGCCGGCTCAACAGCCCAGGGGCGTCCATGTCCCGATCCCGCATCGCTTTTCGTATCCTGAGCCTGGTCGGTCTGGTGCTGTCGCCCGGGTTCGCCGGCGCCGATTCCGGCGCCCCGGTCGCCCCGGGGATGGGCATCGCCATCGTCGATTTCGCTTATGTGGACACCTCCAACGAACCTGCCGACCAGGCGGTGGCGCACCAAAGGCGCCTGCAAGGGTTCATGGCGGCACTCAGGCGGGATTTCGGGACCGATGGGCCGTTTCACCTGGTGCCGGTCTCATGTCGGCCGGTCTCCTGTGCAGACGATCGGGCGTCACCCGCCGAACTCGTCCGTGCCGCCACCGATGCCGGTGCCGGGATCCTGGTGGTCGGGGGGATCCACAAACAGAGCACGCTTATCCAATGGGCGAAGGTTGAAGCCATCGACATCGCCGCCAATCGCGTCATTCTCGACAAGCTCTTCACCTTTCGGGGCGACAGCGACGAGGCATGGGACCGGGCCGAGGCCTTCGTGTTCCGGGAGATCCGCACCGCAATGGCGACGCCGGCGGCTGCCCCGACGCCGGCGCCGATCAAGCTCGCACTGTTCGATTTCGAATTTGAAGACTTCAGCGCCGGCGCGTCGTCGAGCGGCCCGGCTCCCTCCGATCTCGCACAATTGACCGGCGTCACCAGCGAGGTTCGAAACCTGTTCGCCGAGACCGCAGGCTACCGCCTGGTCGATGTCGCCGACACCGCCGCGGCCGCCGCAAAAGCCCATGCGCTGCACGACTGCAATGGCTGCGACGCCGCCATCGCCCAGACCTTGGGCGCCGAGCAATCCTTTGTCGGCGTCGTCAAGCGGATCAGCCGCACGGAATATACGGTGCGCTTCCAGATCCGCGACGCCCGGACCGGCGCCGTCGTTTCCCATGCGGACAGCGGACTTCGCATGGGCGCCGACTCCTCGTGGAGTCGCGGTGCGGTACAGTTGATCAAGGATCGGCTGCTGGACAGCCCGGCTCGGCAATAGCGGTTCAGACCTGGGCCCTGCGCAGCCCGTGCTGGCGGCGGTACAGCCGCACCGACAGCGCCAACTGGAAGACGCCCACCAGAACAGCGTACAGGGCGATCCAGTAGACCATGGTCAGGGCCCCGATCACCGGCAGCAGGATCATGACGATGCCGAGCCCGATCGAGGCAATTCCCGATAGAAGCTGCCAGATGCGGCCATGCGGCAGGGGCAAGATGGCCGCCGAGATCAAGGCGGTGACACCGGTGAAGATGGCCCACACGGCCACCACCCAGACCACGGCCAGGGCCGTCAGGCCGGGCCACAGCAGGATCACCACGGCGGCGACGGCGTCGAGCAGACCCTCCAGCAGCATCGACCACCAGCGCTGGTGATGGCGCATGGCGCGGACCCCGGCGATCACCGCGAACACGGCGTCGGCGATCAGATAGGCCGCCAGCAGGATGATCAGCGTGGCCAGGGTCAGCACCGGCATGACCAAGGCCAGTGCGCCGAAGACAAGGGCGGCGACGCCGCGCAGGGCCACCGCCCACCAGGAGTCCGCCAAGCTGGCGCCACCCATTTCGATCGCCATGTCGCAGCCCTTTCGCCGCCGATGCTGCCCTACCAACAGGGCCGGCCGGCGAAGGTTCAGGGCGGAGACGGGCTAATCCCGTCGGCCGCGGCCAGGTCAGGCTTAGAGCAGCCCAGCCTTGCCCGATTGCCAGCGCACCAATTCGGTGGCCAGCAGCGCCGCATGTTCGCGCTCCTCGGCAGCCAGTTCCCGGTAGAGCTGGCGTTCGGCCGAGCCTGACACGGCCTTCTCGCTGCGTTCGGTGAAGAAGGCGACGGCCCGTTGCTCAAAGGCGATGGCCAGACGGAACAGGTTGGCCGGATCGTCCGGATGGCTGTCGATGCCGGCTTGGCTCGCCGCCAGTTCCACCGGGAAGCTGGGCGGGGTCGCCGGCGCCGCCACATGGTAGCGCCGCTGCAGCGTTTCCATATGTTCGTCTTCCATCGCCGCCATCTTGGCGAACAGGTCCTGCAGCTGCGGTTCGGTGGTCTGCTGGGCCGCCTTGCGGTAGAAGGCGCGGCCGCCCAGCTCGATCTCGAAGGCGATGCGGATCGCTTCCAGCGAAGTTTCACCATCCAGGTCGCGTTCGCCCAGCGGCTCCAGCTTGCCGCCGCAATGCGGGCACATGCCATAGGGAAAGGCGAAGCCTTCGCTCACCTTGGCGCAGTCGCGGCAATGCCAGGACAGCGAGGCGCCGGCGCAGCAGATGTAGACTTCTTCCCCGTCGAGGGGCTGATGGCATTTCGGGCAATTCATGGCACGGACCTCAGCGGGATTGGGCGGTGGCGGCGGTCGGCAGGGTGGCCGCGAAGGCCTCGATTTCGGCCGCAGGCACCGGCCAGTTCTGCTTGCCGTTCTTCAGATAGGCGCCGATCGCCTTGGCGGCGCGGCGGCCGGCAGACATCGCCAAGATGACCGTGGCGCCGCCGGTGACGATGTCGCCGCCGGCGAAGATGCCGGGCAGGTTGGTCGCCTGGGTGGCGTCGTCGGCGACGATATTGCCCCATTTGTTGAGGGCCAGGCCGGTGGTCGACTTGGGTACGATGGGGTTGGCCTTGCTGCCCAGCGCGTAGATCACCGTGTCGCAGTCGAGGTCGAAGAACTCGTCCACCGGCACCGGCTTGCGCCGCCCTTGCTCATCGGGCTCGCCCAGCGCCATCTTCTGCACCTTCATGCCGGAGACATTGCCATCGCTGTCGGTGTTGATCTCCGCCGGGGCGTGCAGGAAGTAGAACTCGATGCCTTCTTCCTTGGCATGTCGGATCTCTTCGACCCGGGCCGGCGCTTCGATTTCCGAACGGCGGTAGACGCAACGCACGATGGGGGCGCCCAGGCGCTTGGCGACGCGCAGGCAATCCATTGCGGTGT
>CAIOJO010000437.1 GCA_903858635.1 uncultured Telmatospirillum sp. | reverse complement strand
CTTTCGCCGGCAAACAGCTCGGCCACGGTTTCGCGGCGGCGCACTTCAAAAACCTGATCACCGTCTACCAACACTTCAGCGGCACGGCCACGGGTGTTGTAGTTGGAACTCATCACGAAGCCGTAGGCACCGGCCGAGGCGAAGGCGATCAGGTCGCCGGCCGTCAACGGCGGCAGCCAACGTTGCCGGGCGAAGGTATCGCCGGTTTCGCAGATCGGGCCGACCACGTCGACGGGCCGGCTTTGGGCATCCGCTGCCGCTTGGACCACCGGCAGGATCTCATGATAGGCGTCGTACATGGCGGGCCGCACCAGATCGTTCATCGCCGCGTCGCAGATGACGAAGCTGTGGGTGGCCCCTTCCTTGACGTAGACGACCCGGCTGACCAGGAGGCCGGCATTGCCGACCAGCAGGCGCCCCGGCTCCAGCAGCAAGGCGCAGCCGAGATCGCCCAGATTTTCCCGGATGATCGCCGCGTAGTCTTCGGGCGGCGGCGGAATATCGTTCTTTGCATCGTAGGGGATGCCCAGCCCGCCACCGAGATCGATGCGCCGCACCGGGATGTTGTCGGCGCGCAGCATCAGGACCAGGTCGCGGACTCGGCGAAAGGCCTCGCGGAAAGGCTGCAGGTCGGTCAACTGCGAGCCGATATGGACCGCCACGCCGGCCACCTCGATGCCCGGCAGTTCGCTGGCCCGGCGCAGCACCCGATGGGCCCGGGTCCATTCGATGCCGAACTTGTTCTCCTTGCGGCCGGTGGTGATCTTGGCATGGGTGTTGGCGTCGACATCGGGGTTGACCCGCACGGCGATCGAGGCCTTCTTGCCCTTGGCCAGGGCCGCCCGGTTGAGCTCCTCCAACTCCGGCTCGGATTCGACGTTGATCTGCAGAATCCCGGTCTCGAGGGCCAGGTCGAGCTCGCGCCGGGTCTTGCCGACGCCGGAAAACACGATGCGCTCGGGCGGCACGCCGGCCGCCAGGGCGCGGCGCATCTCGCCTTCCGACACCACATCGGCACCCGCTCCCAACAGGGCGAGGGCGCGGATGACGGCGATGTTGGAATTGGCCTTGACGGCGAAGCAGATGGTGGCGTCGAGGCCGCCGAGGGCCGCCTCGAAGACCCGGAAATGACGCTCCAGGGTGGCCGTCGAATAGACGTAGAAAGGCGTTCCGACCTCGTCGGCCAGACGTGCCAACGAGACCGCCTCGGCCCGCAACTGGCCGTTCCGGTAGTGGAAGTGGTTCATTGCGGCGGCTCTTCC
Source organism: uncultured Telmatospirillum sp. (assembly GCA_903858635.1). Taxonomy (GTDB): domain Bacteria; phylum Pseudomonadota; class Alphaproteobacteria; order Rhodospirillales; family Magnetospirillaceae; genus DUZF01. The sequence goes on along the minus strand of CAIOJO010000437.1, from coordinate 3,720 downwards.
TCACCCGGAACGGTGGGTTGCACCGGCGGCAGCGGCGTCGAGCCCGAGGCGCCGAGGCCCTGGGTCATCGGATCGCTGCCCTGCACGGTGGTCGAATTGGGCAGATTGGCGCCCGGTGCGATCCGTCCTACCGTATTGAGCGTGGTGGCACGGACGGCCGGATCGATATAGCTGCCGCCCGGGCTGAAACGCTCCTTCAGGTCCTGCTGGTCCCATTCCGGGGCCAGGGCCTTTCCTTCCTTCTGCTTGGCCGGGGTGGGGCCGAGGGCCGGGTTCGGATAGACATGCGGGTATTGCGAGTCCGGCGGCTGAATCGGGCGGCCGGCCTTGCCGCAACCGGCCAGCGAGGCGAGCGCCAGAGCGGCGACGAAACAGGTCAACAGTCGGCGCATCAAGACCTCCGGCTCACAGGAAACGCTGGCGTGCGGCCAGCACCGCCGCCGCCACATTGGCCGGAGCGGTGCCGCCGTAACTGGTGCGGCTGGCCGCCGAGGCTTCGACCGGCAGGACCGAATAGACCTGGGCGTCGATGCGGCCGTCGATCGCCTGCAACTCGCCCAGCGGCAACTCGGCGAGGCCGCAGCCGCGCTCCTCGGCCAGGCGGACGATGCGACCGGTGATGTGGTGCGCCTGGCGGAACGGAACGGCGGCGACCCGCACCAGCCAGTCGGCGATATCGGTGGCGGTGGTGAAGCCGGCGCCGGCCGATTCCGCCATGCGCTCGGCATGCACCGTCAGGTCGCGAATCATTCCGGTCATGGCGGCGATCGACAATTCCAGGGTGTCGGCCGCTTCGAACACCGGTTCCTTGTCGTCCTGCATGTCCTTGCTGTAGGCCAGGGGCAACCCCTTCATGACGATCAGCAGGGCGTTCAGGTTGCCGATGACCCGGCCGGCCTTGGCGCGGATCAGCTCGGCGGCGTCGGGATTGCGCTTCTGCGGCATGATCGACGAGCCGGTGGTGAAGGCGTCGGACAGGCTGACGAAGCGGAACTGGGCGGTGGTCCAGATCACCAGCTCCTCGGCCAGGCGCGACATATGCACCGCGCAAATGGCCGCGGCCGCCAGGAATTCCAGGGCGAAGTCGCGATCCGATACGGCATCCAGGGAATTCGCCGCCGGCCGGTCGAAGCCCAGCTCGGCGGCGGTTTGCCGGCGATCGATGGGAAAGGAGGTGCCGGCCAGGGCGGCGGCGCCCAGCGGACATTCGTTGAGACGGGCCCGGGCATCGGCCAGACGTCCCCGATCGCGCCCGAACATCTCGACATAGGCCAGCAGATGATGGCCGAAGGTCACCGGTTGGGCCGCCTGCAGATGGGTGAAGCCGGGCATGACCGTGGCGGCATGGGTTTCCGCCTGATCGATCAGGGCGGCCTGCAAGCCCTGCAGGGCGCTGCCCATGCCGTCGACGGCATCGCGCACCCATAGGCGAAAATCGGTCGCCACCTGGTCATTGCGCGAGCGGGCGGTGTGCAGCCGGCCGGCCGGCTCGCCGATCAGCTCGGCCAGCCGGGCTTCGACGTTCATGTGAATGTCTTCCAGCTCGCTGCGGAAGGTCAAGGCGCCGCTCTCGATTTCTTGCCGGATGCGCTCGAGACCAGCCACAATGGCCTCGCCGTCTTCGGCCGACAGGATGCCGGTCGCCACCAGCATTCGGCAATGGGCCTTCGAGCCGCGGATGTCCTGGGCGTAGAGTCGCTGGTCGAAGTCGATCGAGGCATTGATCCGTTGCATGACGACCGACGGGCCGCCGGCAAAGCGCCCGCCCCAGATTGCGCTGGCGCCGGGTTGATCAGGAGGATTGGTCATTCTTGGCTCTTCGGGGTGCAGAACATGGTAGGTGCCTACGGACCGTTCGCCCGCGTCCTTATGCTGGCCGTCGCGATCCTCTTGCCGCCGGCCTTGATGCCGGAGGCCCGGGCCGGTGAAAAATCCGGGCTAACCTACATTGTTCCCGTCGCCGCGGGAAGCGCCGATACCCCGGAAAACCGGCCGGCCATGCCCGACCTGCTGTTCGCCGACGGCAGCAGCATGCCACAGGCCCTGCACCGCTATCTGGGGCAGGTCATCGTCATCAACTTCTGGGCCAGCTGGTGCGGCCCCTGCATCAAGGAGATGCTCTATCTCGACCGCCTGCAGGGCGACTTCCGCGGCCAGCCGTTGTCGGTGCTGGCCATTTCGGAGGATCAAGGCGGCATCGCTGCGGTCAAGCAGTTCCTGACCCGTCAGAAATACACCTTCCTGAGGCCCCTGGCCGATCCGGGGGCGAGCATGGCGCAGGCGCTGGCGGTCAAGGGGCTGCCCACCAGCATCATCGTCGACCGGCACGGCCGTCAGGTGATGCGGGTGGCGGGACCGTATCAGTGGGACAGCCCGCAGATCGTGGCGCGGCTGAAGATGCTGATGAGCGAGCCGTAAACAGCCCTGCCTTGATGGGAAAGGGTTTCGCAGCATTGCCGCGCATTGGCGGCGGGGCGGCCGCTCCGCGGGTGCCGAGCGCGCAATTTGGTAAGGGAGAAGCCGATGGTTCTGCTTGAATTCTCGATGTCGCCTCTGAGCCAAGGTGAAAGTGTCGGCGCTTATGTCGCCCGGTCCCTCGACATCATCGACAAGAGCGGCTTGCCTTACCAGCTGACGGCGATGGGCACCCTGATCGAGGGCGAGTGGGGCGAGGTGATGGCGGTGGTGACGGCCTGCTTCGAGGCGATGCGGGGCGATTGCGACCGGATCGGGACGCACATCAAGATCGACTATCGGTCGGGACCGGGCGGCCGTCTGGCTGCGAAGATCGAGTCGGTGCAGCACAAGCTCGGCCGCAAGCTTTCCACCTGAACTAACTGCCCCTCGCCCGCTTGCGGGTGAGGGGCCCGCCGCCAAAGGCGGCGGGCCGGTGAGGGCGGTTTCCGCAGATGTTCTGCACCGACCACGCCATGCTGAAGCCGGGGGACAAGCCACGGCCAACCCGCCCATAAGGCGGAACCACCCCTATCCTCCCGCTGCGCTGGCCCCTCCCTCTCCCACTGCCGTGGGGGGCGGCAGCCGCCGCTTTGCAGGGCTATTGTTGCATTAATGTAAACGCCGGTGCCAAGTGAATCCTTCTGTGCCGTAACAACAAAGTATAATTATAGAAAGCATATCTGTCTTCACAGAAAATTAAATTCTGTAGACGCAAAGATATCCTTCTAATAGGCGTGTTGCGCGATTGTAAACAATGCAATACACCAAAACATTTATGGGTATTATTGTGCTCGACTGGAAGAATGCGTTTCGCCGAGGTTACTTGATAATCGCGATCCTGGCGCTGATTTGCCGTTCGTCCGCCGGTGAGGCGAGCAGCCTGGCTTATCAGCCGACCAATCCGTCATTCGGCGGCCCCGTTTCCAATGGCCCGACCCTCATGGGCGAGGCGCAGGCGCAAAACCACTTCACCGCGCCCGCCGGTCCATCCTCGATCCCTGGTGCCAGCCAGCCAATGACGCAGTCGGAGTTGTTCGCCAGTCAACTGCAGAGCCAATTGCTGAGTTCGCTCGCAACCCAGGTCAACAATGCCATATTCGGCGCAAACCCGCAGAACAGCGGCAGGGATTGTCCCGAGCCGTGTTGAAATTCGCTCGGCAGGCGTCACGGTCTGAACAGGCTACGCGGCCTTGGCGTGCTGTTCAAGATCGGGGTTGATGGAATGCTTGGCCTGATGGGCCAGCAGGGCGGCTCGCAGGGTTG
>CAIOJO010000436.1 GCA_903858635.1 uncultured Telmatospirillum sp. | reverse complement strand
GGACGGCCCGGCCAAACTTGCGAGTTGAGACATTGATCAGCATCAGGTTCATGGCCCACTTGCCGAGCAAATCCTCGGAAAGAGCTGCTTCCCAACTGGGCAGTGGCACTTCGCCGCCGACGGCGGTGTTGCCGTCCACATGACCGAACACCATGAAGCCGATGCCGCCGCTCGAACTGTTCGGCGTCGATCAGGCTCCGAGCCAGTTCCATGGAGGGGATGGGTTTGGACTCGGGAGCAGCAGAGGCAATTCCGCCCAGGGCAAGAATGCCAACCGCCAGTCCAACAGTTTTCCGTGTGAAGAGCATACCCATACCCCCGCCTGGATCGATCGGCGGCACGTAATGATGGTATTTGTTGTCCGATAATCCATCGGGCAGTCCGTGACAGGACACAATTTACATCCGCCCAGCAGCCCTCAACACGACAGCCAACACGGTATCGGAATGGCGCATCAGGGCGACGAGATGCTCGCCGTCAGGGACCACCTTTCCCGCCAGCCATTTCTTGACGGCCCGGTCACTGACGCCGGTCCAGCGGGCCACCGTCTTGGCAACGGAGCGGCTGCCCAGCTCGGCGCGTAGCGCGTCAGCGATGGTTGCGGCAAAGGCTTGGCTTTCGGCTTTGTCAAGCCCCATGGAGGGAACTTTAGTTCCCTTTTCCAGCCGGGACATGGAGGTCGCTCCGCCCATAGAATGAAACGGGAAGCATGGTCATGCGGGCGGCCAATAAAAATCAGGGGGCATCCGTGGCGGAAAGAAAAAGCAAGAACAATGGCAAATCCGAAAGCCGAGCTGGCCCCTTGCGAGCCGCCCAGTACCTGCGCATGTCGACGGAGCATCAGCAGTACTCCACCGAGAACCAGGCCGATGCCATCGCCCAATACGCAGACATGGATGGGATGGCGGGACCGACGCAGCAGGACGCAATCGCCTTCCACAGGCGTGGCAACCTTGGCCCAACGTTGCCGCTCGGGGTGGTCGCGGAAGGTGCGGCCCATGACCAGCATGTCCTCGGGATTGCCGATCTCGGGCAGCAGACGGCCGAAATGCTCGGCTTGGACCATGCGGACGAATTCCCAGCAATTGAACGAGTCCGGCCCGCTGCCGTGGACGGACCACGGCAGGCCGATATAAGCGATAGCCCAATGCATGATGCCCTCGAAGGAATGGGGGCCAGGGACGAGTCCCTGGCAGGTGCCCTGGGGCATATATGCCCCCGGGTCTAAGGACAGGGCAGCGCCCTGCGAAGATCAGCGCGCCAGACCGGGAAAGCGCTGGGCGGTATAGGTGATGGAGGGGAAGGACTTGTTCCCCGCATCCAGCATGCGGGCGCGCCCGGTGACCCTCATGGTGTCGGCTTCGACCTCGGTCAGGGTCATGGTGATGGGCGGGTCCATATGGGGGCCGTTGAGATCGGTGGAGAGATAGGGCCGCCAGGTGATCTCGATCACCTGCTGGCTGATGGCGGCGCCCTCAAGGGCATCGGTGATGTCGCTGCCGACATTGTCGAGGGTGACGGTGATTTCCGGCACCGGAGCGGTATCCACCGGCGGCGGCGAGAACTCGAAAGCCAGCGCGGCGACGGTCACCCGTTTGCCGCCATCGCGGGGGGCGCCGGCCTCCAGTCGGGCGGTGAGATCGGCGTGGTCGCGGACCACCCGGATCGGCTCGTCAAAGGTTGGATGCCAGATCTCCAACGTATCAAGGACCACCGTTCCGGCCGG
>CAIOJO010000435.1 GCA_903858635.1 uncultured Telmatospirillum sp. | reverse complement strand
GTCACCCTCTTCGAGAAAATCGATATGAAACAAGCGCTTACCATCAACGAATACAAACCCGATACTTCGCAAATAACTAACCAATTGAATCTATTCGCGTTTTAACCGGACAGCAGTGATGATATTTGTCAGTTGAAAGGAGACTTGTAGAAGATATGAGGGCATGCCTCAGGGCGTAAATATTGGGGCCGGGCACGGCTGATCGTGGCCCAACAACGTGACCGGAGTGGCTGTGCGCCATGGAAAGGCGACGCGAATCATGCGGTCGCCTGCTGGCTGCCTGCCACACTGCAACAGTGCCAATCTCCGCGGTCATTTTACCGTTTGGAGGCGCGTTTGGAGGCGCATTGACAGCCCATGCCGGTTGGAATATCCATATTGAATATCGGACTAATTCGCAATTGCATACCTATGGTAGAGTTGCGCGCTGCGTGCAGCCTTATGGGCGACCGACGACAGTATCGGGGGATGAGGCATGGTGGACAGAGCAGTCATATCGAATACCGAGGCCGCCTCGGTAACGTTGGCGGACGTGGCCCGCGGCCAGACAGCGTGGGTCAAGAGGATCGCCAGTGACGACACCCAATTCCGCCAGCGTCTGCAGTCCATGGGTGTCGTCAAGGGGACCGAAATTCTCGTCGACCATACCGCCCCACTGGGCGATCCCAGGGTCTACGCGCTCAAAGGCTATCGGCTCACGCTGCGAAATTCAGAGGCTAGGCACATTCTCGTCATGCTCGAATAGCGTCTCCTTTCGGTGTTCGGTGCCATCCTGTCGGCATGAGATGTGCGATTTTCCCGTTCTCAAAGGATGAGATGTAAATGGATCGACCAGTCCGGATCGTGACGGTGGCCCTGGTGGGGAACCCGAACAGCGGCAAGACGACGCTGTTCAATCGGCTTACCGGCGCCAACTCTCCGGTTGGTAATTACCCGCGTGTGACCCTGACTCCGCAGCGGCGCGAGATCCGCCACCGCGGCTGGACCCTGGCCATCGTCGACCTTCCCGGCATCTATTCGCTGACCTCGCAAACCCCTGAAGAACGTGCCGCGCGGGACTTCATCCATTTCAACACGCCTGACCTGGTCCTCAACGTCATCGACAGCGGCAATCTCGACCGCTCGCTGTTTCTCACCAGCCAACTCATCGAGATGGGGCGGCCGCGTGTCCATGCCTTGAACATGATCGACGAGGCTCGCAAAAAGGGCATTACCCTCGACACCACCGCGATGGCATCGATGCTGGGGGGCTCGGTTGTCGAGACCGTGGCGTTGTTCGGCGAGGGCTTCGAGGGGTTGCTCGATGCGATTATCGCTGCGGTCGAGACCGAGGTTGACGCAGGGCTGGTGAAAATCACCTATGACAGCCACCTCGAGCAAACCATTTCCCGCGTTACCGACATGATCGGCGAACTGCACCCCGCCATGCTCGACAAGGCGCAATGCCATTGGCTGGCGATCAAGCTGTTGGAGGGCGACGACGAAGTGCTGACCCGGGAAGGCGAGCACACGCAACTGATCGACCTCATCCGGCTGGAGCGTTCGGCCCTTGCGCGCAATCACGGCGACGAAGTCGACACAATGATTGCCGATGCCCGGTACGGCTTCATCCATGGTCTCTTGCAAGAGACGCGTAGCTTGTCGAAACCGGACCGCGGCGGCGATCTGACGCAACGCCTCGACCGTGTCTTCCTTAATCAGTTTTTTGGCCTGCCGCTGTTTCTGGCGTCGCTGTGGGTGATGTTCGAAGCCACATTCTCGCTCGGGAAATACCCCACCGATTGGATCGACGCCGGGGTAAAGGCAACCGGGGCATTTCTCAATCCACTGCTTCCACCGGGGATGCTTCACGACGTGGTCATCGACGGTGTCATCGCCGGGATCGGGGGCACCCTGGTGTTCCTGCCCAATATCGTGATCCTGTTTTTCTTCCTCGCCCTGTTCAGCGAAACCGGTTATCTGGCGCGTACCGCCTTCCTGGTCGACCGGCTGATGCATCCCTTTGGCCTGCATGGCAAAGCTTTCATCCCGCTGGTGATGGGGTTCGACTGCAATGTTCCGGCGATCATGGCGGCGCGCACCATCGAAAGCCCGCATTCCCGCCTCATCGCCATTCTGGTCACCCCGTTCATGGCCTGCTCGGCCCGCCTGCCGGTGTTCGTCCTGTTCGCCGGCGCCTTCTTTGCCCAGTGGGCTGGCACGGTGGTTTTTGCCATGTACGTCATTAGTATCGCGGCGGCAATGATGGCCGCGGTGTTGATTGGACGGTGGCTGAAGGGAGAAGGTCAGACGGCCTTCGCCATGGAATTGCCTCCCTACCGTCTCCCGACGCTGCGGGCGGTCTGGTTCCATATGTGGGAGCGCGCCCAGTCATTCCTGCAGAAGGTTGGGGGGGTCATTCTGGTCGGTTCGGTGGTCATCTGGTTCCTGCAGGCCTTCCCGAACCATACCGATCGCACAGAGGAATTTACCGCGAGCATCACGGTCGCCCAGGCCCAGGAGGATACTCCCGAGCGGGCCGAACTGCTCGCTCACCTGGAGTTGCAGAAGAACCAAGACCGTTTGGTTCACAGCTATCTCGGCCGTGCCAGCCAAGCCGTCACCCCACTGTTCGGAGCGTTGGGCTTCGACTGGCGCGATACCACCGCCATCCTCACCGGCTTTGTCGCCAAGGAGGTGGTGGTGGCCAGTTATGCCGTGCTCTACAACCAATCGGAGGAAGGCGAGAAGGATGGCCTGAAGGCCGCCCTAGCCGGTGCTATGCCGCCGCTGCGAGCCTTCGCCTTCTTGGTGTTTATTCTGCTTTATTCGCCTTGCCTGTCGACGATCGCCGTCATCTGGCGCGAAGCCGGCAGTTGGCGATGGGCGGCGTTCTCGGTGGTATTTTCGTTCGGCTTCGCCTGGGTCCTGGCGTGGCTTGTCCTATTGGTGGGAGGGCTTGTTACATGAGCGGCAATGGCCTTTCGGATTACGTGGTTTTGGGGCTGATCCTGGCGCCTTGCCTCGTCTTCGTCGTTCGGCGCGCGCGCCGGTTGCTGGCCAAGGGGGGCGGCTGTGGAAGCTGCGGCGGGGGCACCGATTGCGGCGGCAAGAAACCGCTCGCCCGATCGTGACCCGTCTATTTGTGGCGGGCCGCCAGGGCCTTGAGGGTTGTGGAGATCAATTTTGCACCATTGAAAGGCTTTGCCACGACCCCATCTGCTCCGGCCGCCCGGATATCCGAGACATGGGCAGCCGTGGGCTCCGTGGCCAGCATAATGAAAGGGACGGCGCGGAGGGACTCCGGTAACGAGAGGTCGTTTCGCAGCCCCCGCAGCAGGCGCAGGCCCCCCACATCAATATCGCATATGACCAAGCCCCAGCGATCCGGGCTGTCGCGCAGAGTCTGCAAGGCGGCGATGTTGTCTTCGACACCGGCAACGGCTCTGGCCCCCGCTTTCGTCAATTCTTGGTGAATCTCGCTGCGGGCAAATGCAACATCGGTGACGATCATAACCATCCCCTTCAGGTTCGCCAGAGCGCGAGCCTGACTAGGGGTCTTTGTTTCACCGGCAGGCATGGATATCTCTCAATGAATGCGCCATCCAGCGCTCACGTCGAAGGACGATAACCTCAGAAGGCGTCTTCCAATGAATCGGCGGGCGCCGGCAGTCTTGCGGCGCGCCCCAGAAGGAAAATCGCATAGGCGATCACTTTGAAATTGGCCAGACCGACAAAGACGAAAGGGGCCGAGGGCCCCAACGTATCGAACAATATTCCACCCACTTGAACAAAAAAGATAATGCCGAGGCCACCGACCACATTGGAGGCGCCTAGAACTGAGCCAAGGATGTCGGGCGGTGTCACATCGACGGTCAAGACCTGAGGCGCCACGAAGCAGCCGGCTTGGCCGGCCGCCGTCAGGATTACCGGGAGTACGATGAACCATTCGAAGGGATTGGCGACCAGCGCCATCGAGACGAAGCCCAGTCCCGACAGGGCCAAGCCGGCAATGATTGCCGTCACCCGCCCGTAACGGTGGATGACCATCTTCCAGACGGGGATCGATGCCATCACCACCACACCGGCCAGTCCGATCATCAACCCGCCACGTGCCGCCGCCTGTTCGTCGGTGACGTCGACGATATCGGCGAAATAGACGTACCAAAGCATCAGGAACAGCGCCGTGATGACCATGTCGCTGCGGGCCAGGAAGGAGGTGGCGAAGCACAGCCGCAATCGGGGCTCGTCCCGCAACAACTGGCGGATCTGCCGCCATGGGACAGCCCGTTGGCGCATCTTCGGTGCCACATCGATCAGCCGGCTATGGGCCAACCACGCCCCGGCAAATGCCGTCGCGGCGATCAACAGCATCGTTACGATCACCCCGGCATGGAGGGGGATCCGCATCAAGATCAGGTAAACAAGCGTTTTTCCGAACGCCATCATGAACGCATTGTTGGCCATCAGGCGGGCCCGATTGGCTTCGACGGTGTAGTCGCCGGCCAGGGTTGACACTTGCGGCCATACCGCGCCGATGCCGGCCGCCATGATCAGCCGAGCCAGGTAGTAGAGAACCAGGCCGCCGCCGCCCAGCAGATGGGCGATTGCGGCGCTGAAGGGCGCCATCAGCGCCCCCAACCCCGCCAGAGCAAAGCCTACGACCATGATGCGTACCCGTCCCAGTCGATCGGACAGGTAGCCCACCGATCCGACGACGACCAGTTCCAGCGTTTCCGCCAGCACCATGATATTGGAATTGATCGTTCCGGCGCTGTCGGGGGAGATGCCCAGAACGTTCCGCAGGAACAGTGGTTGGGTTCCGACCGCCAGTGTCATCATCATCAGGCAAAACGCCGACGAGAGGTACAATGCGTTCCAGTGGTGCGGCTCGACCTTTTGTCGTGGCGCTTCAATCAGCTGAATAGTCAAACGAGATCACCCTCTAATCCGCAGGCCGCCCGACCCTGGCCGGGGCAGCATAGCCGAGGAACAACAAACCGAATAGTGCCGCCGCGCCCTGGTGTCGCTAGCAGGTGATATGTCCGGTCTTTGTAGCAAATGATCTGACCGGTTTCAGAATCGCTCCAACAAGGGGGCGACGATGAGACGGCCAGAAGTGGTACAGGGGCTTCGCATGATGCGATTTGAGATCATGGCGGATCGTTGGGAACAGGACGAACTGACCCAGCGAGAGGCCGCGGAAATTCTAGGGATGAGCGAGCGGACGTTTCGCCGCTGGCTGGGGCGCTTCGAGCAAGAGGGGGCGGAGGGTCTTCTCGATCGCCGTCTTGGCCGACCGTCGCCACGCCGTGGGCCGGAGGATGTGGTTGCCGAGGTGGTTCGTCTTTACCGCCAGCGTTACGGCGGTTTCAACGTCAAGCATTTCCACGAGAAGCTGCGCAAGGAACACCACTTTCCGATGAGCTATACCTGGACCAAGACGGTCCTGCACACCCATGGCTTGGTGCAGAAGGCGCCGCGCCGCTCGGCGCATCGCAAGAAACGGCCACGGCGGCCCTTGCCCGGCATGATGCTGCATCAAGATGGCTCGCGACATCGGTGGATCCCGGCGATGGAGGCCGAGTGGGACCTGATCGTCACCATGGACGATGCCACCAGCGAGATCTACTCGGCCTTCCTGGTGGAGGAGGAAGGGACAATGAGCAGTTTCCAAGGCCTCCGCGACGTTGCGTGCCGCCAGGGGCTGTTTTGCTCGCTCTACACCGATCGGGGGACGCACTATTTCTACACGCCAAAGGCCGGCGAGCCGGTCGACAAGACGGCGCTCACCCAGGTTGGGCGGGCCCTGGAGCGGCTCGGCATCGAGCACATCGCGGCCTATTCCCCGGAGGCCCGCGGTCGCTCGGAGCGGATGTTCGGTACCCTGCAGGACCGCTTGCCCAAGGAACTGGCGTTGGCCGGCATCACCACACTGGCCGAGGCCAATCGGTTCATCACCGAAACCTATCTGCCCGACCACAATGCCCGCTTCGCCGTAAAACCCGAGCAGCCAGGCTCCGCCTTCGTCCTCGATGCCGGCGGCGCCTGGCACGACATCCTCTGCGTCCAGGAGGATCGCCAGGTGGGCAACGACAACACCGTACGTTTCCACGGGATGACGCTACAGCTACCGGCCGTGCCATGGCGCCATCACTTCGCCAAGACCCGGGTGCGTGTCCACCAATACCCCGACGGCCAACTCGCCGTCTTCCACGGACCCCGTTGCCTGGCACGCTATGTCGCCGACGGCACCCAGATCGCGCAGACCAAACAGGCCGCCTGATATCCGCTCCGGCGCCGGCCGCCGGGGGTGGGGTACCCCACCCCCGGCGATCCAAAAGCGGACAAACCGTGTGCTACGAATACCGGACAACTTAACTTGCTATCGACAGTGCCGCCGCGCCCTGGCAAGCCCGGTTTGGCCTGACGGAAGGCACGGTGTGCTTGCCGGATCGAACAACAGCTGTCAATGGGGAGCTATGGAATCAGCCAATCGGTGCTTTGAACACGAAAAAGGCGCCAGCACAAATTAGCGCAAAGCCGATGCCATGGTTGATCGTAATTCTCTCGCCAAGGTAGGTAGCTGAGAATAAGGCGAACACTATAAGAGTGATAATTTCCTGTATGGTTTTCAATTCTGCGGCGGAATATGTGCTGTGTCCGATGCGATTTGCAGGAACTGCGAAGCAATATTCAATAAAAGCAATAGACCAGCTGGCGACGACCACGAGCCACAAAGGCTTATCGGTGAATTTGAGGTGGCCATACCATGCGAAGGTCATGAAGACGTTCGATACGGCCAGGAGCAGTATTGGAGCAAGTGCAGATAAAAGTATCGACATGTCCTTCGCCATTTCCCAGATGGATGGCCCATCCGGCCAAATCTTCGGTCATGGTAGCGCAAACGCAGAGTTCCGAGAATGTGGATTGGTCCGCGCCCGTTCTTGCGGTGCCTCCGGTTCGACCGAAGCCCTACCACTGGCGAATAATACCGCGGAATCGTGCAACCCTGCCATCACGCATCTGCTACCTCTGGTTCATTGGGAAAGGAGGGAGCCATCATGCTTTATCCCCGTGTCAGCGTCTGCGTCGTGGATCTTACCGAAGAGGAACTTATCGCCTTGGCTGCGAGCATCGAGGAGGAGCAGCATCGGCGCGAGGTTCGGAGGCGCGCCGAGGAGCTTATTGAAGATGAACGTCGGCAACATGAAGGTTCGCAAAAGGCGTTCTCCCAGCAGCAGGTGGATGCGGTGCTTCGTCGCCAACAGGCCGTGGGGGACCATGCGCATTAGGGACAAGTGCCGGGGGCGGCTTAGCGAGGCTGTGGCGGCCTGATCCCGAATAATATCCAATTGCCCGCAGCTGGCGGAGACCTTGCCTCCAGCCGGGTCGGTTGGCCTCCAACGACCAAGAACATTCGCATAATGTAGTTTATTCCCCGAGCCCCCGGAACTATAGAGTAGCTCTTCGCTCCTCTGAGCCGGGAGGCTGGAGATTTCGAGCCTTGTGAGTGCTTTTCATCCGGCCTACTCGCTCTCCGGTTTCGTGGTGGGGATGCTGGTGGGGTTTACCGGGGTCGGCGGTGGCTCTTTGATGACCCCGCTATTGGTTTTGTTGTTCGGGATTCACCCGGCGACGGCCGTTGGTACCGACTTGATCTATGCAGCCGTGACCAAAACCGTGGGAACCGCCGTCCACGGTTGGAGTGGGTCAATTGATTGGCGTATCGTTCGGCGGCTTGCCATGGGCAGTGTCCCGGCCACAGCGCTGACACTGGTGGTGCTCTACCAGTTCGGGATCACCGGCGAGCGGTCTTCCGTCTTGATTTCGAATTTGCTGGGGATGGCCCTTATTCTGACCGCCGGTGTGCTGATTTTTCGCCGGCATATCCTGGCTTGGGTCGCCCGTCACGCGCCCGAGCGGAACGCCAAGCAGACAATGCGCCTCACTATCGCCACCGGTGCGGCCCTTGGCGTCCTGGTGTCCACCTCGTCGGTGGGCGCCGGGGCCCTTGGTGTCACAGCGCTGCTGCTGCTGTATCCCAACCTACCCACCATCCGGGTTGTCGGATCGGATATTGCGCATGCCGTCCCCCTGACCCTGGTTGCCGGCCTCGGGCACATGGTTATCGGTTCGGTGGACTTCCCGCTCCTGGGATCCCTGTTGACCGGCTCCATACCGGGAATCATGATCGGGAGTTTCGCGGCGGGGCGCGTTCCGGATGTGGCATTAAAACCGGTCCTCGCCGGTGCCCTGATCTTGGCGGGCGCCAAGCTCATCGGCTGATGGAGCGCTCCTCACGCGCAGGTGTCGTCTGGTGCCGAGTCTGAACCGTGACTATAGTGCTGGAGCCGGACCCTGATCGCCCAGGCGGCGCGGGTGGCCGAGACGTTCTGAAGCAGCGCATGGGTTGGGTCTTGGCAATTCCCGAATGGACGGATGCTATGTCGGTTGGGGTCGATGTCATCGATGATGATCATCAGGCATTCTTCCGAGTGTCGGCGTTATTGCAGGAGTTCCAGTCCTGTCGGGTGGAAAACCGGGATGCTCTGATCGAGACCGCTCTCAATATCCTCGAGGAATACATCGAAGGTCATTTCCTGCGCGAAGAAACGGCCCTGGCCGCGGCCGACTATCCTGATCTGGAGGCCCATATTGCGCTCCACGATGACTTTGCGGCAGTCGTCTCGCGCATCATTCAAGATTACAGGGATGGCGACAAAGCGAGGTTGGATCCATTGTCCGACCTGGTCGCCAACTGGATTGGCAATCATATCTTGACCGTCGATACACGGTATCGTGGTGTCTTGACCGATGAGAACGTCGATAATCAGCCCTTGGCGCGGCTGATAGCAAATGCGGACCCTATGGATGAAATAGAATAGAGTTTCATGGTGCACTCCCAGCCAACCAAGGAACGATCCTGTCTCCTGATCTGTTCGTCGAAGACCATGCGCAAGCTGCTGGCGGGAGTGCTCAAGCAGGTCGGGACCGGGGTAGTTCATGAAGTCGAAACTTACGACCACGCGGTCCTGCAGCTTCGCTATACCACGCTTGATCTGGTCGTTTGGGCGGGATCAGACGATACTTACCGGGCTCTGCTGCAGTACCTGCGCCGGGAATTGCACGGGACGGCCAAAATGGTTCCTTTCCTTCTATGCGTCCCCCATAACCCGGGGAGCGACCTTCTTCGCGCCGCCCGTGACGCCGGAGCCAGCGGGTTCCTGACCCTTCCCCTGACCCTGGGGAATACCCTGAAGAGGGTCTCGGCGGCCCTTGGCGACACGCGAAAATTCATCGACACCAACAATTTCGTTGGTCCCGACCGGCGGCGCGATACGTCGACCAATCACGCTGGCCTGCTCCGCCGCGCCACCGATAAGCCACTGCCGGGACGCTTTGGCGCAGAGTCGGTTGCGCAGGCGGATGGCCCAGGCTTTACGGAAGCGGCAGGGTCTCGGTCAGAGCGATCGGTCGCGCCGCTGGGGCCGTCATTCGGCCAGGCTTCGTCGCCGGTTGACCCGGGTGCGGCCACCGCCCTCGATGACCGGCTGCAACCCGGTCAGCAGCCGCAAGACGCCACCGGACCGGTCGCAAGGTCGATGTTCTTTCGCCGGCGCGCTCAGGTCGCCCATGAGGCCGTTCGCCTGGTCAACGAACTCAATGCTCAGCTTGCCGGAAGTGCTGCAGACCAGACCGATGGTGAAAAGGGGAGGTTTAACGATCTCTTCAATCGACTGTTGAACCTAATGGTATTGATTTACGGTTACTGTAGGGAGGACTCGCCCGATACGCCATTCTTTGATAATAAATACAAGCAAATCATGGGGGCGATTAGCCGCTTTTCGCAGAATATCCTTTCCGATGGACTCGATCACATAAGCCGACAGGCGCAACAAATGATCGACGGAACAAGCCCGGCATCGGTGGGGTCGGCGTTCAAGATCTATGACAAGATGATGCAATTCGAGGCCCTTATCAAAATCCTGGGAGGTTACGACGGTCTCCCGGGAGATCTCCTTGACCAAATCAGGCGGGTCTGGAAGAGCCTGTTGGCGCTGGCAGAACTGGACACCGGGTTGGATGATTGGAATGGCGGCAATGACATGCGCTTGCAGCAAGTCGCTTCGGAGAGAATCGCTCAGGCAGAAAATCTCTTGAAAGACCGCGTCGGCGCCGACTCCCAATCGGCTGCTCTGCAACGCGTCAGCCGCACGAGCCTGGCCAAATCTGACCAAGACGTCGCTTCCCAGACGCGGCTGCACGATCAGAGGTAAATTGTAAAAATTCGAATGATGGTTTAGCTTCCACTTCCGCGATCGGGAGATGGCAAATTCACTCATGGTTGAAGACTCGTGACGCCCAAGGCTGCTTCTCATCCCAACATTGCGGTCTGGATCATGGCCCTGGGCATCGCGTTCAGCCTGGCGTTGTTTCTGACCGCGGCGTTTAGCGAAGATCCCTGGCGGGATCATACCTACGACCGAGCGGCTCCCATTGTCGCCGGGATGCCCGCTCCCCATCGCGACGGTCGCGAAAAGATGGTGTGCTCAAGCTGCCACATCGTCGTTGCGCCGAAAATTGCCACCGGCCCGCAGTCGAGAGCGTTGCCCATCGTCAAGGGGACGCCGTCGCCGCACATCGACGGGCGCGCAAAGGTCGCTTGCGCCAATTGCCATCGCGTCGTGTCAAAGGGCAGCGTGCCCGACGGTGACAATGGGGCGGTTGTTCCGTCTTTGCCTGCCGCCGCATTGTCGCCGCAGGCGGTCAGCGTGGCCATGGAGGTTACCTCGCAGAACGGCATCGGGCATGAAATCCACGAATGGCTGGTGCCCTATCGCTATCAGGGGAAGGTCTTGAAGATTGCCGGTTCCGGCGTCCAGTCGGTCTGGGGAGACGTTTACGTCCTGGTCGACGATGGGATCAACCCACCCCTTTGGATCGACCTTGGCCCACGGTGGTTCTTGCAAGCCGCGGGCTGTGCAGTCCGGTCCGGTATGTTCGTCAAGGGGACCGCCTTTCGTGACCCTGCCCAAGGCAGCACGGCGCTCGCCTACGGCCAGAGCGTGATGACAAATGGCGAGGTGTGCACCCTCCGCGACAACCATCTCAAAGGGTTGTGGACCGAGGCGGGAGGCACCGATGCCGAGGAACGGTGAGCCCATCGCCGAGGCCGTGGTGACCGGCTTCGCTCGTGCGCAGTGGAACGTGATCTACCTGCTGGTGGCCGCCGGCGCGCTGATGGCGGCCCTAAGCGTCGCTATTCAACCGCTGCTCCTGGATCAGATCTTCGGCATTGCCTTCGAAAAGGAAGGCGCGATCAATGCCGACATCGAAGTGGTCGCGGAAATCATCTCGATCATCTGCGTCGGCTGGTTCGGCCTGATGTCGGATCGGGTTGGCCGCGTTCGAATCATTGCCTTCGGCTTCCTGACCCTCGCCGCCGGCGCCGCACTGTCGCTGGTCAGCCTGAAGATTGCGTTGGCCATCGGGACGGGCGGACTGTCGCTGTTCTACTTGACCCGGGTGCTGGTGACGGCGAGCGCCGATACCGTCCAGCTGCAGCTCTCGACCCTGGTGGGCGATGTCACCTCTTCTACCAACCGGCCGCGCCTAATGGGGAACGTGGTGTTCATGATGGTATTCGGCGGCACCATGCTGTCGGCCATCCTGATGCAGATGGCGCAGCACCCGGCTGGTGTCTTCATCATCATGTCATTGCCGCTGTTGGCCGGCCTCGCCGGCTTTCAAATGACGCGCAGCACCCTGAGGGACGTCGCCCCCACCCATGACGGGGATGTGCATCCCCTGAAGCAGGTGTGGGCGGTGATCAGCAGCGATCCCCGCATGCAGTTGGCCTTCGCCGCCGCCTTCTACACCCGTGCCGATGTAATCATCCTCAGCCTGTTCTTCTCGCTCTGGTGCATTTCGATATCGGATCTGGTGGGGGTAACCCGGACCTTTGCCGCCGCTCATGCTGCCGTCATGATCGGTCTGCTGGGCGTAGCGGTGCTGGTGTCGATCCCGCTGTGGAAGCGCTTCATCGAAAGCCACAGCCGCATTTCCGCCATTGGCGCCAGCCTTTCCCTGGCGGGCGTCGGATATATCGGCCTGGGGATGTTTGCCAACCCATTCAATTGGATGGTGGCGTTGCCGCTGCTGATGGTCGGCATCGGTCATGCCGGCTGCATGGTGACCCTCAAGGTCCTGACCATCGACGTGACGCCCAAGCCCATCCTGGGGTCCATGCTGGGAGCGGCCTATCTGGCCGGAGGCATCGGCACGGTGATGTTGGTGCAAAGCAGCGGTTATTACTTCGATGCCCTGGGACCACGCGCCCCCTTCATCCTGATGGGAACGGGCAAGATGCTGGTGACCCTGTTCGCCGGCTGGCTCCTGCTGAATGGCATCGACGAAACCAACGATCACCACCTGATGTCCGTCCGCAAGGTGAATTGGAAGCCCCTGGTCTTCCTGACGGCGGCTCTGCCCTTCGTGTGGTTGGTCGGGCGCAGCGTGATCGAGGGCTATCTTGCCAGTGATTCGCTTGGCGAGGCCCCCGTCGGCTTCGTCAATCGCTACCTGGGCGACTGGGCCTTTACCTTCCTGATCATCTCGCTGGCCATGCGGCCGGTCCAGGAAATCACCGGCATCAAGACCCTGGCCAAATACCGGCGCATGATGGGCCTTTACGCGTTTTTCTATGCCGCATTGCATGTTCTGGCCTATGTCACCCTGGAATGGGCCCTGAACCTCGACGATATGGTGGCCGATACCTATAAGCGTCCCTTCATCCTTCTGGGATTGCTGGCTTTTTGTCTCCTGGCGCCATTGGCCATCACCTCTGTCGACAGCCAGATAAAGCGGATCGGCGGCAAGCGATGGAAGAAACTGCACCGCGCCACCTATGCGATCAGCTGCCTTGTGGCCTTGCACTTCATTTTTGCCGCGACCCATGAAAACGGCGAGCCCTATGCCTATGCCATGGTCGTTGTCGCGCTGCTCGGTTACCGCCTTGACCAGTGGCGCGGCGGCCGCATCTTGCGCGCGCTTAGGCTCGGTTTCTAACCGCCCGACGTAACCGGAGGCCACGGGACATCATGAAAGGACCGAAGGCCGGCAGCAGTGTCTTCCGCCTGAATGTGGCGGGGGATAGATGGCGCAGAGCGATGAATTCCGATGGATGGTTCAAGTTTTTGGCCGTCATGGTCATCGCCGTGGCGACCGCCGCCTTGTTCGTCCATCTCTTTATATTGTTGATGATGGTTGCGGCGCTGGCAATTTCGGGCATCTGGCTGGTCCAGCGGATCCTTGGGCCGAGACCGCGTGTTCCGTGGACGATTCCACCGGCCGTTTCGGCCAGAATTCGGGCTTGGTTGCGGCGGCGTTAAGGCGGCCAAGGAGCACAAGATGGCATATTCGCAGGAAATCAGCCGCGAGCGTCGTGGCGCGTTCGTGTTTCTGGTCGACCAGTCGCGTTCGATGAATAAGCCCTTCGGGATGGACGAACGCGGACGGCAGGTCAGCCGTGCGACGGTGGTGGCCGATGCGCTGAATCGAACTCTCGACGAATTGGTCAACCGGTGCATGCGGGACGAAGGCGTGCGCGACTATTTCGATATCGGTGTCATCGGTTATGGTCGCACCAACCGGCCAGAGTTCTGTTGGCGCCACGGCTTGGCCGGACGTGGACTGGTGCCAATCTCGGAGGTGGCCGAGAATGCCGAGACCGTTGAGCAGGAAATCACCGTGACGGTGCGGGGCCAGCCGGTGGTTGAACGTATCGGCATTTCCCGCTGGATCGAGCCGGTGGCGGTGGATAGCACCCCGATGAACGGGGCTATCAGCTTGGCCCGTGCCACCTTGGGGGCGTGGATCCTTCGGAATCCCACGTCGTTCCCACCTGTCGTCATCAATATTTCCGACGGCATGGCCAACGATGTCGACACCGAGCAAGAATTGCTGGCGACGGCCCGAAGCCTAATGCGACTGAAGATGACAGACGGAAATGTGTTGCTGATCAATTGCCACATTGCCGGCGGGGGCGAGGCTCCCTTGCTGTTTCCCTCGAGCGCTACGCAATTGCCGAACGATTCCTATGCCCGTTTGCTGTTCGAGATGTCGAGCGAATTGTCGCCCCGCCATCACGCGGCTATTTGCGAGATCTTCGAGCGCGATCCGGACGCGACTTCGACGGTGCGCGGCATGGCGTTCAACGCCGATGCGGTGGCTCTGGTGAAGCTCTTGGACATTGGCACGCGGCCGGCCGTGGTGTTCTCTCCGGTCGCCACCGAACTCGAGGCGACGAGCACGACCGGGGGGCAGGATCGCTGACTCCATGGACCACCCTTTGCCAGCGCCGAACCAGGGCGACGGGAAACCCGATCAGGACCTTACTCTGTCGATCCACGCTCAGTCGGTGGTGAAGCCACGCAACGACTTTTTTTCCAATGCTGTCGCGACAGTGTGGCGAGCCAACGAGGACCGCTTCCGTGTCGAGCGTCGCGGGACAAACGGGATGTTGGCGGCCGTGGCCGACGGGGCAGGGGCGAGCGGCCTGTTCTGTGGCCCGTGGGCCGATGCACTGGTGAACCGACTACCGCTTACGCCGGTTGTTGACCTGTCGGGGCTGGACGCCTGGCTGGCCAGCTTCTGCCTGGAGTTTCGAAGCGAGTACATGGCGCATGCGCTCTCGGAACCTGCGAAGCACGCCAAATTCGTCCGCGAGGGGTCTTGCGCGGCGCTGGCAGCTTGTTGGCTAGATGATAGCGTGGCGGAACCATCCTTGCACTGGCTGGCCTATGGCGATTGCCCTGTCCTGATTTTCGATCGAACCGGGGTGCGGCCGAAACTGACTGCGGCCCACCCTGATCGGCTGGAAGACTTCGAACGCGATCCACATTTGTTGAACTGGAAGGACGTTCCTGTCGCCGCCGGATTGCGCGTCGGCAAGGTCATGCTTCCGGTGCAGGCCAGCATCGTCCTGGCCTCGGATGCCATCGGTCAGTTTCTGCTGTTGAGGCATTTGGCCTCGGGTGGCCGAGCGGCGATGGGGCCGGAATTCCGGCGGTTGAGCAACGGCAGCGGTCGACTGGCGGCTGCGGCCCGTCTCCATGTGGCGGAGCCCTGCCGGTCCGACCTGCTTGACGAGTTGCGCAATCAGCTGGCCAGCGAAGCGCTTTTCGCCGCCGCCATGAAGCGGCGTTGCGACCAGGGACTGCTGGCCAACGACGACGCGACCGTGGTGATGATCGATGTGGATTGGGGATCGGTCGCCATCGAAGGTCTGGAGGCCGAGGATGCGCCATGACATTTCCGTTGCTGGCGGACTATAAGGCCGCATTGTCCAGTGCCGGGACGCGGTTCGCCACGCTTGAGGTTGTTCCCTGTCGGGATGTCCGGCGCCAGCCGCAATTCCTGGCCGGTAATTTCGCCGGGGTGTTCAGGGTCACCAACGCCAACGGCGTCCAATTGGCGATCAAGTGTTTCATTCGCGACCTACCGGATCTCCAACGCCGTTATCAGGCGATATCCCGTTTCGTGCGGACCAGCCCATCGCCCTATTTCGTAGATCTGAACTTCCATCCGAACGAGCTTTTCGTGACCTCGACGATTGCTGGTTCGGGCGACTATCCGGTGGTCAGTATGCCCTGGATCATCGGCCGGAGCCTGGCCGAGGTCGTCGGAGATTTATGCATCCAGGACGAGCGGAGCGCCCTTGCCGAGTTGGGGCGGGCCTGGGCCAGGCTTTGCCTTGACCTGTTGAACCGCGGCGTGGCGCATGGCGACCTCAAGCACGACAATGTGATGGTGACCTCGGACGGGAATCTGAAGCTCATCGATTACGATTCGATGTACCTTCCCGATCTGCGAGCGCTGTCCTGCCCCCTGCTGGGGAGCATCAATTTCCAGCACCCGGCGCGGCATCAAAACCATTTCGACGCGGCCCTCGATCATTTCTCCATGCTGGTCATCCTACTATCCCTGCGTGCGCTGATGTTCGATCCGGGATTGTTCAAGCGTTGCCACAATGGCGAAAACCTGATCCTTACCCGGGCGGACTTCGTCGATCCCCAGGAATCGAAGTTGTTCCGGCGCTTTGCCGCCAGTGGCGACCTGTTCGTTCGCGACTGGGCGACGAAACTGGTCGAGGCACGCCGGGTCGGTTCGCTGCCTATCCCCGGGATCAGGGCAGCGGCGCGGGCGGCCACTCGGCTCGGTGTAAAGGAGGAGGCGCGAGGACTCCGCTGGATGCTTTACCGCTTGGCCGGCGTCACCGGTCCGGCTCCGCAAGGTGGGGCTCGCCCCTGACCGCAGACTACTCGGCGGCCATGCGCCGGCGGGCGGGTCAGTTGGAGCCGCGTCGAGCGCTTCAGTTGATGTCGCGCAAAGAGGGTAATGGCGACGAGAAGCGGCACCTCGAACGATCTGGTATCGGCGCCAATAGCATGGCCGAAGCGCCGACCCGGGAATTAAGGCTGAAGGCCTCCGGGTGGAATTGTTGCCGAGCGGCGACAGGGCTACTGTGGCTTTCTTTCACGATTCTGGCCTGGTGTGGTGATCGGATGAACACACACAACCTTCTGATCAAGCCGCGAGAGGCTTGAAGGATGTGGGCCACGGTTGCCGCACTTGTCGCCGTCTTCGTTGTTGTTGCCGCCTGGAGCATTCGGCTTGCCCATACTGGCGAGCGGAGTTCGGCCGAAGGTGAAGCGGCGCTCGGCGGGATCGAGGCTCAACTTGTGGATCTTGCGGCCAGGCGCGAACTGCTATCCGGGCAGATTGCCGAACTGGCTGCGGAAGCGGACGCACGCAAAATCGCGATGACCGTGCGCGTCAAGGGTCTAGCCGCGGTCGAACGCGAGTTGGCGGTGCGGCACAGGACCATGCTGGAGGCGGTGGAAGACGACATGTCGGCCGCCCGTGCACGTGGTCTTGCGGCGATAGAGTCGGAGGTCGCCGCGCGTCGGAGCGAATTGCTAAGCGCCACCGAGCTGGGCGTGTCTGATGCACGGACGCAGAAACTGGCCGCGGTGGAGGCGGAAGTCGCCTTGCGACGCGGGGAACTGGTGCAGGCCATGGAGCAAGACGTCTCGCTCGCCCGGATCAAGAGGTTGGCCGAGGTGGAGTCCGAGGTCTCGTCACACCGATCCATAGTTCAGGAGGCGGCAGACCGGGACGTAACCGCCTATCGGGCCCAACGATTGGCGGTGATTGACGCAGAAATTGAAGCCCGCCGTAACGATGGCATTGCCGGCGTCGAGGCCAGTGTCGCCGAGCACCGCGAAAGGATCTTGCGGGACACCGAGATCGAACTAAATCGAGCCAAAGAGGCCGCGCTGGCCGAGGTCTCGGACTGGATCAAGACCGAGCGGGCCCGGATGACTGCATTGTTCGACCGTAAGCTCAGCTGAGCGCCACCGGCGTCGATCGCGAATACGCTTCTTATGCGACAACAACCTAGAATGACGTTGCCGAACGTCGGGAAATCTCGGAAGGTAGCTTCAGGTGCCAGCCTAGGGCGACCATCAATCATTGCGGGCTGGAGCGAATGATACATTTGGTTCACGGGGGCGAAATGGACGAGGAAAGCAACCCGGCGGGGGTCAAGAATGTCGCGGTCGAAGATCTCGGTGCCGGCATTGTGAAGCTGATCGCCGACGGGATGTCGGTTGTCCTGGGGACGAGCGCCGGAGAAGAGGGCGATTTGGTCAAAAGCCTTCGCACAGAGACTGCTGCCGTATTGCGAAAAGTGGAAAGCGGAATCGCTGGTATGATGGGGAAAGCTCCGGGTAAGTAAATTCGGCTATTGTGCGGCAGGCCGAGAAGAAGAAAAAAGGCTACGTTTTTTTGCAGGTTGGACCTGCTGCGTCCTGCTTCCCCCCCCTCATTATTATAGGCGGGGGGGCGGGATTAAACCGAACGTCGACTTTGGGGGGGCGATAGCGCGCCATGACAAATTTGGGTGAATTTTCGGTCGAGTGGTGTATACTACAAGCTTCAAGAGGAATAGTCGGTTGCTTGTAATGGGAAACGTACACCACCTACAGCACCTCGGACAGGGAACTGGCAGCTGGAACGCGTGGCGCAAGCAGGAGTCTGACGTGCGGCCCGACCTCACCAGCGCCAATTTGAGGGGGGCTAACCTTTCGGGGATGGATCTGAGCGGCTCGCTGCTGTCGCTCGCCGATCTGCGGAAGGCTAATCTCGCCGGGGCTTGCCTGAAGGATTGCAGTCTTCCGCGGGCCAATCTGGAGGGGGCGGACCTTTCCGGAACCAACCTCCAAAAGGCCAATATGGCGGGGGCGTGGCTGCTCCGCGCGAACCTCTCTGGCGCCAGCATGCGGATGGCCAACCTGGCGGGTGCGAATCTGGCGGGCAAGATAGACTTGTCCGGGGCGGACCTCACCGGGGCGAATCTGGCCGGCGCCAAGCTGATGGGGGCCAATTTTTCCGGGGCCACGTTGATCGGTGCCAATCTGGCCGGCGTAGATGCCCGAGAGGCTAATTTTACCGGCGCTGATTTGACCGATGCGGTGACGGCCGGTGCCCGGCTAGACGACGCCAACATGTCCGGCGCAATCATTCGCCAGACCATGAACCGGCAGGAGCCCACCGCCGGGGGCTCGGAAGAGCAGGCGGCCGATGAGAGGACGTCGGAAAGTGACGATGCTCAGTTTGGTCCGACCGATGAGAGCGCCGGTGCGCAAGCCTTTCCGGATGATGATTTTGTCGCGCCGCTTGCCGAGCCCGAAGATTGGGTGATCACGGCAGAGGAGGGCGATGCCGAGCCTGTCGCATTTGGCGGGCAGCCAGAGCCGGAGACGAACGACCCCTTATCCGATGATGCGGCCGTGCCGGAGTTGGATGAGGCAATGATCGAGTCCGAGGCCGAAGGCGACGAGGAAGGGCTCGACTCCACGGACCTGGAGCCCTCTGCCGCGGAGGGTGAGGCCGAGGTGAGCCTGGAGGTCAAGCCAGATGCCGAGGACTTGACCAGCCTACTGCCTCCGGCGACCGAGGAGCCGATTGATCTGGGGTCCGACGGCAGTCGAGTCTTCCGATACGAAACAAAGGACATGGCTATTCTCGCGCTGTACTCCGCGCAGATAGGGCGGAAGACCAAAGCGGAAAAGGCGATGCTGTTGGACCTTCTGGTTCAGTACAACAAGAATTATTTCGGCCACGATGCGCGGGTTCCGATGACGATCAGCGGGAACGCAATCCTGGCGGGCTTCGATAATTCGACAGATGCCCTCCAATGTGGCGGCTTATACATTAAGATGCTGCGAGATATGCACGTCGAATCCTATGTGGCGATCAACCTGGGCAGGGCGACGGTGCGGGTGGACACTGAAGGCGGTGAAAACGATGAGCTGATTGCCGATTCCGTTTCGCCGGTGGCCCGATTGATGCCGGTGGGAACGGTGGGTGAGGTTCTGGTTCTCGAGGATCTGTATTCACATCCCCAGACCAAGACCGAACTCTTCACCTTCGAACGGGTCGCCCGCAAGTGGAAGACTGCCACCGACCTGTCAGGCGACGGCATGGATGTGATCTGCTATAGCGTCCGCAGCAAGTAGTCTTGTCGGGCGCCCCTTCGGCGCGCTCCTGGAAACCGTGGCGGCCCTTCAACGGGCGGGGCCACGGGTAGGCTTGGCGGTCAACGCCGCGAGCACCTCCGCCTGGGATTTCGGTTTGGGTGCCGCCTGATCAGTCGGGGTGGGTTCGTCGTTCTCTTCGCAGTCGGGCAAATCTACGGTAGCGTCACCCGCCATCGTCGTGGCCAATTTCGCAATATCGTTGGCGTCACTGATGATTCCCTTGATCAAAGCAAGGGCCGCTTGCTTGTTGTCTTCGTTGCTCACGGTAGTTACATCTCCTTAAACAAATCTCACCCGGCTTTGGCCGCGGGCGGCGCACCGAGGTCCGGCAATTCGACCGCGGCGCTCGACTCCAGGGCAACAATCGCAGCAACGATGTCCGTCGCCTGGGCCACGGCGGTTCTTGACAGTTCGCTCATGGCGTCGGCGCCTCCAATGACGGCCACGAGGGTCGACACCCTTGCCATCTGCTGCGAGACGACGGCTCCCACACCAAAAGGAATTCCGTGCTTTCCCAAAATGATACCGGGTCCGTAGCGGACCAGGTTACGCGCTGCCGCTTCGATAAGGCTATCGGCGTTGGTGAGCGCAGCCGCCCGAATGTCACGCAATCGGCAAAGTTGGAATCCGGTGCATCCCCGGGCCTCGATCCGCGAATCGGCGAGCACCAACAAGTTGATCAAGCGCTCGGTTGCATCGGCAATGCGGTGGCACAAGGCCGCCCTGCGGTGGCTATTCCCGATTTTGGCGAGTTGCACAGACATCCTTTGTATATGCCCTGCTGTCTTGTAGGCGTCATCGATTACGATCGCAGTTTGAGCGCCATACGAACCATCTTCTTCCTTGTAAAACTCGCCATTCAGCTTGGCAATCATGACCCGATCGACGTCGGCGATATGCGACATTAGCCATTCATATATTAAAATATACAACCTCTGCCGGCCGACCGAACCGCCAACGCGATCTAAATCTATTCGATTAACTTTTTCTGCAAATTTCGCATGAAGTCTCTTATGTCTATCGCGCTCGTCGTATTCGAAACGATCCATCAGCTGCTCTTCATGCGCAAAGTGGACTTTAAGGTAGTCCCTAAGCCGAGCAAAGATGGTCTGGATAGCATCCGCTCCATTGTTTGATGCGGTCCTCAGTTCCCCCAAAATCTCGAGAATTATTCTATGTTCGTCGTCAACTTCTTTCTGTCCTGTCTCGATCGCCATCGACCAGGCGACGCTCGATGCAAGTTCTCTTGTCGACGACAAACTCGACTCTGGACCGCGAGTCGGAAGGCTGGCCACCTCTTCATTGGTCGAGACGACCGGCGGCGCTGCGGATTTTTGACGGAGTTTGTCGTCGTCGGCCCTTCGAAATGGTCCGGAGTAGCCGGCGGCGCCGGCGCCACGCCGATCGACACCGCGGAAAGTTGGCGCCATGATGAACCGGGACGCCGCGGCGGATAGCAGGGTTTGCTTGGTAATCGGCATCGACAGGGCCGCCGTCGCTCCGGCATCACGGGTGGCGACCAATTCGGCGCTCGTCCATACGTCGGCAACGCAGATGATCGGAAGAGACGGCGCAAAGTTACCCTGGTCCCAGCGTACGAACTGCAACAGACTATGATGCCCCTGATCACCCGGTTTGTCGCAGATGACCAGCCCAAATTTCTTGCCGCTATGCTGAAGCTGCCACCGGGCGTGGTCCATGGACTTTACGCTCGTAACTTCGGTGATCCTCAATTCACGCAACAGATCGCCGATGTGGCGATCAACCACCGGGCATTCGGCGGCGGTCAGAACATTGAGGGCGCGATACCGCGGCTTGCGGTCCATGGTTGGACTAATCCCAATCACAAAAGATAGTCGCACACATGTTATCGCATTTTAACTTGCGCGTATCGCCCGATCAGGGGAACAACGCTCGCGCTTCAGGGTGCACAGCAGGCGCCGAAGGAGTCTCGGAATTCTTTCCGAGCAAAATGAGGAAACCTTGAATTCACCGCACTCTGGTCACTGCTTACGCACAAACGGCAATGTGCATACACTGTGAAACTGGGTCAGGCCAATTCTTCCAGAATAAGATCGTCGTCAGACGGATCCGCGGCGGCCTTGGATGCCGTGGAAAGTTCCTTTTCCACCACCTGCATGCCGACATCCCATAGGTATTTGGCGGCGACGCCGGCGATCAAGGCGGTGCCCAACGATACGGCCAAGCCACCGCCAACGGCACCGGCCGCCACCGCCGAAAATGCGGTAGCCAAGCCGGCTCCCACGGTCTCCTTGCCGGTATCGATCGCCGCCTCTGTCTTGGTGATCCGGTTCTCGTGCAGCAGGCGGGCATTCTTGGCAAGGGCGGCGGCTCCGCCGACGATTCCGCCGAGAACTCCGACGCCGGGAACCGATTTCGCCAGATAGGGCGCAAGTTGAAAGCTCATTGAAATTGCCTCGTGTGGTGGGGTCGGTTCATTCCTCGATAGCGGCTGCCAGGAGCATATCGTCAGAAACATCTGGGGAGCCATGGCGGCGGCGAGCCCAGGCATAAAGAGTGGCGGCGCCGACGATTCCGGCGACGCCCAAGGCGACCGGTCCCCAGGCTCCCAGTCCAAGGCCCAGTCCAAGGCTGATCCCCTTAGCGCTCAGGATGCTGCTGCCGGCGGTCGCGGCGGTGAGCGGATTGACCGTGCCCGCGCCGGTCGCCACGAGGGCGGCGGCGGACCCTGCTCCGGCAGCGGTGGTGGCGCCGCCTGCTCCAGTCGCCGCGGGGACGAATTTGACGCCAAAGGCACCACCCGCCTTCGCCGCAGTCGCGCCACTTGCTCCGGTCGCCGCCGCGGGGACGAGTTTGACACTAAAGGCGCTACCGGCCTTCGCCACAGTCGCCGACATCGGCTTCAGCACCAGGAACTTGCCGCCGGCCCCACCAACGGCGGGACTCGGGGCGACAGTAAAGGTCTTGCCGACCAGGCTGCCGGTCTGGGGCAGGGCGTCCTGGAGGGTCAGCGCCACCAGATCGCCGCCGCCCGTCGGGTTCAGATAGAGCATGCCGGCCGCCTTGGTTCCGGCGGCGACCGGCGGCTGCGCCACGGTGAAAGTCTTACCAGCCAGCGCCGGCAGTTTGGCGGCGCCGATCCCGTCGACTTTCATCATCACCATACGGCTGGTCTCGACGGCCCCGGCGGCGACGCCACCGGCTTTGGCCGAAGCCACCGGGGAAAGGCTGATCCAGTTGCCGATCCCACCCAGCGCCGCAGGTGATTTTCCGATCGCTACGGTCTTGCCGACCAGCGCCTGCATCTCTGCCACTTGGCGGGCGGCATCCAGTTTGACCACGATGGGGGCTTGCCCCGACGCAATCGGTGTCAGGGTAGCGAGCTTTGTGACCGCCGATACTTTGGAGACCGTTGCCGTCTGGCCCGCGAGAGCGGAAACCGTCGACGCTTGAGCCGCACTCTCGACCTTGGCCAGCAGAAGGGTCTGCATCGTCGCTACCTCTCTTTAGTCACAAAACGAAAAGGCCCGGGTCGACGCCCGTCCGCGCCGCCCAGGCCATCCCGAAACGGCGTACGTCAAATGGCCGAAGCCACCGAACTGATCAGCGGAAGCCGCCAAGCCCGATGGAAAACCACCGAAGCCAGACCGGCTACAGACAACACTACCACCGCCATGGACGAGAAACCGAACAACCACTTGCCAAGGCCGGGCAGGTGCAGCGCGAACATCGCCAGCACGCTCCACATCCACAATACCAAGCCCTGCTTGGCATGGAAATAGACGTATTCGTCGTCCTTGCTCATCAAGAGCGGAACGAAGCACAGAATACCCAGATAGCTCAATGCCGCCATCAATTGTGTCCGGCCGCCACCGGCGGCGGCCTCGTTCTCGATCATCTTTGTTTCGGCCATCGCTATTGCCCCCTTCTAAACCGATTCGGCCGCCGCTGGCGTCGGCCGGTTCTTGTAATAGCCGTACAAGGACACGGCGCCGGCCACTGCGGCGACGCCGAGGATCACCGGCCCCCAGGCCCCAAGCCCGAGGCCCAAGCCCAGGCAGACCCCCTTGCCGGCCAATATCGTGTTGCCCGCCATGGCGGCGCCCACCGGACTGGCCGCGCTGCCCGCGCCGACGGCGGCCGTGCCGGCGACGCCCGTGGCCGCGGCGGCCTTCATGGGGCCAGCCATCGTCGCCGCCTTGGCGCCGCCCATACCCTTGACTGCCGCAGTCTGGGCTCCCGGCGCGGCCATGCCGGCCGCCTTGGCGCCGGCCGCCGTCTTGGCGCCTGCGGCCTTGGTCATGGCGGCTTGCGCGACTTCGCGCTCGACCTCGACGGCGGTTGCTGCACCTGTCGCAGCCGGCGCCGCGGTGCCGGTCGCACCTGCTATCGATACCCCTGTTTGGATTGCCATATCGAGATCCTTCTGAGATCAGGCAAGGAAACGCGATCAACTGTGAATTATGTTTAACCCAGCCAAACAGTCTTTCCAAGAAAAAATTGAAGATAAAATGCGACGGCAAGTCAATTCGTCCGCCTGCGGCGTGGCTGCGGGGGAGTGGATGAGAATAATTCGCACTATACCAGGCCACCCAATCCTGCATGCGATGGTGTTTGGCCTAGTGGATAAAATCCAACAGATATCACCCTATTGAGGATTCCCGGTGACTCGCGGATGTGCGAGTCTGTGGGATGCGCCCAGGGATCATCTTTGAAGTGAATGCCGCCGACCGTGTCCGATTGGAAGC
>CAIOJO010000434.1 GCA_903858635.1 uncultured Telmatospirillum sp. | reverse complement strand
GGCCCTGGTCACCACCGCCTTCGTCGTCGCCCTGGTCGGCGGCTTCGTGGTGCTAAGGTTTGTGTAAAATTAGTCCCTCAGGCGCCGGGCGCCGGCATCCGCCGGCTTGGCTCCTCCGCTTCGCTGCGGGGCGCTCAACGCGCCAGTCACCAGGCTAAAGCCTGGTTCCGGTGTGCGAAGTCCGGCACCGATCAGTTGTTGAGTGCGCCCTCGTGGATCCAGGTGCGGATGGCGTTGCGGTCGCAGATCGACAGGCGCTTCTTGCCATGCGGCATCTGCAGCGACTTGTCGGCCCGGCCGTCCAACAGGACCATCAGATTGCTGGTGGCCTCGTCGCCCGGTTCGACGATGCGGCCGAACTTCGTCCCCTTCATCAGGTCTTCATAGCTGTCGAGCTTTAATCCGCTGCGCTCGTAGCCCTCGTGCCCTGCCTGATGGCAGGATTGGCAGCGGATCTGCAGGATGGGAAAAATATCTTCGCTGAAGCTCACGGTGGGCTTCTTGGTCGCTGCGCCCAGGGCCGCCGTCGACAGGACGACCGCCCCAAGAAGCAAGGTGGAGAACACCACTCTTCGCATAGGGCCCCCTAATTCGATCATGAGACGGCTGAACCGCCAACTTCCCCCGAGGAAGATACGCCGATCCGGCCGACTCGGCAAACCGACGATCCGTGCATGGGTGGCATGCACGTTTCCTGCCACTGGTATCATGGGTTTTGCCATTTCTGGCTGTTTTCCCAGGCGACCGCGAAAGCTAGTATCAAAACTAGGGTCTTTGGCCAGCCACCTCGTCGAGTGGCGGCCACGGAGCCTCACCAGCCCCTCACCCGTAGAGACTGGCGTCAAAGACCGGGAGCGCAAATGTCCGATCCTGCTCTCTAGAACTTGCCGCGAACGTGCTCGCAATGCCCCGCAGGGGGCAAGGATGATGCTTGGCGCGAACGGATTCCCTAGGGATTCATTCCACGCCTGACAGGGGGACCAATGACGCAGATAAGGTTTGCCGCCGTGTTGGCGGTGTTGTTGGCCATCGCCGGGTTGCCCTATATGGCCCGGGCGGCCGATGTCGACGAAGAAACCACACAGGCCAACAACCAATGCCTGGCATGCCATAGCGAAGAGGGCCTGAAGAACCCGCCGCGCGCCGACATGAACCTGAAGGGACTGGCTCGGTTGTTGGTCAGTGGCGAGCGGTTCGCGCAATCCGTCCATGGCGAAGAGGCCTGCAAGGACTGTCACGGCGACAGCTATGTGCAGTATCCGCATGTCGGCAACTCCCGCTACCAGATCAAGACCTGTCCGGATTGTCATAAGACCGCCGGTCGCGAAAAACTGGCCCAGTTCCAGCAGACGCTGCATTACAAGAATCATCCCTTGGCCTTCACCTGCACGTCCTGCCACGACCCGCACGCCCTGCAGAAGCCGAAGCAGCTTGGCTCGGCCAAGCGCGTCGCCGCCCAGGACAACACCATGTGCCGTGACTGCCACGACAGCGATTACCGCTGGGGCCAGTTCACCACACGGCCGCGGCCCAATCTGGTGAAGACCCACAGCTGGCAGCCCAATCCCGAACTGCATTGGCAGAGCGTGCGTTGCGTCGACTGCCATACCCCGCCGCAGGAGCAGGGCACCTCGCATCTCATCGTCGGCAAGGACAAGGCCGAACGTGATTGCGCTGCCTGCCATTCCGCCAGCTCCAGCCTGCGGACCCGGCTCTATCGCTACTTCGCCGAACAGGAACTGGAGAAGCAGGGCTTCGTCAATGCCGCCATCATGGGCCAGGCCTATGTGGTGGGAGCGACGCGCAATGCCTGGGTCGACTGGATAACCTGGGGCCTGACGGCCCTGATGGTGGGCGGTCTGGGCCTGCATGGCCTGCTCCGCATCATTGCGGCGATGGTCCGTAAAGGGAGGCATTGATGTCCGAGCGAATCTATATTCTGGCCCGCTGGATCCGGGTCTGGCATTGGATCAATGCCGCGCTGATCCTGACGTTGATAGCCTCGGGCATCAGTCTCCACTATTCCCGCCCGGGTGTCGGCCTGATCAAATTCAGTCTGGCTCGCGAGATGCACAACATTGCCGGCATCACGCTGTGCATCGATTACCTGTTCTTCTTCTTCGGCAACATCATCTCGGGCAACTGGTGGCAGTTCATCCCGCGACCGCATGGATACGCGCTCAGGGCCTGGAAGCAGTTTCGCTTCTACATGTGGGACATGTTCCACGGGGCTCCGCACCCGTTCCCGGTCACCCGCGATGACAACTTCAATCCGCTGCAGCAGGTGACCTATTGGGCGGTCATGTACCTGGTCTACCCGCTGCTGATGATCACCGGCTTGATCTATCTGTACCCGACACTGGCGCCCGACCGCTGGTTCGGGATGGACGGCCTGGTGCCGGTGGCGTTCGCCCATTACGCCTTCGCCTTCATCATCTTCATGTTCCTGCTGATCCACCTTTACCTGGCCACCACCGGCCACAAGCTGACCGACAAGGTCAAGATGATGATCACCGGCTGGAGCGACGAATAACCACCAGCCTGTGAAGCAGCAAACGAAGGCGGCGCCCTGAACGGGTGCCGCCTTTTGCTTTGGACTTGGTCCGGACACCAAGGAGCGCCATAGGCGCAATTATCCCTATCAGGGTTCATCGGCGTCATCTGCGGATACGCTACAACGTCTTTGCGTCTCTGCGTATTGGCGGTTCAATGTCGGCCGCCCTGCCGACGGGTTATTGCCGGTGCTCGGCCAACGGCTGGGCAGGCAGGGGCCCGGTGGACGTCACCTGGCTGCAACG
The DNA here is from genome assembly GCA_903858635.1 of uncultured Telmatospirillum sp. Classification (GTDB taxonomy): domain Bacteria; phylum Pseudomonadota; class Alphaproteobacteria; order Rhodospirillales; family Magnetospirillaceae; genus DUZF01. Next base: position 24,229 of record CAIOJO010000434.1, on the reverse strand, counting down.
CGAGGCGGCAGGTGAGGTCTAGGAACCGCAGAGACGCAGATGAGTTCGCCCTGTGACGGCGACCCAACCGGAATTCCCCTTCGTCTGCGGTTCAATCAGCCCATGGCTCTGCGGCAAGCGTGGGGCCGGGGGCTTTGTTGAACGTCAACGCGTTCCAACGAGGCCCCCAAATGAAAGCGGGGAGCCCGAAGGGCTCCCCGCGGCGAGAACACAGAGCTGGTTCCCGCCCCCCTTTAGTGTGCGGCGGTCGCCCGGACCTTGGCCTCGGCCTCGGCCTTCTGCTCGGCGGCGGCGAAGCTGCTGGGCAGCATCGGAAAGGCCCACAGTCCGACCACCAGCAACAGCCCGGCGACGCCGTAGCCACCGATGGCCAGCACGATTTCCGGCAGGCTCGGGACATAGGAGGCGATGGCGCCGTCGCCAGCGGCCGACGAGAGGATCTTGCCGGGGAACAGTTCCAGTGGGAACGCCTCGCCGCCGACGATGAAGACATACATGAAGCAATTTCCGCCCAGCACCACCAGGGCCGAGGCAAGGCCCAGGGTCGCCTTGGCCGAGCCGATGCTGCCGGCTGGACTGAGCACCAGGAAGATGGGGATCAGGCTGCCCAGCAGGCCGAAGCCGATCCACAGCAACGGAGCATAGATGCCGCTGTCGACCAGCAGGAAGCGTTCGACGTCGCGTCGTTCGGCCACGTAGAGGTTGGTCACGTGATGGACCAGCACCATGTAGAGCGACACCCCGACCAGGATCGCCAGCAGGATGCGCAACCGACGCAGCAGTTCGGGCGACGGGTATCTGCGGCCGGTGCTGGCGTTCAGCCACAGCATCACCAGGCAGTACATGGCCACCCCAAACGACATCGACAGGGCGATGAACATCGGCGCCACCAGCGTCGAGTGATAGGCGCTGCGTGAAATCATGAAGCCGAAGATCGACCCCGAACCGGTCGTCAGGATCAATCGCCAGATGAAGGCGAACAGGGCGGCCGGCCGATACATATGGCCCATCCGCTGGTCCATCATCGTCCACAGATAGAAGATGACGAAGCCGAAGAAGCCGGAATAGAGAATGACGTTCATCGAGAAGATCGAACTGAAATTGTAGTAGGTGACGAAGGTCACCATGCGGTCGGACCGTCCGAGGTCGAGCACCAGGATGGCCAGACCACCAGCCTGCAGGGCCAGCGCGGTCAGACCGGAGAGCCGGCCGAACGGCCTGTAAGGTGCCTTCTCGAAGACCGAGCCGATCGAGGCGACGTTCAGCGCCCCGGTCGAGGAAACGATCAGGAACAAAGCGAACACATGGGGCAGGCCCCAGACCACATGGTTGGTCATGCCGGTCACCCAGTGACCATTGTGCTCCATGTAGAGCGCCGCCAGGCCGCCCAATGCGCTGAGCAGAATGAAGCCGATGAGGACGACCCAGGTGCCGGCGTTGCGTCCGTCGATTGTGTGGTAGGTGATGGGAGTCGTCATGGCTCACAGTCCCTGATAGCGGACGCCGGGATCGGTCCGAAGGTCGGACCGGATCTGCGTCGTGTTGACCGACCTGACCCGCTTCGAAATCTCGCTGTTCGGGTCGTTGAGGTCGCCGAACAACATGGCGACCCGGCCCGACTTGCTGCAGGCCTCGACGCAGGCTGGGGTGCCCCCGGCATCGACCCGGTGCACGCACATGGTGCAGGCCTCGGAGGTGCCCTTGCCGCGCGGCGCATAAGGCTTCTGGTCGGTCAGGTTCTCATGGACGAAATTACGGGCCATGTAAGGGCAGGCCATCTCGCAATAACGGCAGCCGACGCAGATATGCCGGTTGATCAGCACGATGCCGTCGGCCCGCTTGAACGAGGCCCCGGTCGGGCAGACGTCGACGCAGGGTGGATGGGCGCAGTGTTGACACATGACCGGGAAGCTCTGGCTGCGGCCGGTGCTGGGGTCGGTCACCGTCAGCTTGCGGATCCATTGCGGGTCGCTATCCGGTCGCCCATGGCTGACCAGCCCGAACTCGGTGTTGCAGGCCTCGACGCAGGCGTCGCAGTCCTTGTCGCATTGGGTGGTGTCGACCAGCATGCCCCAGCGCACCTTGGCCGAGACCGGTTCGTCGGCCGACCGTGCATAGAGCATCACGCCGGGCGCCAGACTCACGGCGCCGAAGGCGGCTACCGCCCCCAGGAGTCCCCGGCGGGAGACATCGCAGCTCTCGCTCATCGGACGGCACTCCTTTCATTGAAGCGTGACATCAGCGCGGCAAACCGGGTGGCCGTTTCTAGGTCGGCCTTGCTTGCCGGCGGCAGAGGCTTCGAATTGTGGCACTCGAAGCAGTCGATGCTGACCGCCGCCTTGTTATGACATTCACGGCAGAAGTGTTTGGGGTCGTCGTAGGCGACCGGCTGTTTGTCGGCCCCTTTGACCACATGGCAAGTGACGCATTGCTCGATGCGGTTGATCTCGGTACGCACGCCCTGATAGACGACGATCGAGCGGGACCCCATCAGGAAGTTGGGGTGATTGCGGATCATCACGGTGGCGTCGAGGTTCTTGTGGACCCGGGCCAGCTTGGAGAAGTCGGGCTGCGGTACGGTCCACCCTTCCTCGGCCACCGCCGCGGCGCCGATGGCCGCCGGCGCCAGCAGAACGACGGCGACCACGCCGGCGATCGCCAGGCGACGCTTGTTGCGGCCCAGCGAGAAGCCAAGCGGCGTGTCATCCCGCTTCTCGAATACCCCGGCCAGATGCAGGACCCGGCTGAACGGCAGCAGCACCATCAACAAGGCGACCAGCCAGAGATGGGTGAGCAGCAGCGCATCGGTCGGCAGGGGCTGCCATTTCAATGTCGCCAAGCCGACGAAGAATTCCTTCACCTGGACGACGTCGGTATGCACCCAGTTGTTGAGGTAGCCGACCGCGGGAATGGCCAGGAGCAGCGCCAGCAGCGCATGATCGCCGAGCGAGGACGCTTCGCGCACCTCCTTGACCAGCAGGCGGCGGGCCCAGAACCCGGCGACACCGGCCATCAGCGCGAGACCGCCGTAAAGGCCGAAGGGCTGGGCCAGCACCACCACCTTCCACACCAGCGGCCCGACCCAATCGGGATCGAGCGCGTAGCGCATATGCCGCAGCAGCACGACGACCAAGCCGAAATGGAAGCAGGCGCTGAAGATCCATTGCAGACGGTCGCTGAAAAAGGTGCCGCGGAACAGCACCATATCCGTCGCCGCCTGCACGGTGCGGGCGGACGACGTTCCGCCGATGCCGCGCAACGGTGCCGGCCGGCGCAGGAAACGTCCGATCCTGAGGGCCAGGCCGACGACCAGGATGGCCGCAGCGGCATAGAACATGACCGCATAGGCCATGGAGACGTAGGTCAGCTGAGTGGTTTCTTGGTCGCTCAAGGCTTGTCGCCTTTCCTACTGCGAGGGGTGAGCCTGATGTCGCGACGCTCGGCCTGACACCAGCCTGTGGGTATCTGCCCGAACTAGATAAAAATTGGTAGCACCAGTCAGCACCAATTTTGTAATACCAGCGAGGCAGTCATGGCCCCTTGCGGGATAACTACCACGCCAAGTAGTGGCTATTCTCCACAATATTGCGCCACAGGCAGGACAATCCCCGACCTGTACGCTCGGTCAATGTTCAGGCGCTATCGCCCTACAAATTGTGGAGATATTGGCCATTTAGCGACCCGGGCCACCCTGCCCCCGTGGTCACTCGGCCGGGCACAGACGGCGTTCGTCGCGCCAAGCCCACCAGGCCGTTCCGCCGCTGCCGCACATGACGGCGAGGATCAGCGACACGCAGCCAGCCCACCCGCCGCTCTGCCAAACCAACAGGCCGGGGAGCACCGCGCCGACGCTGCCGCCGACATAATAGGTGCAGACATAGAGTCCGACCGCGGTGGCCTTGGCCGAGCGCGCCGCCTGGCCGACGAAGCCCATGGCCACCGACTGGGCCAGAAAGACGCCGGTGACGTAGATCGCCAGTCCGCCGACGATGGCGGGCAGCGGCGCCAGCAGGGTGAAGCTCAGGCCCACGCAGGCGAAGCCGATGGCCATGACCATGGCCTTGCGGCGGCCCAGTCGGCGAACCACCGGGCCGCTCACCGGGGTGATCGCGGCACCGATCAGATAGACCAGGAAGATCATGCCCAACTGGGCCGAATTCAGGGAATAGGGCGGCCGCGCCAGATAGAAGTTCACATAGGTGAAGGTGGCCACCATCGAGAACAGCAGGGCGAAACCGGCGGCGCAGGTGGCCAGCAGGGCCGGATTGCGCAGATGCCCCAGTGCCGCCCCCAGGCCGCCCGGAAGGTCGTCTGGCGCCTTGATCCGCCGGCGCCCCGCCGGCAGCCAGGCCCACATGGCCACCGCCCCGGCTAGGGTCACCACGGCCAGCACGCCAAAGCCGGCCCGCCAGCCGAAATGATCGGCCATCAGGGCGGTGACGAACCGCCCGGAGAACCCGCCAATGGCCGAGCCGGCGGTATAGAGGCCGATGATGTCGGCCGCTTGCCCCGGCGACCATTCCTCGCTCACATAGGCCACCAGCGGTGAAAAGATCGCCGGCAACAGCAAACCTTGGACGAAGCGCCAGACCAGGATCTCGTTGAGGCTGCTGGCCTGGACCAGCATGGTGGTCGGCAGCAGCAGAAGAAACATGGCCCCAAGGATGGTGGTCTTTTTGCCGATGCGATCGGCCAGCATGCCGACGAATGGCGCGGAACAGGCGATGGCCAGGGTCGACACCCCCACCATGCCGCCGGCGCTGGCCGGCGAAATCCCCAGGCTCTCGGACAATTGCGGCAACACCGCCTGCGGCGCATAGAGGTCGATGAAGGCGCAGAATCCACCCAAGGTGACGGCGGCGCGCGGGCGATCAAAAATCAAGGCTGGGCTCCTTCCGATAGTCACTATGGCCCCAGGCTTGTCATTCGATCAATGTATGAATTGACGCGTTTTAATATCGGATTCATATAAGTGCCATGGAGCTGAAACATCTGCGCGCTTTCGTCACTCTGGCCGAGGAGCTGCATTTCGGCCGCGCCGCCGAACGCCTTGGCATCGCCCAACCGCCGCTCAGCCTGCAGATCCAGGCGCTGGAGGCGGGGTTGGGGGTGCAACTATTCGAACGCAATCGCCGCCACGTCGGTCTGACCGACGCCGGCCGTCTGTTCCTGCCCGAGGCGCGGGCCACCCTGGCCCAGGCCGAACGGGCGCGGCACACCGCCCAGCGCGCCGCTCGCGGCGAGTTGGGGCGACTGGACATTGGGTTTACCGGATCGGCTCCGTTCAACACCGCCATGCCGCAGATCATCAGCCGCTTCCGGCGGCAATGGGCCGAGTTGCGCATCTCGTTGCGCGAACTGTCCACCACCGAGCAATTCCGCGAACTGACCGACGGCACCCTCGACATCGGCTTCGTCCGCCCCGGGCAACCCAGCGAGGCCCCCGGCCTCACCCTGCAGATGGTTCTACAGGAACCGCTGTTCATCGTGCTGCCGGCCGATCACCGCCTGGCCGGGCGCGAAGCCTTGGCCCTGGCCGAACTGGCCGATCAGCCGTTCATCCTGCACCCGCGCCATATCGGCACCGGTCTCTATGACAAGGTGGTCGGCCTTTGTGCCGCCGCCGGCTTCACTCCCCGCGTGACCCTCGAGGCGCATCAGATGTCGACCATCGTCGGCTTGGCGGCGGCCGGCATCGGCGTCTCCATCGTGCCCGAGGCGATGCGGCGGATTCAGGTCGAGGGGGCGCGTTTCATCCCGATCGCCGACCCCTTCGCCACGATGGTTCTGGCGGTGGCCCATCGCAGCGACGACAGGCGGCCGGCGGTACAGCATTTTCTGACCGAAGTGACCGCCTTCGGGTCGGGCTGATGTCGTCCCGGACGACTGCGGCCGATCGGCAGGGCGGCGGTTTTTTTGCCGCCTACTCCTTCAGCGCATCCCCCGTTGGCCTAGCGTTACGGCACACTCCGCATCCGGCAAGGAAGCGAGGAGGGATCTGGTGAACACCCGCAAGGGCTTTTTGGCAGCGTTGGTCGTCCTCATCGGGGTGGGATTGGCCGTGGCCGTCTCTCTGCCGCTGCTCGATGCGTGGAAGGCCCCGCATCCGACCGAGCGCGACTCCAGCTACACCGAACTGCGCGATCTTTTGCGCAAGAGGGCGGTATCTCGTCTGACCATCTATGGCAACGCCAGCGGCGCTGCGGTCGGACCCCAGGGCGTCGTCTATCGCGCCTTGCTGCCCAATGTGGTCGCCACCGAATTGGCGCACCAAGCCGCCGATATGGATGTCGAGGTGGTGTTCGCTCCCGAGGAATTCCTGCCCTATGACTCCAGCCTGACGATGACCACCTTGCTGGCGGTGGTCGGCAATTTGGTGATCTTCGGCGTGCTCGGTTACTTCCTTTACCGCTTCGTCGGCAAAGGCACCGGCAGCTTTCGCACCGAACAGGCCTCGGCGACGGATGCCGGCGACGTACGCTTCGCCGATGTTGCCGGCTGCGAAGGCGAAAAGGCCGAACTGATGGAAATCGTCGACTTCCTGAGAGATCCCGGGCGCTTCCATCGGCTCGGCGGACGGGTACCGACCGGCGTCCTGTTATCGGGGCCGCCCGGCACCGGCAAGACCCTCCTTGCCCGCGCCGTCGCCGGCGAGGGCAAGGTGCCCTTCTTCCATCTGTCCGGCTCCGACTTCGTCGAAATGTTCGTCGGCGTCGGGGCATCCCGGGTGCGCAGCGCCTTTGCCAAGGCGCGCAAGAAGGCGCCCTGCATCCTGTTCATCGACGAGATCGACGCCGTCGGCCGGGCCCGCAGCCAGGGCGGCCAAGGCGGTCATGAGGAGCGCGACCAGACGCTGAACCAGCTGCTGGTCGAGATGGACGGTTTCAAGCCCAACTCCGGCGTCATCGTGATCGCCGCCACCAACCGGCCCGACATCCTCGACAAGGCCCTGACCCGCCCCGGACGCTTCTCCCGGCACGTCGTCTTGCCGGCGCCGGACCTGACGGGGCGGCGGCACATCCTCGAGGTGCATGCGCGGAAGCTGGTGCTCGACGACGCCATCAACCTGTCGGTGGTGGCGCGTGGCACGCCGGGCTTTACCGGTGCCGAGCTGGCCAATCTGGCCAATGAGGCGGCCATCCTGGCGGCCCGCAAGCATCGCCCGGCGGTCACCATGGCCGATTTCGACGCGGCCAAGGATCGGCTGCTGCTTGGCAACGAACGCCCGGCCTTGGCGATGAGCGACGACGATCGGCGGTTGACCGCCTATCACGAGGCCGGCCATGCCGTGGTGGCGTTGCATTGCCCGGCCTCGGATCCCATCCACAAGGCCACCATCCTGCCACGCGGCCAAGCCCTCGGCATGATGGTCCGCCTGCCCGAGCGGGATCGCACCAGCCTGCGCCGCTGCCGCCTGGAGGCCGATCTGGCGGTGGCGATGGGTGGGCGCGCCGCCGAGATCCTCATCTTCGGTGCCGCCGAGGTGAGCACCGGAGCCAGCGGCGATCTGCGCATGGCCAACGACCTGGCGCGCCGCATGGTCACCGAATGGGGCATGGGTGCCTGCCAAGACCTGCTCTGGCATGGCGCCCTCGACACCACCACCCCTTGCTCGGAAGAAACCGCCCGGCGCATCGACGGCGAATTGCAGGCCCTGCTCGAAGCCGCAATGGCCCGGGCCCAGGCGATCCTGGCCGCGTATCCGCAGCAACTGGAGGCGGTGGCCGAGGCTCTATTGGACCGCGAGGTCCTGAGCGGCGATGAAATCAACGAGATCGCCGAACAGGCCGAGCAGGCAAGGGAAGTCGAGACGGCGGCGTAGCCGACAAGAGCCCACCTCTCCCTTGATGGGAGAGGTCGCCCGCCGCGCCGCGGCGGGCGGGTGAGGGTGATTTTCCCGCCTCAACAGGGCCCGCCGATGGCGGCACCCCCCTCATCCCAAACCCTTCTCCCATCAAGGGAGAAGGGCTTAACCCGCCTCACTTCGACTTCATCACCCAGACGCCATTCCAGGCGTCGCCCGGCGGATTGGCCAGCAGGTGCTGGCAACGCTCGATATACATTTTGGTGGCGTAATCGGCCGGATTGAGGCCGATGCCCTCGTCGAAGGCCTTGAGGGCCTGGTCGAACTGCCCGTCGCGGTAGGCTTTCAGGCCGTACTGAAAGGCCTGCAGCACCCCCATCAGGTTGGGGAAGGTTTCGTCGTTGTGGTAGTCGACCACCTCGTAGACGCCGACCGGCTTGGTCTTGCCCTTGACCACCACCCAGTCCACCTCGCGCGCCCGATAGGTGCCCTTCAGCTTCCTGATGGTGTGTTCACTGACCAGGATATGGGCGCCGTATTCCTTGCAGGCCGATTCGAGACGCGCCGCCAGGTTCACCCCGTCGCCGATCACCGTGTAGTCCTGGCGCTTGGGCGAACCGATATTGCCCGACACCACGGTGTCGGTGTTGATGCCGATGCCGATGTCGATCGGCCGCTTGCCGTCGGCGATGCGCCGATAATTGAAGCCGTGCAGTTCGGTCATCATGGCGATCGCCGCACGCACCGCCCGGTCTTCGTCGTCCTCATGCCGTTTGGCGGTGCCGAACACCGCCATGATGGCGTCGCCGATGAACTTGTCGAGCATGCCCTCCTGATCGGTGATGCAGTCGACCATCAGGGTGAAATACTCGTTCAGCAGGCTGATGATGCCTTGCGGCCCCAGTTCCTCGGACAGCGTGGTGAAGCTGCGCACGTCGGAGAACAGGATGGTCGCCTCGACCGATTGACCACCGAGGAAATCGGACCCGGAGGCCAGCAACTGATCGGCCAGGGCCGGGTCCATGTAGCGCGACATGGTCGACTTCATGCGCTTCTCGCTGGAGATATCCTCGATCATCACCAGCGAGCCCAGCTTCTTGTCGCCCGAGGCCTGCAAGGGCATGACGGTAACATTGGCCGATAGTCGCTCGCCCCCGACCATCAGGGGCGCATCCATCAGCACCTCGTTGCCGCCACCCTCCTCGACCGCCCTGATCTTGTCGAGCAGCCAGGCGTTGTCGCCGGCGAAGAACTCGGCCGCCAGCTTGTCGACGATCTCGGCCAGGGTGATCTTGAAGATGCGGCAGCCGGCGGCGTTGCAGGTGACGATCTTGCCGTCGGCGGACAGCGTGATGACGCCGTTCGACATGGATTCGAGAATGCTCTCGTTGTAGTTCTTGATGGCCTGGACGTCATCGAACAGCTTGGCGTTTTCGAGCCCGATGGAGATCTGCGAGGTGAACGCCTTGAGCCTTGCCTCGTCATCGGCGGAAAAGGTGCCGCCCCGCTTGTTCAGCACCTGGGTCACGCCGATCACCTTGCCTTCCTTGTTGGTGACCGGGATGCACAGGATCGAGCGGGTGAAGAACCCCGTCTTGCGGTCGAAGGACGGGTTGAAGCGCAGATCGGCGTAGGCGTGCGGGATGTTGACGCTCTGCCCCGAGGTGAACACGGTACCGGCGATGCCCAGATGGTTGGGCAGGCGGATGGTGACGGCGCCCAGCCCCTGGCCGACTTCGGTGTACAGCTCCTTGGTCTTTTCGTCGTTGATGAACAAGGTGGAGCGTTCGGCGTCGAGCATCCGGGTGATCGCCGCCATGATCTTCTGCAGCAGCGGCCCCAGTTTCAGTTCCGAGCTGATCTCCGAAACCACCGACAGGAAGTCGAGTTCCTGCTGCCGCGCCTTCTCGATGTTTTCGATGGTGCGGAAGCTTTCCAGCGACACCGAGGCCTGCGAAATGATCGCCTCGAGCAGCGCCAGGTCGTCCTCGGTGTAATTGCCATCGACTTTGTTCAGCAACTGGGCGACGCCGATGATCTCGCCTTTCAGGGTGCGCAGGGGCGCGCACAGGATCGTCCTGGTCTTGAAGCCGGTCTGCTTGTCGATGGCGGAATTGAAGCGATCATCGGCATAGGCGTCGTCGATGATGGCGCCTTTGCCGGAGGAGAACACCGAACCAGCCACGCCCTTCGAGTTCAGGATGCGGATCTCGCGGGCGAAGCGGCCGGAAATGCGCGAATAGAGCTCGTTGGTATTGGGGTCGTTGAGGAACACCGAGCCCCGTTCGGTGCCGATCACCTGGGTGGCGATGTCGCGCATGGTGCGCAACGCCTCATCCAGGTTGTTGGCGCGCGCCAGGCTGTTCGAGACCTCGAGCAGAAGCGCCGTCAGCCGCGCCGAACGGCGCTTGCGGCGAGCCACCAGGCGGGGACGGTCAGGCAGATCGAGCATGGGCCTCCAACCTCAGGCGAAGCTCGTGAATGGTGTCCCGCAGCTGCGCCAGCTCGCGGTCGTGCCGGCTCTCGACCTGGTTGGCGGCGTCCAGGGCATTGCGGCGCTGGGTGTCGAGTTCTTCACGCAGCGCGTTGACCGTCTCGCGCAGCTGCACCGCCTCGGTATTGGCGGTGGCCAAGGCCTTCTGCGTGCGTTCCGATTCGCCGACCCGCTGGCGTTCCAACTCGTCGCGCAGCGCGTTGATCGTCGCCTTGAGCTGGACCACTTCATCATTGGCGGCGGAAACCGCCGCCTGAATGCGTTCCTGCTCGCCGATGCGCCCGGCCTCGAGGGCGTCGCGCAAGGCCTGGATGGTTTCGCGCAACTGCGCCGCCTCACCGGCCGCGGCAGCCATCTCGTCCTGCAGCCGCCGACGCTCGCCCGCCCACAGCTCCTCGATGCGGCCCAACCGTTCCTCGAGGGTTTCTCCCTCGGCGTCGACCTTGTTCTCGGTGACCGATATCGCAGACGACATTCCCCATGCCCCATCATGGTGTTGGGGCATGGTAACATCTCCCATCCCTTCGAGGGAGAGCTTCATCGATCGGCGAAAACAGCGGTTTGTGTACTATTCCCTCGTCATGGCCGGGCTTGACCCGGCCATCCACGCGGATCCGCAAAGTACCCTATTGAAAACAATGACGTAGATGGCTGGCACATGGATGCCCGGCACAAGGCCGGGCATGACGGATTGGGACGACCGCCTCAGCCGAGGGTCGAGACCAGCAATCCCCCCACGGCCAGGGCCACCACAAGAACGGCGATCAGGCTGGTCCGGGTCAGCGCCTGGCGGCGATACAGCAGCAAGGCGGCACCGACGATCGCGCCGACGGCAAGGATGATGCCGAAGCGGCTATCGGTGGCGAAGGCGGCGATCGAGTCCATCTGCGGCACACTCGAGGAATACGCCGTGGAGCGCCTTGACGCCGCTCAAGCTAGTGCGAAAGGGGCGCCCGATTGGGCGCCCCTTCACCCATATCCTGCCCGGTTTGGCCGGTCAGATGATGGCGACGGTTTCCGCCTGCGGGCCCTTATGGCCCATGGTGATGGTCAGGCGAACCCGCTGGTCAGGCTCCAGCGACCGCAGGCCGGACTTCTCGAGGGCGCGGATGTGAACGAACCCGTCCTTGCCGCCGTCATCTACGGCAATGAAGCCGAAGCCCTTGTCGGCGCTGAAGAATTTGACTCGTCCCTCGACCGTCGGGCCGGGCTCGCCGCGCGGCGGGCCATCGGCACGAGGTGCCGACGGGCGGCGCGGAGCGGCGGTGGTCAAGTCGACCGAATGCACCGTCACCACCTGCGGACCCCGCTGACCGGGACCGAGGTCGCAAACCATCGTCGCACCCTCGGACACTTCGCCGAGGCCGGCCCGTTCGAGCGCCGAAATGTGCAGAAACGCGTCGGCCGAACCGTCGGTCGGCGAAACGAAGCCGAAGCCTTTGGTCGCGTTGAACCACTTTACCGTGGCCGACACATTGGCCTGATCCACCGTGGGACGGTTGAATTCCGCGCGGGGGCGTTGCGACGACGACGGTGCTGCCGCCGGCTCGAATCCCCCAAACTCGCCAAACTCCTCGCGTCGCCGTTCTCCGGGGCGACGACGGTGTTCAGACCTGTCACGCTGCCAAGACATTTGTAGTGCTCTTCCGTTCAGTTGTCGTCGTTGCAAATTGTGTTCAGAGGCTTGGCGACTTTCGTCCACCGTGACGCCCGCGAGCCTCTCAGCGCCACATACTGGATCCTACTATTGGTACAAAGTCAGCCTCTTCCCACTAAACCTCGATGGCCGCCGCCGGAACAGCCAACCGCAACAGCGCCGCAGGGCAGCGAAACAACAAATCATATCATCAAACAATGGCGTCCGCACCCGCTACTTCTTTCCGATTCGGAGTCCCGCGAATCCCCTTCGGACAAGCGCGCGGTAACATTCGGCCAAGACCAAAGATAAAGATCACCAAGTCCAAAGTCGTATACCTATTTTCTTATGATCAGTCCGAGTTGCCCGACAGAAACACCTCCTAAGTCGGCTGGAGGCCCTTCGCTGTCTTGTCGTCAGCCGGCCATGAACCCATCAATCTCCGCCTGGTCCAGACGGCGACCGCTGCCGTGGATGATGGCGCTGGCGATGTCCATCATCTTCTGCAAGCCGCGCGAAGCATCCGAGCAAATCAGCCGGAGCGCCGCCGCGTCGCCATTGGCCAGGGCTTGGCCGATGCGGTCCAGGGAGAGGGCAACCAGAAGGTTCATCTGCTCGACGGTGTCGTCGAAGGCCTTGCGATGGTCCCGCGGCACATGGTCATAGGCCTCGATCGCCAATTCCTTGTCGCGAAACTGGCTGTCGCGAAAATGGTCCTGATAGCTCTTGGGCTGCCAAGCCTGGGCTTCCTCCAGGCAGTCCGGCATGTCCGGAACCATCTCGAGCAGCATGACGATCTCATTGAAGTGGTTCAGGTAATCCGTGGCGAGCAGGGTCTGCGGGTTGATGTTGGTCCCTTCGGCCCGGCTGGCATAGGCGAGGAACGCTTCGCGTTCTTCGGGGGCCATGTCCATCGGGTTCAAACTCTCGCTCGTCATCTCGCGTCCCAACTACCGCGATTCCACAATAGGCATCTTATCGGCGGGGGATCAATCGGCCAAGTTAAGCCTCGGCCGATGATAGGGATGATTGGCGAGGATACACTCGGCCCGGTAGATCTGTTCGCCTAGCATAGCGCGCACCAGCATATGCGGCCAGGTCATCAACCCTAACGAAAGGAGCAGATCCGCTCTCTCGCGCACGGCTTGGCCGTGACCATCGGCGCCACCGATCAGAAACGCCATCTCGGCCCGCCCATGATCCCGCCAATCGCCGAGCCGGCCGGCCAGCCCCTCGCTGTCCAGCCCCTTGCCGCGTTCGTCGAGGACCACCAAGGGCCAGCCGGAAGGGACCGCCGCCAGCAGCAACGAGCCCTCGCGCAGGATCCGTTCCGCCGCCGGCAGCGGCCGCTTCTCCTCGACTTCCCGCAGGTCCAGGGACCAACCCAGCCGACGGCGGTAATGCTCGAAAAGATCGCGTTCGGGGCCCGGCCGGGCCCGCCCGACCGCTACCAGGAGAAGGCGCACGACGGGTCAGACCGTCAAGGCGCCCGCCTTCTCGGGCGGTTTTCCGGCCAAGTGCGGCGCCCACATCCGCTCCAGATCGTAGAAGCTGCGCACCTCGGGCCGAAACAGGTGGACGATGACGTCACCGGCATCGAGCAGCACCCAGTCGCCTTGCGTCTGCCCTTCGATGGACACCGGAAGGCCGAGGCGTTTCAGCTTTTCCATAAGGTGCTCGGCCATCGCGCCGACTTGGCGCTGCGAACGCCCGGTGGCGATGATCATGTGGTCGGCGATGGAAGTACGACCGCGAAGGTCGATGACGGTCACTTCTTCTGCCTTGTCGTCGTCCAAGGAAGCAACGACGGTTTCGACCAATTCGTCCTGGTCGAGAGGACGGACAAGCGGTGATTGAATGGGTCTTCTCCTTTCACGGGCCATCAATGGCCCACAGCGTTCAGTCATACCGGAAAGCCAGCGCGGCTGCCATGCCGGCGGATGGCGGTGGCCGAAGCGGGGTGGCGCCGCATGTGAAGGAATACCCATGCCGGCGGCGTCAATTCCGCCACCCGACCGGATCGACCGGCCGCGACACGGCACCGCGCGAAACGCTGCGCCGCCTTCCCCGCCAACGACTTATAAGAATATGGACTGCGGTCGAAAACCGCAATGGCAACGGAGCGGAATATACGCGCCCAGCGATCCCATTGCGGAATCTGCTGGAGGTTGTCGGCCCCCATCAGCCAGACGAAACGGGTGCGCGGGAAACGGCGAGCCAGGGCGCGCAGGGTATCGGCCGTGTAGCGGGTGCCGAGCCGCTCTTCCATCAGGGTGACGCGGATACGCGGGTGGCGGGCCACGGCCTGGGCGCTGGCCAGACGTTGCTCCTTGGGGGCCATTCCGGCCACCGGCTTGAGCGGATTCTGCGGCGTCACCAGCCACCAGACCTCGTCGAGAGCAAGCCGGCGAAGCGCCATCAGGCTCACATGGCGATGCCCGGCATGGGCCGGATTGAACGAGCCGCCGAGCACGCCGACCCGCCGCCGCAGGCGGTCGCCCCAGGGGTTGGGCGGCAAGGCCGCCGGCCGGGCCTTGACGGCAAGCATCGGTGGCCTCAGGGACGCACTTGGCCGGAGCCCCTGACCACGTATTTGAAGCTGGTCAGTTGTTCCACGCCCACTGGCCCGCGCGCATGCAGCTTGCCGGTCGAGATGCCGATTTCCGCCCCCATGCCGAACTCGCCGCCGTCGGCGAACTGGGTCGAGGCATTGTGCAACACGATGGCGCTGTCCACCGCGCCGAGGAAGTGGGCGGCGGCGGCGGCATCGTCGGTGATGATGGCCTCGGTGTGATGCGAGCCGTAGCGCTCGATATGCTCGATCGCCGCATCCACCCCATTCACCACCTTTACCGCGATGATGGCGTCCAGATATTCGGTATGCCAATCCTCCTCGAGGACCGGCGCCACCCGCTCGTCCGCCGCTTGCGTGGCGGCGTCGCCGCGCACTTCGCAGCCGGCCTCCAGCAGGTCCTTGACCAGCACCGGCAGGTGGGTCGCGGCGACCCGTTGGTCGACCAGCAGGGTCTCGGTGGCCCCACAGATGCCGGTGCGCCGCATCTTGGCGTTCAGCACGACGCGGCGCGCCATGTCGAGATCGGCCGCACCGTCGACATAGGTGTGGCAAATCCCTTCCAGATGCTGGAACAGCGGAATACGGCTTTCCGCCAACACCCGCTCGATCAACGAACGGCCGCCGCGCGGCACGATGACGTCGATATACTCGGTCATCCGCAGCATGACGCCGACGGCGGCGCGATCGGCGGTCGGCACCATCTGGATAGAGGAGGCCGGCAAACCGGCCGCGGCCAAGCCTTGCTGCAGGCAGGCCAGGATGGCGCCCGAGGAATGAAAGCTTTCCGAGCCGCCGCGCAAAATAGCGGCGTTGCCTGATTTGAGGCATAGGGCGCCGGCATCGGCGGTCACGTTGGGGCGGCTCTCGTAGATGATACCGATGACGCCGAGCGGTACCCGGACCCGGGCGCTGTCGAGACCGTTGGGACGCATCCAGCGGGCCATTTCCTGGCCGACCGGGTCGGGCAGCAGCGCGACCTCCTCGAGCCCCTTGGCCATCGCCTCGACCCGCTTGTCGTCCAGCATCAAGCGGTCGAGCAGGGCCTTGGCGAGGCCCTTGGACTGGGCCGCCGCCATATCTTGGGCATTGGCCGCCAGAATCGACTGCCGGCCGGCGCGCACCGCCGCCGCCGCCGCCGCCAGCGCCCTGTTCTTGGCCTCACTCGGGCTCTGGGCAAGCACCCGCGCCGCCGCCCGGGCGTTACGCCCAAGTTCGATCATCAGGTCTTCGGTCGTCGCCGACGTCGTCGCGTTCATTGTTCCAGCACCAGATCGTCGCGATGGATGATCTCGTCACGCCCACGGTAGCCCAACAGGACCTCGAAGTCGCCACTCTTGCGCCCCAGAATGCGCCGCGCATCCTCGGCCGAATAGGCGGTCAGCCCGCGGGCGATGGCGCGGCCGTCGCCATTGACGACGACCACGGCATCACCCTTCTGGAAATCACCTTCCACCGCCACCATGCCGGCCGGCAGCAGGCTGCCGCCCTTGGTCAGGGCGCGACAGGCGCCGTCATCGACGAGCAGTCGCCCCTGCGGCTGCACCGCCCCGGCGATCCACTGCTTACGGGCGGTGAGCGGCTCTTGCCGCGGCCAGAACCAGGTGCAGCGCCCGCCGTTTTCCATGGCGCGCAGCGGATGGACCGGCTTGCCGGGAGCGATCGCCATGCGGCAGCCGGCGGCCAGGGCGATGCGTGCCGCCTGCAGCTTGGTCACCATGCCGCCCGAACCGACATCGCTGCCGGGATCGCCCGCCATCGCCTCGATATCCGCGGTCAGGTCACGCACTTCGGGGATGAAGCGGGCGGCCGGGTCGCGGCGGGGATCGCCGCTATAGAGGCCGTCGATATCGGAGAACAGCACCAGACAGTCGGCGCCGATCATCTGCGCCACCCGGGCCGCCAGCCGGTCATTGTCGCCGAAGCGGATCTCCTGGGTGGCCACCGTGTCGTTCTCGTTGATCACCGGGATCGCCCCGAGGCGCAGCAGCGTTTCGAGCGTGTTGCGGGCGTTGAGATAGCGCCGCCGGTTTTCCGAATCGTCGATGGTCAGGAGAATCTGCGCCACCGTCAGCTCATGGCGGGCCAGCGCCTCCTGATAGGCATGGGCCAGGCGGATCTGCCCGGTGGCCGCCGCCGCCTGCTTCTCGTCGAGCCGCAGCGCCCCGTCGGCCAAGGCGAGATGGCGCCGTCCCACGGCCACCGCTCCGGAGGTCACGACGATGACGTCCTGGCCGCGCCGCCGGCAGGCGGCGATGTCGTCGCACAGCGCCGCCAGCCAGGTCCGGTTGATCGTGCCGTCCTTGGCCACCAGCAGGGAAGAGCCGATCTTGACCACCACCCGGCGGGCTTCGGCGAGTGGCTTCATTCGTCCTCGCCGTCTTCGTCTTCGTCTTCGTCGTCGACCCCGTTGACTTGCTGCTCCTCGTCGTCCTCGTCTTCATCTTCGTCGTCGTCGGCGAGGTCGTCGTCGTCGTCATCCCAGTCGTCGTCGGCCTCCTCGTCCTCGTCCTCGTCGTCGTCCTCCTCGTCCTCCTCGTCGTCCGGACCGGCCAGCGGGGCCCAAGGGGCGGCCTTGCCGACGCCGGCCGTCAGCGCCGCAGCAAGGGGACCGTGCCCCTGCTCGCTGCGGCTCTGGAGGATCTGCGCCAGCAGGCTGAACAGGACAGGATTGACCCCGATGCCGGCGGCCCCGGACATGGGCAGGACCTTGGCGCCACAGGCTTGTGTCAGAGCTGCCATTTTGGCCTCGATCTCTTCGGGAGCGAGAGCATCGCATTTGTTGAGCACCAACTGCTCGGGCTTGGCCTCGAGCCCCCCGCCATATTGCCGCAGCTCTTCCCGTATCACGCGGTAGGCCTCGACCACATCCTCGCTGGTGCCGTCGATCAGATGCAGCAGCACGCGGCATCGTTCGATATGGCCGAGAAAGCGATCGCCCAGGCCGGCCCCCTCGTGCGCGCCCTCGATCAGGCCCGGAATGTCGGCGATGATGAATTCCTCGCCGCCGGCCGAAGCGACGCCGAGGTTGGGATGCAGCGTGGTGAAGGGGTAATCGGCGATTTTCGGTCGGGCTCGGGTGACCGCCGCCAGAAAGGTCGACTTGCCCGCATTGGGCAGGCCGACCAGCCCACAATCGGCGATCAGCTTGAGGCGCAGCCAGATCCACATCTCCTTGCCCGGCCAGCCGGGATCGGCGCGGCGCGGCGCCTGGTTGACCGAGGTCTTGTAATGGGCATTGCCGAAACCGCCGTCACCGCCCTTCAACAAGACGATGCGCTGACCGGCGGTGGTCAGGTCGGCGAGGACGAAATCCTTGTCGTCGCTCAGGATCTGGGTCCCCACCGGAACCCGCAGCAGGATGTCGGAGCCCTTGCCGCCGGTCTTGTTGCGGCCTTGCCCGTGATGCCCGATCTGCGCCTTGAAATGCTGCTGGTAGCGGAAATCGATCAGGGTATTGAGATTGGCCACGCATTCGACCACGACGTCACCGCCGCGCCCGCCGTCGCCGCCATCGGGACCGCCGAACTCGATGTATTTTTCACGGCGGAAGCTGCAGGCACCGGCCCCGCCCTCACCGCTTTTGACGAAAATCTTGGCCTGATCGAGAAATTTCATTGCTGTCCGGTCCGCCTGCCTCGGCCGTCAACCCCTTCGCCGAAATCAAAAAAGGGGAATGGCGGACCATTCCCCTTCTTCCAGAACGGGTGACGGAGAAGGGGCGAGTTACGCCTCCGGCTCCACCGATACGAAAGTGCGGTCGAGCGCCTTCTTGGAGAACACCACGCGGCCACCGATCAGGGCAAACAACGTGTGGTCGGTCCCCATCCCGACATTGCTGCCCGGATGGAACTTGGTACCGCGCTGGCGCACGATGATGTTGCCCGGGATGACCTGCTCGCCACCGTATTTCTTGACACCGAGACGACGACCGGCCGAATCACGACCGTTGCGAGAGCTGCCGCCTGCCTTTTTATGAGCCATGGATCAAACTCCTCTATCCGGCTTCGGGCTCAGACGCCGGCGATGCCGGTGATGCGCAGCACCGTCAGGTCCTGGCGATGGCCCTTCTTGCGCCGATAATTCTGGCGGCGCTTCTTCTTGAAGATGATGACCTTGTCGGCTCGAGTCTGCTCGAGCACGGTGGCGGTCACGCTGGCGCCTGCCACGAGGGGCGCGCCGATCTTGTCGCCGACCATCAAAACTTGGTCGAGCGTCAGGGTATCGCCGGCCTGCCCCGGCAGCTTTTCGACGCGGATGACGTCGTTGGGGGCAACCTTGTATTGCTTGCCGCCGGTCTTGATGACTGCGAACATAATGCTCAACCATTCACGCAAACGGGACTGAGCGGGCCTCTGGGGCTCGCCGCGAGAGGCGGGAAATATACCTGCGGCGGCCCCGGTGTCAATTGAAAATCTCATGGTTGCGCCGCCCTGGGGCATGTATTACATTCCGCCCTCGCTTTAAGCGGAGGGGTGCCGGAGTGGTCGATCGGGGCGGTCTCGAAAACCGTTGTACCTTCGCGGGTACCGTGGGTTCGAATCCCACCCCCTCCGCCAAAAGCGAGCCGATTCAATGCCATAAACAAGCCAGGGCGATGTCGGGGGTGTTCCTGGACAGCCCGGGCCCCCGGCCCGCAGGCCGGTTTCGCGGTTGCCGAAAAGTTCTTTGGCCGGATCGAAGCCATCGCCATCCGATAGCAAGACGAACCGGACGTTCCGGCGGGCCTCAGTGAACCGCCGCGTCTGTTCCGGTTCGAGGACCGGCCCATTTCGGAAAACCAGTCGGCCATCCTGCGCGATCGCATCCGGGCGGCCGCCGAAGCGATGGCGGCACCGACGCTGCGAACAGCCGCCACCGTCATGGACGCCCTTCTGCGCGTCGAACCCGAAGCCTAGACCAGCAGGGGACGGCCGGCATGCAGCAGTTCGGCCAGGTCGAGCGCCGCCGCCGGCCGGCTGAACAGGTAGCCCTGGGCTGCCTCGCATTTCAGCGCCCGCAGGAAGGCCATCTGCGTCTCGGTCTCGACCCCCTCGGCCAGCACCTGCATCTTCAGGTTGGGGGAAACTGGCGCCTCGTCGGTGATCAGGATCAGTGGGTAGGAACGGCCAAGCTGGCGGCCTGCAACTGGTCGATGCCCTCTTCGGCGGCCATCAGGGCGATCTCGCGACTGGCAACCAAGCCGCCCAGCACCCATTCGATGCGGCCAGCATCGCCCCGCCCCACCTTCCACAGCCATTTCCGTACGGGCGCTGGCAGAACGGTGGCGGCAAAGCCGTGGTTCCGCCATTCCAGTCCGCCGGGGTCATCGGCCTGCCGCCATGTCCGTCCGGTCATTGCCCTGGGCTCTCTATCCATGCTGGGAGCAGCCATGGTAGCAGCAAACCGCTTGCCTCGCCACATCGGCCGGCAGCCGGCGGGCGCACCGGCCCCACTGCAAGGCAATACTTGGGGGTAACGTTCCTGAAAATCGCCGGTTGCAGCCGGCTTCAGACCGCAGCCGGCTCCCGCCGCCAGTTCGGCTCGAACTTGCGGGCGCAATAGTCGAAGGTCATCTGGCTGGCCTCGGGCCGGCGATGGCGCTCGGCCAGGACCTTCACATCCTCGGGCGGGAACAGCCTCCTGGGACCGCCGGCCGCTTCGACCAATAGCTGCAGCCGGCAGGCCTCTTCCAGCACCAAGGCCAGATAGACCGCTTCCTCGAGAGTGCCCCCGGCGACCACAATGCCGTGGTTCTTGAGCAGCATCGCCTTCTCGCGGCCAAGACATTCGGCCACCGCGACGCCACGCTCGGCATTGTTGATGAGATCGATGGTCTCGGCATAGACCGGCAGCGCGTCGCAGAACAGGATGCTCGGCTGGCCGATCGGCTCGATCGGTCGGTCGAGGGCGCTGAACGCCACGGCGTGCGGGGGATGGGTGTGGATGACCGCCTGCACATCGGGGCGAAGGCGGAAGATCTCGGAATGGATGAACACCTCGTTGTGGCGCAACCCGCCCCCGGCCACCTTCTTGCCATCCTGATCGCAGGTGATGATGTTGTCTTCGGTCATCTCCTCGAGGCCCATCTGCCGGGGCTTCATCAGAAAGTGCCCGGGATTTTCGGGGAGCCGCCAGCTGATATGGCCGCGGGTGAAATCGGCCTGTCCCTCGTTGACCAGGATCCGACCGGCCATCATCAGCTTCTTCTTCATCGCCTGGCTCATTCTTGGACTCCTCTTGGATCATGCCCGGTGGGGGGTTCTGCGGCCTAAGATAACCAGCCGGGGCCAGGCCGGGTTAGTAAGTTACGCTTTGTTTAGCTATAATTATTGCTTTCGTCTGGAGGGGCCTTGGAACTGCGCCAACTGCGCTATTTCGCGCGTATCGTCGAGGCCGGCAGCCTGACCAAGGCGGCGGAACGGCTGGGCCTGTCGCAGCCGGCGCTCGGCCAGCAACTGAAGAAGCTGGAGGATGAGTTCCGGGTCCCGCTGCTGCTGCGCAATTCACGCGGCATTGAACCCACCGCGGCAGGAAGGATACTGCTGGGATTCGCCGCGGATATCCTGCTCAAGGCCGACGAGGCGATGGTCCGCCTGCAGGACTTCGCCGACCCCGGCCAGGGCCTGGTGACCCTCGGACTGACCCCCACCACCAGCGGCATCCTGGCGGCCCCGCTGATCCGTCGGCTGGCCGCCGAGGTTCCGCGGCTCAAGCTGCGCATCGCCGAAGAAATGTCCTCGGTGCTGGTCGAATGGGTGGCGGCCGAGCGGCTGCACATGGCCTTGGCCTACAACGTGACCGCCATGCCAGGACTACGCTGGGAGCCGCTAGCCGAAGAGCCGCTGGTCTTCGTGGAGAACACCGCTGGTGGCAAGACCAATGGCGGCACCATCACTCTGGCCGAGGCGGCCCGCCACCGGCTGCTCTTGCCCGACCGGTCGCACACCGTCCGCCGCCTGCTCGACGCGGTGACAGCACCGCTCGGGCTGGGGCTCGACATCCCTTACGAGATCCAATCGGTGGCCACCTTGCGCGACCTGGTCATCCAGGGCGTGGGGGCCAGCATCATGCCGTTCGGCGCACTCCGCAAAGAGGTCGCGGCCGGCAGCCTGATCGCCAAGCGGGTGGTCGAGCCGGTGGTTCGCCGCAGGCTGTTCTTCGTCTATTCGAATCGGCGACCGCTGTCGAAGACCGAACACATCTTCAAGCAATTGCTGCGGACGCTGGTGATCGAAGAGGGACCCGGCGCCCTGTGGTTCCCCGTCAAGCGGCGGGGGGCCAAATAGGTTGGCGTTCCCGCCGGCCGCGGCGCAAAAGGCAAGGCCCGGCACCTGGGGGTGCCGGGCCTTGCTGGCGACCGACTCGGTGACGATCAGGCGGCCTTGAACATGCTGGTCAGCGCCTGAATGCGCGCGTTCAACGGCGCCATGCTGCTGGTGAGCAGGGCATTGCTCATTTCCTGAAGCTTGCGGCTCTCGGCCGCGAAGGACTCGAGATTGGTCTTGGCCAGGTTGCTGTAGATGGACTGGAATTCGGCCGGGGTCTTGGCCGAGGTCAGCGCCTGGACGGCGGCCGAGGTCTGTTCGATCGACTGATTGGCCAACGCCGTATAAACCTTGGTCAGTTCCTCGATGCCTTTCACGGCAACCGTGCTGCTCTTGACGAAAGCGTCGACGTTGTCCTTACCGAACGAGATGATCTGATCGAAGTTCTGGGTAGCCATGGGGGTGTCCTCGAGCTGGCTGTGGGGCAGGTCGCACCGCGCAATTGCTGCACTGCAACAAACTCAATTTAGCGAGTCTCGGATCGGTTGAAAAGGCCTTTTTGTGCAGCGCACAAGAAAAGCCTTTGCAACCCTCAGGCGGCTGACTTGGCGGCCAGCGCCCCTTCGATGGCGACCAGCGCAGCCTCGCCCTGACCGTTGTCCGGGCCGCCGGCCTGAGCCATGTCGGGGCGCCCGCCACCGCCCTTGCCGCCCAGGGCCTCGGAACCGACGCGAACCAAATCCACCGCCGAGAACCGTCCCATCAGGTCATCGGTCACCGCCACCACCAGCGACGCCTTGCCCTCGGAAGCACTGATCAGGGCGACCACGCCGGAGCCGATCTGCTTCTTGATTTCGTCGGCCATCCCCTTCAGGTCCTTGGCCGGCACGCCGTCCAACTGCCGTCCGGCGAAGGTCACGCCGGCCACCGTCTTGTTGGCGGCGGCGCTGCCGCCGCCGGTGGCCATCTGGCGGCGCAGATCGGACAGCTCGCGTTCCAGCCGCCGCCGATCCTCGAGCAGCCCGTCGATACGGGCCGGAAGTTCGGCCGAGGTGGCCTTGAGCGCTTGCGACAGGCGCGACAACAGGCCGGCCTGCTCGTTGACCCAGGCTTCGGCCGCGCCACCGACCACCGCCTCGATGCGTCGCACCCCGGCCGCCACGGCGCTCTCGCCGACGATCTTGAACAGCCCGATATCCCCGGTCCGTCGGACATGGGTACCGCCACACAGTTCGACCGAAAAGGTCTCGGCCCCCTGCCCCATCGACACCACCCGCACCTCGTCGCCGTATTTCTCGCCGAACAGGGCCATGGCGCCGGCGGAAATCGCCGCATCGGGTGTCATCAGGCGGGTCGCGACCGGCAGGTTGGCCCGGACGCTGCGGTTGACCGCCTCCTCAACCTGCGACATCTCCTCGGCAACCACGGCTTTCGGATGGCTGAAGTCGAAGCGCAGGCGATCGGGGGCGACCAGCGAGCCCTTCTGCGTCACATGGCCACCCAACTGGCGACGGAGCGCCGCATGCAGCAGATGGGTCGCCGAGTGATGCCCCCGCAATGCGGCACGCCGTTCGAGGTCGATCGCCAACAGGGCAAAATCGCCCACCGCCAAGCGGCCTTCCTCGACCTTGCCCAGATGCACGATCAGTTCACCCAGCTTCTTCTGGGTCTCGGTCACCGTCATCCGGCCCTTGCCGGCCACCCTGATGGTCCCGGTGTCGCCCATCTGGCCGCCCGACTCGCCGTAAAACGGAGTCTGGTTGGCCAGCAGGGCGACGGTCTGCCCGACCCCAACCTCGTCGACCGGCCGCCCATCGACCAGCAGGGCGACGATCTCGCCCTCGGCCTGCTCGGCATCGTAGCCAAGGAACTCGCTGGCGCCGGTCTTCTCGCGGGTCTCGAACCATACCGCCTCGGTCGCCGCCTCGCCTGATCCGGCCCAGGCCTTGCGGGCCTCGGCGCGCTGGCGATCCATGGCCCGGTTGAAGCCTTCGACATCGACCCCGATCCCGCGCCCCTTCAGGGCGTCCTGGGTCAGGTCGAGCGGAAAGCCATAGGTATCGTAGAGGCGGAAGGCCACCTCGCCGGCCAACACCCCACCGCTGCCGAGGCGGCTCGACTCCTCGTCCAGCAGCTTGAGGCCGCGATCCAGGGTCTGCTTGAAGCGGCTCTCTTCCAGCTTCAGGGTTTCGGTGATCAGCGCCTGGGCGCGA
The DNA here is from genome assembly GCA_903858635.1 of uncultured Telmatospirillum sp. GTDB lineage: Bacteria > Pseudomonadota > Alphaproteobacteria > Rhodospirillales > Magnetospirillaceae > DUZF01. The sequence goes on along the minus strand of CAIOJO010000434.1, from coordinate 263 downwards.
ATCAGTTCCGGATAGGCCTGGCCCATCTGCCCGACCAGGGCCGGCACCAACCGCCACATCAACGGCTCGTCGCAGCCCATCAGCTGGGCATGGCGCATGGCGCGGCGCATGATGCGGCGCAGCACGTAGCCGCGGCCCTCGTTCTCGGGGTAGATGCCGTCGGCGATCAGGAAGGCCGTGGCGCGCGCGTGGTCGGCGATGACGCGCAGGGCCACGTCGTCGTCGGGGTTGGCGCGGTACGGCCGCCCGGCGTCGGCCGAGGC
>CAIOJO010000433.1 GCA_903858635.1 uncultured Telmatospirillum sp. | reverse complement strand
GGGCCTACGACATCGCGGGCGCCGCCGGCATTCGCCATGTCTATCTTGGGAATGTGGATGACCCCGAACGCTCCACCACTTGGTGTTCCGGCTGCGGCGCCCGACTGATCGAACGGCGCGGCTACACTCTTGGCGCCTGGGGGCTGACCCCGGAGGGATGCTGCCAAGTCTGCGCGACCCCACTGCCGGGACGCTTCGCCCCGCTGCCGGGTCGCTGGGGCAACCGGCGCTGGCCGGTGCGGCTGAGCGACTTCGAATAGCCGTCCGGGGCCCGCTCCCGGCGAGCCGCTCGGGGTTTAATACCAATGAACATATTTTCGTCGGGGCCAGACTGATGACAACCGAAGGTTCCTGCGCTAAGGTCGCCGCCGAACTCAGGGGCTTGGCCCCGTGAAAATTGACGGGGCGCGTCCGGCAAGCGGCGTTAACGGGATACTAGCCATCGGCTTGCCGCCGTCTGAACGAAAATCAAATTATCATAGAGAGATCATATGGCTAGCAGCCTCGAACTTACCGTTCTGGCGTTCATTTCATCGATTGCGCTTGTCGTCAATTTTCGGCGAAAGCTCAAAATGGTCGATAATATGAAGGGTCGCATCGAGAAAATGGTGTCCGCTGTTCAGAATCAGTCAAAATATATTCGCAGCCTTGCCCGCGGCACGCTGAATCTGCGGCGTCTGCATAGAAGTAAGCTGCAAATCCGAGACAAAGTCCATGTTCGTTGTGATGAAATAACCGATTTGATCAAGAAGGCGAGCAGTGTCGATTGCCGGCTTCACGTTTTGGATGATCGCCGGACCAATAACGATATGAACTGGGTCGCCGTTGTTCGCCATCCAGACTTTCGGGGGGCCGTACTTCAAACGGTTATTGACGAATGTGATCGCCAGTGGAAGATTGGCCGGCGATTCATAATCTGGGCGGTCGATCGCGAACGGGCAATGGACAAAGTCAAAACGGCCTATCCGGTTGAGAAAGGGTTCATCATGGCTTCGTTCGACATGCAGTCGGAGTGATCAATGCGCATTCCCGCATTAATATTCATCATTTAATCGGGTCTAGCGGATGCAACCCCAGGAGACGCTAACTCATGCCGTGACGGTGCTGGAATATCTTGGAATCAGCACATGGCACGACATGTTGGAGACAGTGGTGCTGGTGATCGGGGCCGGCATGACCGGATTTGTTGCGTCTGAAATCCTGATTTATCTGTGGGAAATTCGCCAGTCCCTCGGTTCGGAATTCAACGTCTTTCGCGAAACCCTAGAGCGCAGGGTTCTGCTGGTCCGGAGATTCGGAGAGCGTCACGCGAAGATCGCGAAGAAAGTAGAAGAGGTTGACGAAGAGATTCAAAAACTGGCCGCCCGTCAAAGTGCTCTGACCGGTAAATTACGACAGATTCAAGACATGCAAAGTAGAACTGTTCGAACCATCGGCCATCCGACCAAAGGCAGCAAGTGCTACCGTGCTCTTGTTACGAACAGTTATGTCCGTGAATATATAAGTGCTGGAAACAGCCACCCGGTTTATGACGACTCCTGGGCAAAGGCGCAAATCATCGAGGTCTGGGCTGCGTCCAATGCCTTCGCCCTGTTGGTCCTGAGAGAAAAATATCAGCAGTCCCACGGCTTTACCGTCGACAAGATCGAGCCCGTCCAGTCTGACCTGGAGGAAACGGGCTGACCCGCCCGATTCGCCAACGGCTCGAACGCCCTCAAGTCGCGGGAAGTCATTGGAGGCACGGGGCGGAATCGAACCGCCGTACGCGGATTTGCAGTCCGCTGCATCACCACTCTGCCACCGCGCCGTCCGGGAGGCTTTCGCCGCCCCCGATCCGCCTTCCGGCCGGACCGTGGCGGCCCTTATAGACCGCGTCCGGAAGCCGGTCAATGGCGGATGGTGGAGATTTGTCATATCGGACCGGCGGTCCCGGCATTGTTTTCCCGTCTGGCGGCGGTTATAAGTCCTTTGGGGCGAATGCCTCCCGACTTCTCCAACCGCACGGCCGCCATGCCCAATTTCGCGAATGCTCGAGTGAATATGGTCGAAGGGCAGATTCGTCCGAATCGCGTCACCGACCCCGCACTGATCCTCGCCCTCAACACCGTGCCGCGCGAATTGTTCGTGCCGCCGGAGGCGCAGGGGATCGCCTACGTCGACGAGGAGATCCCGGTCGGCAACGGCCGGCGGCTTCTCGAGCCGATGGTGCTGGCCCGCATGCTTCAGGAGGCGGAAATCACGCCTCGGGACGTGATTCTCGATATCGGCTGCGCCACCGGTTATTCGACCGCGCTGCT
>CAIOJO010000432.1 GCA_903858635.1 uncultured Telmatospirillum sp. | reverse complement strand
GTTCGAGTGCCCGCAGGATATGAGGGAAACACCCGCCGAGCGCAAGTCCCGGCGTTCCGTGTCGGAATCCGGGCCCTGCACAAGGACCGTTGCTCTTCCTCAGGTGAATAGGTATGAATAACGCCCTTTTCGTCCGGCGCGGACGAAGGGAGGCTGGGCTTGCCGACGGCACGTCCGAGCGGCATCACATTTCCTCCCTGAAGGGGGCGTACAGTTGACGGAGAGGTTCATGCAGATACCTTTGCAGATCACCTTCCACGGCATCGATCATTCCGACGCCGTCGAGGAGCGTATCCGGGAGAAGGCGGGAAAGCTGGAACAGCTTTTCGACCGCATCACCAGTTGCCGGGTCGTGATCGAGGCTCATCATCGCAACACCAGCAGCCTGCATCGCAAGGGAGAGCCCTTCCACATCCGTATCGATCTCACAGTTCCGGGGGCCGAGCTGGTGGTTAAGCGCGACCCCAAAGATACCCATGTCAATGAAGACATCCTGGTTGCGCTGCGCGAGTCGTTCGAGAACATGGAGCGTCAGCTGAAGGACTACGTCGGCCGTTTGCGTGGCGAAGTCAAAAACCACGCCGTCCAGTAAAGTTTGCACCAATCGAGTTCGTGAAGGGCGGCACACCGTCGGTGTGCCGCCCTTCACGTCTGCGCACGCCCGCCCTTGCATTCCGGCTCGCTCCGCCCGATCCTTAAGGGCATGACGCTGCGACCCGCCGACGGCCGCGTGATCGCGGTCCTCGGCCCCACCAATACCGGCAAGACCCATCTGGCGCTCGAGCGCATGCTCGGGCACAAGAGCGGGATGATCGGGTTTCCCTTGCGCCTGTTGGCGCGCGAAAACTTCGATCGGATCCAGCGCCTCAAGGGCAGCGGCCGGGTCGCCTTGCTGACCGGCGAGGAGAAGATCGTCCCGCCGCATCCCAGCTGGTTCATCTGCACCGTCGAGAGCATGCCGCTCGACCGCCCGGTCGATTTCCTGGCGGTGGACGAGATCCAACTGTGCGCCGATCCCGAGCGCGGCCATGTCTTCACCGATCGCCTGCTGCATGCGCGCGGCATCAGCGAAACCATGTTCCTCGGCGCCGAGACCATCAAGCCGCTGCTGCGCCGCCTGGTTCCCGGCGCCGAGTTCATCTCGCGGCCACGCTTCTCGGAATTGGCCTATACCGGCGCCCGCAAGCTGACCCGCCTGCCGCCCCGCTCGGCGGTAGTGGCCTTTTCGGCGGCCGAGGTCTATGTGCTGGCCGAGCTGATACGCCGACAGCGCGGCGGCGCCGCGGTGGTGCTGGGCGCCCTGTCGCCGCGCACCCGCAACGCCCAGGTCGGCCTCTACCAGGCCGGCGAGGTCGACTATCTGGTGGCCACCGATGCCATCGGCATGGGCCTCAACATGGATCTCGACCATGTCGCCTTCGCCGCGCTCCGCAAGTTCGACGGCCGGGTACCGCGCAGCCTCGAGGCCACCGAGCTGGCACAGATCGCCGGCCGCGCCGGACGGCATATGAACGACGGCACCTTCGGCACCACCGGCGATATCGGCGGCCTTGACGCCAGCCTGGTCGAGGCGGTCGAGAACCACGTCTTCCCGCCGTTGAAGCGCCTGCAATGGCGCAATACCGAATTGCGCTTCACCTCGGTCCCGGCGCTGCTCGCCTCGCTCAACCGCGTTCCCGACAATCCCGGCCTGATCCGGGCCCGCGACGCCGAGGATCAACTGGCCCTGCTCAGCCTGTCCCGCGACGAGGAGATCATGGGCCGCACCGGCGGCCCCGACCGGGTGCGGCTGCTGTGGGACGTCTGCCAGGTCCCCGATTTCCGCAAGAGCCTGGCCGAACAGCACCGGGCCCTGTTGGGGGCGCTGTACCGCCACCTGACCGGGCCAGGCCAGCGCCTGCCGCCGGATTGGCTGGATGCCCAGGTCCGGCGCACCGACCGCACCGACGGCGATATCGACACCCTGATGAACCGCATCGCCAATGTGCGGACCTGGACCTATATCAGCCATCGCGGCGACTGGGTGGCGGATCCGGTCCATTGGCAGGAACGCACCCGGGCCATCGAGGATCGCCTGTCCGACGCCTTGCATGAGCGCCTCACCCAGCGCTTCATCGACCGCCGCACCGCCATCCTGGTCAAGAAGCTGAAGGGAACCGACCAGTTGGTCTCGGCGGTGGCGCAGGACGGCGACGTCCTGGTCGAGGGGCAGTTCGTCGGCAAGCTGCAGGGTTTCCGGTTCCAGGCCGACCCCACCGAAGGCCTGAACGCCTCGCGCGCCCTGGCCTCGGCCGCCCAGCGCGCCCTGCGGCCGGAAATCGCCAGCCGGGTGGCGACCGTGGCGGCCGAACCGGACGACGCCTTCGCCCTCGACGAGCAGGGAGTCATCCTGTGGCGCGAGGCGCCGGTGGCCCGCCTGGTGGCCGGGCCCGAAGCCCTGCGGCCGGCCCTCGAGCTGCTGCCGACCGACCTGATCGAGGCTGCCGCCCGCGCCGCCTTGAGCAAACGGCTGAACGCCTGGCTCGGCGGTTTCCTGACCTCCGCCCTCCGCCCGCTGTTCGCGGCCCGCCAGGCCGCCCTGTCGGGGCCGGCCCGCGGCCTGGTCTTCCAGTTGGGCGAAGCCCTCGGTTCCCTGCCGCGTGGCGGCGCCGCGGCCCAGGTGGCGGCCCTCGACGAGGCCGAGCGCAAGACCCTGGCCCGCCTCGGCATCCGTCTGGGGGTGGAAAGCGTGTTCATGCCCGACCTCCTGAAGCCGGCGGCGCAGCGGCTGCGCGCCCTGTTGTGGACCACCCATGCCGGCCGCCCGGCCTTGACCCCGCCACCACCCGGACGGGTCTCGCTGGCGGTCGACCCGGAGGTCGACGCCGGCTTCTACGAGGCCATCGGCTTTCGCCGCCTGGGCAACCGGGCGGTCCGCGTCGACATGCTGGAGCGCTTCGCCGCCGAGGCCCGCCGCCTGGCCCGGTCGGGGCCGTTCGTGCTGCCGCCGGCTCTGCTCTCGCTGCTCGGCGCCAATCTCGACGAGGCTCGGGAGATTCTGCTGGCGCTGGGTTACCAGGCGCGCTCCGGCGACCAGGGCGTCACCTTCGCCGCCGGACGCCGCCGGGCCGACCGGCCGCGCCGGCCACGCTCCGACGGCACCGAGGCCTCCCCCTTCGCCGCCCTGCGGCGGAGCGTCCCCGGTTAGGGTCTGGGCGCGCCATGGACGGCATCCGGATCGACAAATGGCTGTGGTTCGCCCGTTTCTGCAAATCGCGCAGCCTCGCCCAGCATCTCCTGGAGAGCGGCGAGGTCAGCCTGAACGGCCGCGCCGTGGCCAAGCCGAGCGCCATGCTGAAGCCGGGCGACGAGTTGATCTTCCCCGTGGGCCGCGGCTGGCGCCGCGTGCGCGTCCTGGCGGCGGCGACGCGGCGCCGACCGGCCACCGAGGCGCGGCTGCTATACCAGGAGTTGCCGGCGCCCCTTGTCAATGACGATGGTTTGCCCATCTCATTGGCCTGATCGGATCGCAGAACCCCTACTCCGCCAGGGTTGTTCGGCGGATCACCCTGTGCTAGGCAAGGCGCCATGTTGGACCTGTTGAAGTCATTGTTTTTCGGCGAAGAAAGCCCTCGGGATGCGGCAAGCGGGGACGATCGGGCCCGGCTGGCCGTGGCCGCGCTGCTGATCGAGGCGGCGATGGCCGACGGCAGCCTGGCGACCGAGGAACAGGACCGGATCCATTTGCTGCTGCGCCAGCGCTTCAACCTGCCCCCGGAGGCCGCCGACGCCCTGTACCAGCAGGCCTCCCGCCGTCAGCAGGACACCAACCAGCTCTTTCCGTTCACCAAGACGATCGTCGATCATTTCGACGCGGCGCAACGAATCGAGTTGATCGAAATGCTGTGGGAGGTCGTCTATGCCGACGGCCGCCTGCACGATTACGAGGCCGGCCTGGTGCGCCGGGTGGCCGGCCTGCTCTACGTCTCGGACCAGGACAGCGGCGGCGCCCGGCAGCGGGCCTTGGCCCGTCTCGGCATCGCCGACGATCCCTTGGCCTGAACGGCACGACCCCTTACGGAGACCACGAATGACCTATGTCGTCACGGAAAGCTGTATCAAGTGCAAGTACACGGATTGTGTCGAGGTTTGCCCCGTCGACTGCTTCTATGAGGGTGAGAATTTTCTGGTGATCAATCCCGACGAATGCATCGACTGCGGTGTCTGCGAACCGGAATGCCCGGTCGAAGCGATCGTCCCGGACAGCGAGCCGAAGGCCGCCGACTGGCTCGAGCTCAATCGCCAATACGCCGCGTCCTGGCCCAATATCACCCGCAAGATGGATGCCCCGGCGGACGCCGACGAGTGGAAAGACAAGCCGAACAAGGCCGCTTTGTTGAGCCCCAAACCGGGCCGCGAGTGAGGCGGAGAGCCAATCTCCGCCTTGCTCTTTGGGGATAGCAGCGCATTTGAGGCAGATTTAATCTGTTCTCCACATCCCGCCTATGATATAAGAAACATGCCGCCGAGCTAGGCTCGGCGGAAGGCGCTTCGGCGGCCTGGCCATCTGGGCTCTGTGCCCCACACGGTATGTCGAGGAATCCGGATCGACCGCTTTTCGCGGTACGGTGCGCGGGGGATTTGCCGCGCGTCGCTGATCTAAATCCTGCTGAAGGAAGATGAGGACAATGGACGACGCTTCGTTTAACGAGGGTGACTACGTAGTCTATCCGACCCATGGGGTCGGCAAGGTAGCCTCGATTGAAAGCCAGCGCATCGCCGGCCACGAGCTCGAGCTCTTTGTGATCACCTTCGATCGTGACCGAATGACGCTGCGGGTGCCGGTGCCCAAGGCGAAGAAGTCGGGCCTGCGCCGTCTGTCCTCGGTTTCGGTGATGGAGACGGCTCTCGGCAAGCTGCGCGGGCGCGCCAAGGTGAAGCGCGCCATGTGGAGCCGCCGCGCCCAGGAATACGAAGCCAAGATCAATTCCGGCGACCCGGTGTCGATCGCCGAGGTGGTGCGCGACCTGCACCGCAACGCCAACCAGCCCGACCAATCCTACAGCGAACGCCAGATCTACGAGGCGGCGCTGGAACGTCTGGCCGCCGAACTCGCCGCGGTCGAAGGGGTCGAGCCCGAAATGGCGACGCAGAAGCTGGAAAAGCTGCTTGAAGCGGCCTGACATCGACCCGGCCACCCAAGGTCGATTGCCGACCATGACGGTGGCGGGTTAAGGTAACAAAGGCGCCCCATTTCGGAGGCGCCTTTGCATCGCCTGGGGAGGGCCGCTGCTTCGCCATGTCTTCGGAGCAGAAACTTTTCGCGACGCTGAAGGCCGGCCGCCGCATCTGGGCCGTCGCCGCCATCCATGGCGAGGCGGCCAAGCTGGCTTCGCTGCATCGACAGATCGGCGCCGCCTTCGTTGCGGGCGACCAGCTGGTTTATCTCGGCAATTATTCGGGACATGGCCGGGCGGTGCGCGACTGCATCGACGAGTTGCTGCTGTTCCGACGCTCGATCCTGGCCCGTTCCGACGTCCACTGCGGCGACATCGTATTCCTGCGCGGCGCCCAGGAGGAAATGTGGCAGAAGCTGCTGCAGCTGCAATTCGCCCCCAATCCGGTGCAGGTCCTGCAATGGATGGTCGGCCAGGGCATCGAGCCGACCATCGAGGCCTATGGCGCGACGGTGGACGAGGCCGTCCTGGCCGCCCGCGACGGCACCCTGTCCTTGACCCGCTGGACCGGCCAGCTGCGCCAGAACCTGCGCAATTATGACGGCCACAATGCGCTGATGAGCGTGCTGCGCCATGCCGCCTTCACCGAGGACGGCGCCATGCTGTTCGTGCATGCCGGCATCGACCCGCAGCGCCCCCTATCGGCGCAGAGCGACAGCTTCTGGTGGGACAGCGCCGGCTTCGCCTCGCTGGACGAACCCTATGGCGGCTATCGGCGGATCGTCCGTGGCTTCGACCGGCGCCATGGCGGCCTGGTCGAGACTCCGTTCACCGTCTCGCTGGATTCCGGCAGCGGCTTCGGCGGCCCGCTGCTGGCCGGCCTGTTCAGCCCCGACGGCACGCTGCTGCAGACCGTCAGCGATTAACCAAACTTGCGATCAGCCGTCGCAGCGCTGCGCCGCCTCGGCTAACATGGTGCCGATGATTCCGCGCCTCGCCCTGCCCACCCTGTTCGTCCTGGCCGCCCTGCTGCCGCCGGCAGCAGCCGCCTTGCCGGCCGACGGCTGCCGGCCGGCCGGCGAAGTCCGGGTCGACGCCGTCGACTCCGGCGGGATCCTGGTGCTGGCCGACGGCAGCCGCGCCGCCCTGGCCGGCATCGAGGTGCCGCGGCGGCCCTTGGCCCTGTCGGACGCCGAGGCCTGGCCGGCCGCCGAGCGGGCGACCGCCGCCCTGACCGCGCTGGTCGCGGCATCGCCCCTTGGCCTCTACCGCTGTGGTGCCGAGGATCGCTATGGCCGCCAGATGGTCGACGCGGTGACCGCGGACGGCCGTTGGCTGCGCAACGAATTGCTGCGCCAAGGCTGGGCCCGGGTGACGCCCTCGGCCGACAGCCGAATCGGCGCCGCCCAGCTGTTGGCCGTCGAGGCCGGGGCGCGTGACATGCGGCGTGGCATCTGGGCCATGCCGGCCTATGCCCTGCGCCGCCCGGCCGAGAGCTGGCGCTATGTCGACAGCCTGCAGGTGGTGGAAGGGGTGGTGACCAAGGCCCGCCTGGCGCGCGGCGAGCTGGTCCTCGGCTTCGGCGACAACCCGCGGCGCGGCCTCACGCTGCGGCTGGCCAAGCCGCTGCTGGCCCGCTTGGCCGCCTATCCGCCGCTGGCGGCCTATGCCGGTAATCCGTTGGCCCTGGCCGGGGCCCGCCTGCGGGTCCGCGGCTGGATCGGCAAGGCAATGGGTCCGGTGATCGAGGTGAGCCAGCTCGAACAGATCGAGCCGGCGATTCAGAACGTCAATCGGCGGCGCTGGGCGCGACGCGCGGAGGAGCGATGAGGGACGACACCGAGGGCATGGCCGAGCTCTATGCGCCGATCGAGCCGAACCGGCAGGGCTGGCTGGCGGTGGGCGGCCTGCATCGCCTCTATTGGGAGGAATCGGGCAATCCCAAGGGTGTGCCGGTGGTCTTCCTGCATGGCGGACCGGGCGCCGGCTGCGCCGGAGTGCACCGGCGCTTCTTCGACCCGCAGCATTACCGCATCGTGCTGTTCGACCAGCGCGGCGCGGGCCGTTCGGTGCCGAGCGCCGAAGTCAGCGACAACACCACCGCCCATCTGGTGGCCGATGTCGAGGCCTTGCGCCAGCATCTGGACGTCGAACGCTGGCTGGTGTTCGGCGGCTCCTGGGGCAGCACCCTGGCCCTGGCCTATGGCCAGGCCCATCCCGAGCGTTGCCTGGGCTTCGTGCTGCGCGGCATCTTCCTGTTCCGCCCCGACGAGGTCGACTGGTTCCTGCACCAGATGGGCCGTTTCTTCCCGGAGGCCGGCCGGGCCTTCCGCAACCACCTGCCCGAGGCCGAGCAACCCGACCTGCTGGCCGCCTATTACCGGCGGCTGACCGATCCGGCCCCCTCGGTCCATCTGCCGGCCGCCAAGGCGTGGTGCAGCTATGAGGAGAGCTGTTCCCGCCTGCTGGCTGAACCGGGCGAGGTGCGCCTCACCCCGGCCGCCCTGGCCATGGCCCGTATCGAAGCGCATTACATGATCCATGCCGGCTTCCTCGAAGAGAACCAGCTGCTGCGCGCCATGCCCCGCCTGCATGGCCATCCGGCGGCCATCGTGCAGGGCCGCTACGACATCGTCTGCCCGATCGCCAACGCCGACGACCTGGCCCGCGCCTGGCCGGGCGCCGGCTTCCGGGTGGTGCCCGACGCCGGCCATTCGGCCATGGAACCGGGCATCCGTGGCGCCCTGGTGGCCGCCACCAACCGCTTCCGCAACCTGGGCTGACGCGCGCGGAGGGCCGGCCCCAGGGCTCCGAATCCAGGTTAACGAGCCGGTAGCCCAAGGATCGCGGCGAGGTATCGCACATCCCAGCCGGCGGCCTTTCGCCTGAGCTTGATGGATTTTTTGTCGGCGACGGCGCGGACGAGGTTGATGGCGTAGTGCC
>CAIOJO010000431.1 GCA_903858635.1 uncultured Telmatospirillum sp. | reverse complement strand
CTGCGGCGGGGCCGGCGATGCCGGCGCGGCGGGCGGCGCGGGAGTCAGGGCGACCAAATCCACCACCAACTCGGCGACCGATGGTGGCGGCGGGGACAGGCTAAGCCAACAGAGGGCGCCGATGGCGCCAAGATGCAGAACCAGCGAGCCCAGAGCGGCCCAGGAAAAGCGGCGGTTCAGGCGGTCGGGCGATCCACCGGGCCGGTCCGGCCGGGACTCGTCGACCGCCTTGCCGCCGTTCACGGTGGGCTGAAGCCCCACTTGGCAAGAATCGCCTGTCCTTGGGCGGACAGCAGGAAGTCGGCGAAGCGCCGGCCGGCCAACCGGTTTCCGCCATTCTTCAGCACCGCCAGGCCGTCTTCGGGCCGCACATCGAGGGCCGGCGGCACGGCGACGATGGAAGCCCCCGGCACATCCGGCAGGGCGACTTTCGCCGAGCTGCAATAGACCAGGAAGGCGTCCGACTGCTCCATCAGAACGGCCCACATCGGCCGGTCGGCGGGCAGCTTTGGCGAGTTGGGCCCCCCCACCAGCTGCTGCGCCTTGGCGCTCAACAGCCGGTAACTGCCCGGTCGAACCTTATCGGCCAGTCGGAACAGCCGCCACGCATAGTCTCCGGCCGGATCGGCTTTGGGAGTCGAGGTCCCCAGCCGCACATCGGGACGCGAGATGGTCTCCAGCAACTGGGCGCTGGTGGTCTGCAGCCCCGGACGAAGCAATGCACAAAAGCTGTTGCGGGCGAACCGCACCGCAGGCTCCGCCAACCCGGCCTTGGCCAGGCTGCGCGGATTGCCCATGTCGGCCGAGGCGAAAACCTCGGCCACCTCGCCACCCCGCAAACGATCCCGCAGCAGTCCCGAGGAGCCGAAGGTCGTCTGCACGGCGATCCCTTCCTGGGCGGTAAAGGCTTGCGCCGCCTCGGCAATGGCCCCCTTCAGGCTGCCCGCGGCGTAGACCCGCACCGCCTGGTCGGCTTGTGCCGACCAGGCGGTGCAGCACAGGATGAGGGCGAGGATCGCGCCCCGGAGGATTGTCGGACGTCCCTGCATATCCAAAGCTCCCTGTTAGAAGGTGACCCGCAGCGTTCCGCCGATGGTCCTGGGGTCGCCGACATAGGCGAAATAGGCGCTCGAGAGCTCGTTGACGTTCTGGTAGTAGTGCGTGTCGAACACATTCCGTGCCCACAGCGAGATGTCCAGGCGGCCGTTATCCATGCTGGTGCCGATGCGCAGATTGGTGATGCCGTAGGCCCCGGCCCGGCTATAGGAAGAATTGTCGGTGGTCAGGAAGGCGCTGGTGCGATAGGCGTATTCGATCCCGGCATAGCCGAGGAAGCGTTGGGTCAGGGGATGGCTGTATTCGGCGGCAATGTTGCCGATCCAGCGGGGCGCGTTGGCTACCCGGCTGCCGGTCAGGTCCTGCAGGGTGGCTCCGGCGGCGATTTGCTCGGGTGACGCGGGGGCATCGCGGAAGGACTGGTAGACCGCATCGGTGAACGACCCGTTGGCGCTCAGCTTGACGCCGGTGACAGGCAGCAGTGCCACTTCCGTTTCGAGGCCGCGCGAGCGTATGGCGCCGACATTGCTCAGCCATTGTTTGGTCGAACCATTGGGCAGGAACAGGATGGCATTCTGCTGGTAATTGGTGACCAGGTCCCAGAAGGCATCGGCGTTGAACAGCAGGCGTTTGTTCCAGAACTCGGTCTTGACGCCGATTTCCGCGTTGTCGATCTTTTCCGCGTTGGTGGCGTAGGTGAGGCCGCCGGCCAATTGGGCGGCGGTCAACAGGCTGACATTGACGCCCGGCGACTTGTCGCCGCGCGACAAGGTCAGGTAAGGCATGACGTCGTCGCCGGCCTTGTAGCTGAGGGTCAGCAACGCCGAAGGGGATGTCCCGGTCGATGTTGAAATTGGAGGGCAGGCGTTGCTCACCTTGAGCCTGTAGGCTCGGGGTGTCGAATCCGCAAAGGAG
>CAIOJO010000430.1 GCA_903858635.1 uncultured Telmatospirillum sp. | reverse complement strand
CTGTCTCTGGTCGGGGCTCCGCCCCTCCCGACGACAGGCCCTGGCGGGCAACCTCACCGGCAATCATAATCGTCGCTGGACCGGCAATCGTAATTGTCGCCGGGCAACGAGGACGGCAAAGGCGTTCCCCAAGATGACCAGCAGGCGGCGGCCTGGTATGGCAAAGCCGCCGAGCAGGGGCACCCGCTGGCGCAACTGACGCTTGGCCAAGACTACTACTTCGGCAAGGGCGTCCTGAAGAACGATGCCAAGGCATACGCTTGGCTCAGCATCGGCATCGCGCACTCGGACGATCAGCAACTCCGGGAAGCCGCAATGCCCCTGAGGGACCAACTGGCCAGGATGTTGCCTCCGGACGCATTGACGGCGGCACAGGAATGGACGCGCACCTGGAAACCGCGCGTCGCACGATGATGGCCAATCAGACCAGTGCGCTTCCGAAGGGAAGCTGCCGACAAGACAGGAGAACACCCATGCGCATGATCCTCGGGATCCTCGCTCTCGCGATGCTTTCGGCCTGCACCACCGTCCGGCCGATGACCCTCTCCGACGGCAGCCAAGGGCAAAGGATCGCATGCAGCGGAGTTCAGCATTCCATGGACGACTGTTATGTGAAGGCGGGGCAGGTATGTCCCGGCGGATACGACGTTGCCGGAGGAGGTCAAGGTTACGGCACCAACTCCATTTTGGCCGCATCAGGTGGAACGAACCTTGGTCCGATCGATCGTTCCCTTATCGTCCGTTGCCACTGAGAAACCCGCCACACGAGGAATCTGGCTATCCTTGGCAAACCGATGAGTTGAACACCTGCAAGCCACAATGGTACGCGCGTAACAATTGATTGGGGAGCGATCTGGTGACGCAGGCTGTTTGCTTTAACTGCGGCGCATTCAAATTTGGCGCCCTCGTTGCCTGTCCTGGATGCGGGACGAGGCCGCAATCGGATACGGACATCGCAATGTCTCTCGTCATGTCGGACCGCACTGTGAGCATTGACGGCCTCCGCGAGATGGCTGCCATCATTGGGCGTGGAGGCAAGGTCGAATTTGACGAGCAGACATTGGCGCAATTCAAGGGCGCGCTCCCGGAACTGAAGAGAATGATGGGGGGAGAGGTGCCACGAGAAAGGAAAAGGTCGAGATGGTGGCCATTCTGAATCTACAATTCAAAACATAACAATTGTTCTAGCTTTCCGGCTGCGCGTAGTTTCAGGTGAACCGCCAGAGTTATGTGAAGGTGTGTGGCCTCGTGAGCGCAAAAGAACATATCAGAGCATCGCTTGCTATTGTCTTATTTGTATTAATGGCAACGAATTTGGGGGCGTTCTTTGGCGCTCAATGGGCGTTTGAATTGTCGGATTGGTTCCAGGATATATTTGGGATGAATGGACACGGTGGCTTGTGGGGCTTCTTGCAAATATTTGTTATCCCATTGGTTCTAGCGGTCGCGACATTTGGGACTAGGAATCGGCAGGGAAAGCAATAGCCATGTTGTTCTCTAACGCGCAGTCTCAATAGAGGAACGGGACTCCCTCCCTGAAAAATGGCGGCCCCTTTCCCGGCGGACAAAGGCCGAGGATGGAACCAGACGAAAATCGGAAATACACCCTGCCCCCGGGGTCTGCGCATCGGTTTTCGTTCTCTCCCTTTGCGCGACCAAATCCGCCATGAAACCTACCCAACTAACGCCATTCCTATCAGGAGGCTCACTTGAGGTTCTGGTCGAGGAATCGCCCCAAGCCGAACGCGACCGACCAGCGGTCTGTCGTCTCGCGCGGATCGAGGAACCGGAGGTCGACCAGGCGCCACATCCCCTCCGGCCGAAGGTCGAAGCGGAAGGAGACCAGCCCCTCCCTCCGCCGCTCCCTGAGCCGCCAGCCGTCTTGTCCGTCATGGTCAGTCCTGTTACGCCGTAACCGTTGACGTCATGGACGGCCCTGCGGCGATCAAACGGCGGAGAGCCAGCATGTCGGCGGCCCGGACAAACGCGACCATGACCACCTCGGCACCTGCTGCAAAGGTTTGATCGAGCCAGCCGCGCGCGACGAAGTCATGCGCCTCGCCCGGACAGCAAACGACTGCCGCCCACCACCTCTCGTCCAAGTTGGCATGCGACGGGTCAAGTTCACGGAAGCCAATTCCGTTCCGCACGATCAGCATTCCGGCCTCGGGTTGTGGTCTCATCTTAACAAACCTCATTAATGTTCGGTTGCTTCGGCCTTGGTGAAGGATGGTGAGCCTTTTCGGGGTTTCGGGCGTATCGCGTGCGCGCGTGACACCGATAACGGGAAGCTGCTTCACGATCCTTCACGTTGGCGGGGTCAGGTGCCATAACGGACTTCATCGGTGTAATCGCGGCGGATGATCCCAAAGCCTTCAAACCCGCTCTTTCCGGTGCCTCCCTGCCGTTTCGGCCTGGCGCCTCTGGCGATAAGGTTTTGGGACAACCGCTTCTGCGTTCCAGGGACTTCCCCGGCCGCCTCGGCCCAGCGCTTCCAGGAAGCATAAAGATCGGCTGACGACTCAACGGCGCACGCCGAAGACTTCAAGCATTCGGCCATCCAGAGTGAAACGGCGTCCTCGGCTCCCAGGTATTCGTCGGTCGCCGATAGGACGGCGGGAGGCGGCGCCAAGCCCATGCGCTGCCATTCCAGGCACCCTTCGATCATCCACGCCAGGATGCCTGGCCACTCGGCCTTCAACCTGTCCGGCAAGGTCGAATCGCGTTCTGAGGGTGGGATCGTCACCGTGAAGGGAACAAGATGGAGACGCCGACGAATGGCCTCATCGACGTTGCGGAGGCCGGGGCGATGATTCCCAGCGATCACTAGTTTGAACTGCGGCGTGAACGTGAAGAAATCCTGCCGCATGAAACGTGCGCTGACAGGATCTCCGCCGGTCAGCGCTTTGATCCGCGATTCAGCCCAACACCGTCCCTCCTCCGTCTCTTGGGCCGAAACGAGGCGGGCGCCGCGCAATCCCGCGAGATCGGTGGGGTGCCGGTCGTTGCCGCTCGCGGTGAAAGTATCCATCGGCGCCACCGTCGCGTAGTCGCCCAAGACTCCTGTCAAGGTCCCGATGAACACGCCCTTACCGTTCCCGCCGGTGCCGTGGCAGAAGAACAGGGCATGCTCGCGGGTGACCCCGGTCAGGCAGTACCCGGCGACCCGCCGGAGAAACGCCTGGAGGTCGGGATCTCGCCCCGTGACCTTGTCCAGGAACGCCAGCCACCCAGGACAGGTGCCGTTAGTTGGTGCCCCGGTGATCTTGGTCATGTACAGGTCCGGGCGATGCGCACCGATTTTCCCGGTCCTCAGGTCGACCACGCCAGCCGGGGTGTTCAGCAGCCAAGGATCGGCGTCCCAGATGTCCGTCGTGGTCGCGTGTCGGCGGTCGGCCTTGGCCAAACGTTCGACGGCCGCGACGGTCATGGCGGCGGCGCAGCGGGCCGCCACCCTCTCGTTGTCGGAACGAGCGGCGGCGTCACGACAGACCATCCGCGCCAAGTCGAATGACCGCATGGTTTCGTCTTGGCGCCAACGCTTACCGTCACATTCGAGCCATTTGCCCCACACGGCGACATGACGCAGATTGTCGGCGTGGCGCTTGCTGAATTCGAGCGCGAGGGCATCGTCGGTAAATTCGGGCGGCACGGGAGCGACGACCTGGGCGGCGGAGGCTGGCGGGATTGCCCCTTGCCAGACTGACGCCGCGTTTGCGAGCGTTTCAAGGCGAACTGACGTACCACCGGCTGCAAGCCAGTCGCTGACATCGCCCTTGAGGGAAAAGCCAGGCATGTCGTCTATAAGATCGACAATGCGGACGCTCGCGGCGAAGGGCATCAGAGTTTGGGCGACATCCTGGGCATGCTTGCGACCGGCGGGATCGTTGTCCGGCAAAACGACGACGTCTGCGCCATGAAAATGTTTGCCAAAGCACTCGGCGAATTTTCCCGCACCGCCGTGGTTGGTGGTGGCGGTCAAGCCGACATCGCGCAGATTGTCGACGTCTTTTTCTCCCTCGCAGACAAAGACGCGGTTCCCGGCTGCTATGGCGCTCAGCAGTTCCGGGAGGCGGTACAGCGTTGGCTTGATGCCTTTGAGGTCCCAACTCCAACCGCCCTTGCCGTCTGGGCGGCGCTGGCGGAAGTCCTTGGGATGGTAACGGCAAACCTGATATAGCAAGTGGCTGTCGGCGTCGCAGTAGTCGTACATGGCGACGAGGCGTCGTTTGATTGTCGGCCTTCTGTCGTCGGGGTCAATTCCCAGTTTGGATCTCATCCATTCGATCGCCTGGCCGTTGGTTAGGCCCGTCTTGTGGCAGATGAGGTCGAGGACGCCACCGCCCTCGTTTCTTTCGTGATCGAACCACGCTCCAGCGTTTTCGTGGTCAGCGACCTTCACGGAAACGCTGCCGTGGGTGCCGAACCTTAGTTCGTTTGGCTTCGAGAGATTGGGGTTCGGTTCGCCCAGCAACGTGCGGGCGACCGGTTCGATGTGCCGGGCGAGATCGGCACTCTTCATGGCGCTGTGCCCGTCCATCACTTTGCTCCGCCGACGAGGCGGCTGGCGATGAGCGCATCAATGCTGGCTCGGGTGACGAGACGACGGCGGCCGATGTTCACCGAGGCCAAGGCGCCCGCGTCGAGCAGAGCGTAGATTGATGACCGACCGACACCGAGCAGATGCGCGGCTTCGGGAATAGGGCAGAGAAGACGGTCTTCGGCCTGACGAGTTTCGTGGGGCCGGGAAGTGTCGCTGGGATGAAGCATCGAACGGCTCCAGGGCGGAGCCGCGAACACGCTGACTCACCGCCCCTCTTATCGGGTGGCTTTCCCAGCGTGGGTGACCAAAATGGTCGACGGTCGAGCACCGACCGCGACAGGAATTTCCTGTCGGGAGGAACATAGCGCATCGTTGGTATGCGCGCAACCACTTGTGTGTGGCATCATCCTTGGACGTACATGTGGGGCTCGACCCAATTTGCGGGCTTTGGCCACTCCCGGTCTCGGCTTGACCTCACGGGACATCACGATATATCATTTTGATAAATGGTGGACGATGAACAAGGCAACTGCCCAAGCCGAGATCCGCAAGCTGGCCCCATGGTACGAAAAGGTACGCCTCACCGAGCACGCGAAGAAACGAGATCCGGCATCAGGCAAGCTGCCGCTCACCAAGAAGGAGATCATGGCGGCCCTTGAGCACGGAACGATCGTCGAGGGTCCCTACCCCGACCTCAAGATGCCGGGCGGTTGGACCTTCACCGTCGAGAGGAACGTGGACGAACAGAGGTGCCGGGTTGCCGGGGTTCTGGTGCCGCAGGAGTTCATCCTGGTGATCACCGGCTACGCGATCATCCCACAGACGCGGCGCGCGCCCCAGGCGGCCAATGACGAGGACGACGAGGATAATGGAGACGGGGATGTATCAGTACACTGAAAGCGGCCTCGACAACGTGTGGCTGATCAGCGGCTACCGGAGGGAGGAGACCCCTTACGGAGAGACCGTCATCGTCGAGAACGAGGCTGCCTTGGAGCGGGCCATTGCCGAGCACCTGATCGGCCACAAGCGCCAGCTTTCCGGCAACGAGTTCCGCTTCCTCCGCAACGTCATGGGGCTGACCCAGACCACCCTCGGGGAGAAGCTGGGCAAGAAGTTGCTCACCGTCAGTCGGTGGGAGAGCGGCGAAACCCCGATTCCCGCTTGGGCCGACCGAGTGCTGCGGCAACTCTGCCTCGAATACCTCGGGGAGAGGCCCCGGCTCGCCGACCTCATCGAAGCGACCCCGAAGCTGCCGGATGCCCCGCCGTTCGAGTTCGAGTACGACCAAGCGACTGACGGGCACTGGGCGTCGCGGGCTGCGTGAGCACCACCGGACGAGTGCGGACGCGCACGGTCTGAGCAAGGAATCGCTACCCCATTATGTGCTTGTCAACATCCACAGGACGCGGAGGACTGTAAGCCAGATTGTAAGTTGCAGGGCGGCAAGGAAAAGTATTCACTGTTAAATCAACGCACTAGGCGGCATATTGGGCGGACACCCCATCCGCCAAAAACGCCACCGGCCCCCTCGCGGGGCCTTTGGCGTTTTTGGGGGACGGGTGTGAGGCTGAAGGCCCGGCCGGGTTCGGTGCGGGCGCGCTGATGGCGCGCGACCGAACTGGCGAAGTTAACCGAAGCCAATCCCACCCCACGCGATTCCATCCCCATCAAAATTGAATTGCGGCCCTACGGTTGCACCACCACGCTGCCGACCATCCCGAAGTCTTCGTGCGGGGCGCAGATGTATTTGTAGGTTCCGGGCACGGTGAAGCTATGCCAGTAGGCATCGCCAACGGCGATTTTTCCCGAGCCGGGTGGAGAAGCCAGACTTTTGGCGGGTCCGGGCGGCGGCGGGGGCTTGATCCAGGTTAGTGCGGGCTCGGCTCCGAGGGGCCGAGGATTAAGTCCGGATGTCGGGAAAGAAGGGGGTGCCGCATGGGAGGGTTCTTGACGATCGCCGTGATCGGCCTGCTGCTGGCGGCGCCCCTCGCCCGGGCCGACAGCGTGCCGGGCAATGTCGAAGCGGGACGGGCCTATGCCGAGGCGGTCTGCCGCGGCTGCCACAGCCGTCCGGTGGCCGGCCGGCCGGCCCAGTCGGCGCGCAGCCTCGAGGCCATCGCCGCCAAACCGGGCATGACCGGGATGGCCCTGGTCGCCTGGCTGACCAGCGCATCGCACCCGACCATGCCCAACCTGATTCTGTCGCCCGACGAGGCGCGCAATGTGGTGGCCTATATCCTCAACCTGAAGGAGGACTAGCGTCGTCAGTTGACGGTGAATCCGTAGCGGAGGAACACCGCCTTCGCCTCGTTGCTGCGCAGGAAGTCGAGCAGCGCCTTGGCTGCCGCCGATTCTCGCTCGGCCACCAGGGCAAAGGGGTAGAGGATGGGGTCGTGCAGCGCCCCGGGGAACACGCCCACCACCTTGACCTTGGCGGAAATGGCCGCATCCGTCGCGTAGACCACGCCCAGCGGCACCTCGCCGCGCTCGACCAGGGCCAGCGCGGCGCGCACCGACTCGGCCCGCGCCAGCTTGGGTTCGACCCGCACCCATTGGCCGGCCCGTTCCATCGCCTGTTTGAAATAGAGGCCGACCGGCACCGCGGCCGGATCGCCGGTGGCGATGCGGCCGTCGCCGGCCAGGGCAGCGATGTCGGTGGTCGCCGTGAGGTCCATCCGCTGCAGGGCGCTATCGGCCGGCGCCACCAGCACCAGGCTGTTGCCGAGCAGATTGAACCGGCTGGCCGGGTCGATCAGCTTCTTGTCGGCCAGGTAGTCCATCCACTGCAGGTCGGCCGAGATGAAGACATTGGCCGGGGCGCCTTGTTCGATCTGTTTGGCCAGGGTCGAGGAGGCGGCATAGGAGGCCACCATCTTGTTGCCGGTCTTGGCGGTGAACTGTCCGCCCACCTCGTTCAGGGCATTGGTCAGCGAGGCGGCGGCGAACACCAGCACGTCCTCGGCATGCGCCGGGGTGGCGGCAGCCAGGCCGAGCCAGACAGCCAACAGGGCTGCGACGAAGTGTTTTCTGCGCATGGATGCTCCTTTCCAGACAGTCGGCCAGGGTTCAGTCGGTGGCCAGGATGACCTGCGAGGCCATGAAGAAGGCGCAGACCCGATCACCGATCGCGATCGGCATCGCGTCGACGCTGTCCTTGGTCACCACCGAGGTCAGGGTTTTGCCGTCGCCGATATCGAGGATGATCTCGCTGTTGACCCCTCCATCGATCCGTTCAACCACCGTCCCGATGATCCGGTTGCGGGTCGAGACCCGGGGCATCTGGTCGGCCGGAGCCAACATGACGAAGGACGATTTGACCAGCGCCATCGCGTCGCGCCCGGGAATGATGCCCAGTTCGTCGGCGCTGTCGTTGGTGATGACGGCGACGATATTGTTGCTCTCGGAAAGCCTGAGCACCACTTCGACGTTCACCGGGGCGCGTTTGACCTCGGTGACTTGGCAGCGGAAAGCATTACGTGCACTGGTCTTCATGGCGACGCTCCAGAACAGGAGATCGGGATGGCTGTCCAGCCCGTCTTCGGCGATGGCCTGCGAGATGCGCGACAGCTTTGCCTCGAGCCGCCGGAAGGCGGTGATCAGCCGGTGCCCTTCTTCGGTCAGCAGGGCGCCGCCGCCGCCGCGGCCGCCGGCCTGGGCGAGCAGGGCCGGGCGCGGCAGCAGATTGTTGATGGCGTTGATGCCGTCCCACACCGCCTTGTAGCTGAAGCCCAGGGCCTTTGCCGCCTGGGTGATGCTGCCATGGGTGGCCACCGCTTCCAGCATGGAGATGCGATCGCGGCCGATCGGGCCCTGTCCCCTGCCGCGCAACGCCAGCATCGCTTCGATCATCCCGTCGGCCATGCGCCCATCCTCGTTGTGTATATCGAGTATACAGCGCGCGGCGGAGATGCCAATGGGTGATTGCGCCGGCCAAGGCCCTTGCCGACAGCGCTATATATGCAATATATATAACGGTGTTGAGCGGAGTTGCCGACCATGCAGATCCCGATGACCAAGCCTCGCAACGGCGCCGATAGGGCCGCCGCCGGCGGGCTGATGCCGCGACCCGCCGAGGCCGAATTGGCCATGCTGCTGGAACACCGGCGAACCAGGCTGTGGGAGATTCCCTCCCTTTTCCATTGCTCCATCATTGGCACTTGCCTGACCCCCGGCGAACTTCGCAAGCTGGTCAGGAAAGTGGTCGGCTACGATGTCGACCTGCTGTCGGAGATCACCCTGCACAACGAGGGCGTGCGGCTTGCCGGGAACCAGGGATTCGCCGGCAAGCTGTTGCAGAAGACCCTCGACCGACGCCATCAGCTGACCTTGAAACAATTCGCCAAGGCCAAGGATGCCACCGAACTGGGCCGCCTGTGGGACGAGGCCAAGCGCAGCGGCGAGATTCCCGGCGCCTATTGGGCGGTGCTGACCCATCCGCTGGCGACGGAGGCCTTGATCGACGCGGTGTTCAGCGACGTCCACATGCTGTCGCATCTGGTCGGCGCCGCCAATCGCGCCGATATCCGCCGCCTGAATGCCTTGGAGGCGGAAAACGCGGCGCTGCACGCCCGGGCCCAGCAAATCGAAGACAAGCTGCAAACCACGCTGCGGGCTCGCGACGCGACCATCCGGCAGTTGAACGACATGCTGGCCCATCGGCTGGTCGAAGAGCAGGGGGGGCTCGAACCCGATACAGCCGGTTCAGCCGGCACGCCGGCCGATGAGATTGCGGCATTGCGTCAGGCGGTCGCCCAATTGCGCCGCCGCCTGTCGACCGAAACCGGCCGCCGCGAACGGGCCGAACAGAAGGCGGCAGAGGGCGGGGCGGATCTGGCGCAAGCGACCACCAGGCTCGACGAGGCAACCAAACGCGAGCAATGCCTGGCCGAGGAATTGGCCGCCGCGGAGCGGCAATTGGCGCTCGACCCAAGGACCAAACCGGCTGCTCCGGCCGCCGAGATCGCCGGTGCCACCCTGCTCTATGTCGGCGGTCGTCCCGGCCTGATCCTCAACCTGCAGAACGCCGCGGCCCGAGCCGAAGTCAGGCTGCTGCACCATGACGGCGGCATCGACGACAAGAGGGGGCTGCTGGCGGGAATGGTCGGCCGGGCGGAAGCCGTGCTATTCCCGGTCGACTGCGTCAGCCACGATGCCGTCGCCACCCTGAAGCGGCTGTGCCGGCAGGCCGGCAAGCCCTATCTGCCGCTGCGCAGCGCCAGCATGGCCAGCTTTTTCGTCGGGTTGGATCGCCTGCGCTCGCTGGGCTCGCCGGACGCCAGCGAATATTGACGGCGGTCAGGGACGAGCCGCAAGGTCCCGGGTTTCAGTGGCCGAGGGTCGAACCGTCCCAAGCGGCGGCCGCCAGCTCGAACTCCGGCCTTGCCGGCAGCTTTGCCGGCCGGTAGCGCGCCACCAAGGCGGCGACGATCTGCCGGCGCAAGCCCGGATCGGTCTCGGCCATCCAATAGAAGCGGTCAGCCCCATCCAGCCGGGGCCCGACCGACTCGGCCAGCCTAGCCACGGCGCGACCGATATCGGCCGTTTCCCCGATATGCACGGCATAGACCCGTTCGCCATCGCGACGGCCGTAGAGGTAGACGCCGGACACGGAACCGGGCATCGGCCCGGTGTTGAAGGCGAAGCCGGCCCATTTCGGTGTCGGGTCCGCCGCGGCGATGAAATCGAGCTTGTTGCTGCACCACGCACGACCGTCACACATCGGCTCTGTTCCTCGCCCCGTCCTGCGATCATCGGCGATCGCTATATAGACTGCGTATATTACGCAACAAAGCCGCATCGCGCAAGCGGGCGGCCGTCGATTCCCAGGCGGATGGAGACGGCCATCGACCGCTGTGGCAGACTGTTGGCAAGGGGGATGGCTTCGATGCGCCGGTTTTTTGCTTTCGACCAGCATCACACCAGTTTACGGCGGGAAGCGATTGCCGGCCTGACCACCTTTCTCACCATGGCCTATGTCATCGTGGTCAATCCGGCGATTCTCGTGGTGGCCGGACTTCCGGTCGGGCCGTCGATGACCGTCACCATTCTGACCGCGGTGTTCGGCAGCCTGGTGATGGGGCTGTGGGCGCGCCGCCCCTTCGCCATCGCCCCCTATATGGGGGAGAATGCCTTCATCACCTTTACCGTGGTCAAGGCAATGGGCTTTCCCTGGCAGACCGCGCTGGGGGCCATCTTCCTGGCCGGGCTGGCCTTCACCCTGCTGACCCTGTTGCGGGTGCGGGGCTGGATGGCCAACGCCATTCCCCTGTCCCTGAAATGCAGCTTCTCGGTGGGCATCGGCCTGTTCATCGCCTTCGTCGGACTGAACGAATGCGGCCTGGTGACGATTGGGGTGCGCGGCGCCCCGGTCGCCCTGGGGGCGTTGTCGCAGCCGCCGGCCCTGCTGGCCATCGTCGGGCTGCTGCTCACCGCCGGGTTGATGATCCGCCGGGTGCCGGGGGCGATCATCCTCGGCATCCTGGCGATTACCTTCTTATCGGTGCTGTTCGGAGTCACCCCGCTGCCGCAGGCGATCGTCGCGTTGCCGCCCAGCCCGGCGCCGCTGCTGGGCCAGTTGGACATCGGCGCCGCCCTCAGCCCGAAGGCGCTGCCGGTGGTGCTGATCATCTTCGTCATGGCCTTCGTCGATACCATTGGCACCTTGATCGGCCTGTCCAGCCGCGCCGGCCTGCTCGATGCCAACGGCAACCTGCCGCAGATCGAGCGGCCGATGCTGGCCGATGCGCTGACGAATCTGGTGGCGCCGCTGTTGGGAACCACCACCTCGGGGGTCTACATCGAATCGGCGGCCGGACTGGAGGCGGGCGGCCGCACCGGCCTGACCGCCGTGGTCACCGCCGGGCTGTTCCTGCTGGCGCTGTTCTTCGTGCCCCTGTTCACCCTGGTGCCGCCGCACGCCTACGGCGTCGCCCTGATCCTGGTGGGCAGCACGATGATGGCGCCGGTGGCCAAACTCGATTTCCACGACCTGACCGAATTCATCCCGGCCTTCCTGACCCTCAGCCTGATCAGTTTCTCCTACAATATCGGCGTCGGCATGACGGCCGGCTTGGCCAGCTATCCGCTGCTGAAACTGCTGGCCGGCCGGCGGCGGGAGACCAACCTGCCGATGTGGCTGCTGGCGGCGCTGTCGGTGACCTTCTACCTGGTCTATCCGTACCAGGTCTAACCTTCACGCCGTGTCGTCGGCCTGATCCCCCGACGGCGTGGCGTCGTCCGGCAAAGCCTCCTGCTGGCGCTGCAGCGCGAAGCGGAAACCTTCCAGTTCCTGGCCCATGGCATCGCGAATCGAGACGATGCCGACCGGCACATCGCCGTCGAGCACCGGCACATGCCGGAACCCGCCTTCGTACATGAGTTCCAGGGCATCAACGAACAGAGAGTCCACGCGCACCGTGGTGACCCCCGTGGTCATTACCTGCGACAGCTTGACCTCGTTGGGATTTGTCCCTTCGGCGAGAACGCGAAACAGCCCGTCGCGCTCGGTGAAGATGCCGACCAAGCGGTCGGCCGCGACCACCATCACCGAACCGACTTGGGCAATTCTCATCCGGCGGGCGGCCTCTTGCACCGTCGCTTCGGGCGCTAAAGTAAGGGCGATCTGCCCGACGATCACGTCTCCAACCCGTCTCAGTCGCATCTTGCCTCCGCCTAAAGCCCGATATGCCGCTTCAGGATGTCGGGATCGTCGCGCAACGGGCCGGGGCCGCCGTCGTAGACCACCTCGCCCTTGACCAGGATGACATGGCGGTCGGCCAGGTCCAGCAGCACGCGCACGTTCTTGTCGACGATCACGGTGGCGATGCCGGTATCCTTGATGGCCCGGATCACCCGCCAGATCTCGCGGCGGATCAGCGGGGCGAGGCCCTCGGTCGCCTCGTCGAGGATCAGCAGCAGCGGGTTGGTCATCAGGGCGCGGCCGATCGACAGCATCTGCTGCTCGCCGCCCGACAGGTGATTGCCCATGGTCTCGAGCCGTTCGGCCAGGCGCGGGAAGGTGTCGAGCACCCGCTCGTAATTCCATTCACGGCGCTTGCCGGCCCCGCTGCGGCGGACCATCAACAGATGCTCGCGCACCGACAGATTGTGGAAGATGCCCCGGCCTTCCGGCACATAGGCGATGCCGCGGCGGATGATGGCGTGGGTATCGGCGCCGCTCACCGCTTGGCCATCGACCGAGACCTGGCCCTGGCGCGGCGCGACGATGCCGAGCAGGCTCTTGATCAGGGTCGACTTGCCCATGCCGTTGCGGCCCATCAGGGCCACCGTCTCGCCCTGGCCGACCCGGAAGTCGATCCCGTGCAGGACATGGCTCGAGCCGTAATAGGTGTGGATACCGTGCGCTTCCAGGAACGGAGGGAGCTCGCCCATGATCAGTAGGCCTCCTCGCCGTCGCCGAGATAGGCGTCCTGCACCGCCTGGCTGGCCCGCACCATGTCGACCGGGCCGCTCTCGAGGACGGTGCCGTTGACCATCACCGTCAGCACATCGGCCAGGGAGAACACGGCATCCATGTCATGCTCGACCAGGATCACCGTATAGCGGCTGGCCAAGCGCTTGAGCAGACCGATCAGCATCTCCGATTCCTCGACCCCCATGCCGGCCAGCGGTTCGTCGAGCACCAGCAATTGTGGGTCGGTGGCCAGCACCATGCCGATCTCCAGCTGGCGCTGCTCGCCGTAGGAAATGGTGCCGGCGGCGCGATCGCGGTGGCGGGCCAGGCCGCAGGCCTCGAGCGCCGCCTGCGCCTTTTCGTTGACCGTGTGATAGGCGAGCGCCGGCCGGACGAAGCGCATCGAGGTGGACAGGCGCGACTGCGCCGCCAGCCGGCAATTCTCGAAACAGCTGAAGGCCGGGAAGATGTTGGTCTTCTGGTAACTGCGGCCGATCCCCAGCTGGCTGACCCGGTGCGCCGGCAGATTGGTGATGGTCCGCCCCTTGAACAGGATCTCGCCGCGGGTCACCGGCAGATGTCCGGTCAGCAGATTGACCAGGGTGCTCTTGCCGGCGCCGTTGGGGCCGATCACCGCATGGGTCTGGCCCGACAGGAAGCGCAGGGACACGGCATTGACCGCCACCAGCCCGCCGAAGTTGCGGGTCAGCCCGCGGGTCTCGAGGACCACCGCGGCGGCGTCTTCGGACAAAGTCGGCGCGGCGGCGGCCGTGTTCGGCGTGGTCATGGCGCCTCCTGGTCGGGGTCGGCGGGGCGGTGTTCGGTCACGGTGAGCAGCCAGCCGCCGACGCCGCGCGGCAACACCAGCACCACGCCGATGATCAGGCCCCCCATCAGCAACAGGTAATGGTCGGTGATCGACTCGAAGCCGAGGCGGGCGAATTCCAGGATGAAGGCGCCCAGCGCCGGGCCGAACAGGGTGCCCATGCCGCCCAGGATGACCATCACCAGGACCTGGCCGGATTGGTGCCAGGACAGCATGGCGGGATTGACGAAGCCGTATTGGGTGGCGGCCAGGAAACCGGACAGTCCGGCCAGGCTGCCGCCGATGGTGAAGGCCACCAGCTTGTAGAGCACCGGGTTGAAGCCCAGGCCGCGCACCCGGTGCTCGTTGACGCCGATGGCCCGCACCACGCGGCCGAAGGGCGAGGCCAGCAGCATGCGCAGCAGCAGATAGGTGCCGACCAGCACGCCCAAGGCGACGTAATAGAAGGTGAGCTTGTCGTCGAGGTCGATCAGCGTCTTGCCGAACAATTCGACCGTTGGCTTGACGTAGATATAGGCCCCGTCCGAGCCGCCGGCGACCCGTGAATCGTTGAAGAAATAATAGCCCATCTGGCCGAAGGCCAAGGTCACCATGATGAAGTAGATGCCCGAGGTGCGGATCGACAGGAAGCCGACCACCACCGCCGCCGCCGCCACCCCGAGCACCGTCAAGGGCAGCGCCAGCCACAGATTGGCCCCTTCATAGGCCGGGCTCAACAGGGCCAGCATATAGCCGCCCAGGCCGAAGAAGGCCGCATGGCCGAGGCTGACCAGGCCGGCCACGCCGACCAGCAGGTCGAGGCTCATCGCCATCACCGCGACGATCATGATGCCGGTCAGGCGCTGCAGCAGGAAGCCATGCTTGGCCGGGAACAGCAGCGGGCCGTAGGCCGGGTACAGGGCGAGCAGGGCGACCAGAATCAGCAGCACCACCAGCAGGCGGCGCGGCAACCGATCGACGATGGGCCGGGCGGCGCTCATGCGAACAGCCCCCGCGGCTTCCACAACAGCACCGCGGCCATCACCCCATAGACGACGAAACTGGCGAAGTTGGGCATGAACACCTTGCCGAAGGTGTCGGCCAGGCCGATCAACAGGGCGCCCAGGAACGCGCCCTTGATCGAGCCGACGCCGCCGATCACCACGACGACGAAGCAGATGATCAATACGCTGTCGCCCATGCCCGGATAAACCGAGCTGACCGGCGACGACAAGGCGCCGGCCAGGCCGGCCAAGGCGGCGCCGACGGCGAACACCACGCCGAACAGCAGCTTCACGTTGATGCCCAGCGCCGCCACCATGTCGCGGTTGGCGGCCCCGGCCCGCACCCACATGCCGAAGCGGGTCCGGGTGATGACGAAGTACATGGCGATGGCCAGCAATCCGCAGACGGCCGACAGGAACAGGCGGTAGACCGGATAGGACAGGGTATCCGACAGCTTCAGCGACCAGGCCAGGACCGGTGGGATGGTGACGCTGTGGACGTCGTTGCCCCACAGCATGCGCTGCGCTTCGTTGAAGATGAGGATCAGCCCATAGGTCAGCAGTACCTGGTCAAGATGGTCGCGCCGATACAGGGTGCGGACCAGCAGCGCCTCGATGACGTAGCCGACGGCGGCGGCGATGGGCAGCGACAGCAGGACCGACAGGGTCAGGCTGCCGGTGCTGGCCGCCAGCCAGTAGGCCAGATAGGCCCCCAGCATGTAGAACGAGCCATGGGCGAGGTTGATGATGCCCATGATGCCGAAGATCAGCGTCAGGCCACTGGCCACCAGGAACAGCAGCAGACCGTACTGCACGCCGTTCAACACCTGGATCAATAAGATCCACAAATCCATCCACTGCCCCCCCGATGGAATCCCATCCCGCCTTGGCATGATCTAGCTGTTCCCGCTATCGTTGACCACGATGCCCCGGTCGCGGTGGAAGCGGGTGATTTCCTCATCGAAGCGCCGGATGTCCTCGTCTCCGATCGCGGCGCCGCACTCATAACATGACATGGTGTGCCGATCAAACCAGCGGCAGCCGCATTCGTCGCAACCCAATTCCGGAGCGCCCGCCGGATTTCGAAAGATCATAACCACTTGGCCTTCAGTCGAGCAGCTCCGCCGCATTGTCGAAAATGCGGAACAGCATGGTGTGCAGGGCGTCGATCTCCTGCGGCGAAAACCCCTGCAGCGCGGTGCCCTCGTTGCGCAATGCCAAAGGAATGAGCTGGCGCGTCAGGTCGCGCCCGGCCGGCGTCAGGCGGACGATCACCGTGCGGGCATCGCGCTGGTTGCGCTGGCGGGCGACCAGGCCCCGGCCATCCATGCTGGCCAGCAGTCGCGACAGGGTGGACTGCTCGATGGTGGTCTCGATCACCAGATCGGTGACCCGCTGCTCGCCGTGATGCCACAGCACGGCCATCACCCGCCACATCGGCAGGGTGAGGTCGAAGCGGCTCAACTCGGCGGAAAAAGCGGTCGCCAGCCGGATTCCGGCGCGGTTCAGCAGATAGGGAAGGAAGCGCTTGAGGTCGAACAGGCCCTTGTCCGCATCCGGCTGGGACGACGGCACGGCTCGACCTTCCTTCCCGGCCGGCATCAGCGGCAGGCTCCGAGGAAGGGAACGCCGAAGGAATCGAGGACGTCTTCGTAGCCGGCGGCTTCGAGGACGCAACGGCGCTTCAGCACGTAGCAGATGAAGCTGCCCTTGCGCACCAACTGCTTCAGGGCGGGCAGGGCGTCGCCGTCCAGTTCCCCGGCGATGTCGCCCATGGCGCCGTCGTCGCCGACCAGCATGACGTCGACCTTGGCCTCCTGATAGCCGGGGAAGGGCTGTTCCTTGGCCTTGGCCTTGCCGTCCTCGATCTCCCACACCACCATCACCGCGCCCGCCTGGTTGACGTCGTCGCGGCGGGCGACGCCGATCCGCGCCCCTTCGTCGAGATCGGCGAACAGCTCGGCATGGCGGTCCAACAGGACCTGCCAGGCGGCCGCCGGCGGCAGCGGCGCCGTCATAGGCGGCACCCGAGCCGGTAGCCGTCCTGAATGGCGGTGCCGAGCCCGCGTGGGCTGACCGCATCGCCGCAGGGATGGACTTCGTCGATCATCCATTCGATGGCGTGAATGAGTTCCTGGGACGACTTGACCGGAGTGGCCGCCACCACGGTGTCGGCGGCGATCACCTGGGCCTGGCCCTTGCCGTCGACCACATGGACGCCGGCTTTGTCCACCTTGACCACGGTGGCGCCGGTGACCGCCGGAATGCTCATCGATTCGATATAGGAGGTGTGCCGCCATTTCCACGACGGCATGACGTCGCCGGCCAGGCGCTTGTCGGCTTCGACGATGGTCACGTCGAAGTTCTTGGTCTTCAGGGACTCGGCCAGGGTCAGGCCGACCTTGCCGCCGCCCAGGATGACCACCCGGCCTTTCGCCTCGACCTTGCCGCAGGCCAGGGCCACCGCCTCGACCAGGGTGACGCCGTCCTCGACCGGCGGCAGGGCGGCCTTGTCCAGTCGGGCCCCGGTGGCGATCACCGCGACGTCGAACTGGTGCAGCATCTCGCGCATCAGCTTGGCATCGACCGCCGTGCCGAGACGCATCTCGACCCCCAGCTTCTTGGCCATCACCTCGTAATAGCCGAGCACCGACAACAGGTCGTCGCGATTGGCGATGTCGTTCGTGGCATAGCCGAACAGCGCTCCGCCGAGCCGGGTGTCGCGATCGAAGACGGTGACCTCGTGGCCGCGCTGGCGGGCGGTCAGGGCGCATTCCATGCCGGCCGGGCCGGCCCCCACCACCATGATCTTCTTCTTCACGGTGGCCGGGGTGATGGCGTATTCGGGCTCGACCTCATGGCCGAGGGCCGGGTTCATCGTGCAGGTGTAGGGCAGGTCGCGGAACAGCCTTGATAAGCAGTTGAGCGAGCCGACGCAGCGCCGGACCTCGTCCAGCCGGTCCTCGGCAGCCTTGTGGATCATCTGCGGGTCGGCCAGCAGCGGCCGGCATACCTCCCAGAAATCGAACACCCCGTCGGCCAGGCATTGGTCGGCCACAGCCGGATCGGGCAGCCGTTGGCCGAAGGCGATCGGCACATTGGGCAGCAGCTTCTTGGCCCGGGCCGCCAGATAGTTCCAGTGGCCGGGCGTAACGTCGCGGCCGATCGACGATTCGGGGGCCTCCTGCCAGCCGACGGTGACACTGATCATGTCGACCCCGGCATCGGCCGCCTGCTGCATCAGCGCGAAGGATTCGTCTTCCGTATTGCCGCCCCACTTGTCCATCAGCTCGGTGCCGTTCAGACGCACCACCAGCGGGTGGCCGGGGGTGGCCTCTTTGATGGCGCCGATCAGTTCGCGCATGAAGCGGCCGCGATTCTCCAGCGAGCCGCCATATTCGTCGGTCCGCTGATTGGTGAACTTGGAATTGAAGGTGGCCAGCAGATAGCCCATGAAGCTGGTCACCTCGGTGCCGTCGAAGCCGGCCCGAATGGCCCGCTTGGCCGCTTCGGCATGCTGGGCGATGGTTTCCTTGATCTGCTGCTTGGTGATCTCCCGGGGCGGACGGAAATGCGGCAGGGTCTGCGGCACCACCGAGGGTTGGATGCAATAGCCGAGATCGATCCCGCCGTAGCGCCCGGCATGCAGGATCTGCTGGATGGCCATGCCGCCGTTGTCGTGGATCATCCGGGCGATCATCTCGAATTGCGGCAGGAACTTGTCGTCGAAGATGGCGACCTGGCGGAAATAGGCCTTGCCCTCGCCCAAGGGATCCGGATAGGCCCCCTGGTTGGTGATGATGCCGCAGCCGGTCTCGGCGATCACCCGGGTGCGGGCCAGTTCGCGTGGCGTGATGAAGCCGTCGCGGGTGTTGTAGTTGGAGACGCAGCAGGCGCCGTACTTCACCCGGTTCTTGACCTTGAACCCGGCGAAGTCGGCGGCTTGGAACAGGTGCGAGAGCTTGGCTTCGCCGGGCTTGGTCATCGTCGGGGGTCCTTTCGTCAGGTCTTTTTGTCGGCCGCTACGCGGGCGTCGGCCATGTCGCGCAGGTCTCGCCGCAGGATCTTGCCGGCTGGCGAGACGGGGAATTCGTCGAGGATTTCGAGGCGTTCGGGCAATTTGAACTTGGCGATCTTCTGTTCCAGCAGGAACGCCTTCAGCTCCTCGAAGGACAGGCTCTGACCGCTCTTCAAGGTGACGAAGGCGCAGGCCTTTTCACCGAACACCTCGTCCGCCATGGCCACCACCGCGACCCCTTTGACCGCCGGGTGTTTGAGGACGAAGTTCTCGACCTCGTCGGTGCTGATCTTCTCGCCGCCACGGTTGATGAGGTCCTTCTTGCGACCTTCGGTAACCAGGGTGCGGCCGAATTTCTTGACCACGTCGCCCATCCGGTAGAACCCGTCGGCGGTGAACGCCTTGGCGTTGATCTCCGGCGCGTTGTAATAGCCGCGGATCGTGTAGGGGCCGCGCACCACCAGTTCGCCGGCTTCGCCATCCGGCAGGTCGCGGTCGTTGGCGTCGAGAATCCGGATCTCGTCGTCGTCGCAGATGGGAGCACCGGAACTCGCCAGGATCAGGTCGTCGGGGTCGTCCAGCCGGGTCATGTTGAGCAGTCCTTCGGCGGTGCCGTAGACCTCTTGGAATTGGCAGGCCAGACGCTGCCGCAGCCGGCTGCGCAACTCGGGCGACAGCCGGGCTCCGCCGTTCTGCACCACCGTCAGGCTGGAGGTGTCGAAGCGGCTCAGGGCCGGATCGTTCAGCCACAGCACCACCAGCGGCACCGCCGCGGCGATGGCGGTGACGCGTTCCTTTTGCACCAGGCCGAACACCGTTTCGCCATCCGCCTTGGGGGGCACCACGACGCGGCCGCCCAAGGCCAGGGCGCCCAGGAACCCGGGCGAGCCCAGCGTGTAATTGTGGGCCATCGGCAGCACCGCAAGGAACACGGTGTCGGCATTGAAGCCGGCGACCCGGGCGCTCTGCTTGAAATTGTAGACGTAGTCGTTATGGGTCCGGGCGATCAGCTTGGGCAGGGCGGTGGTGCCGCCCGACAGCAGCATCAGGACGACGTCGCCGGGATCGAGGGCGCGGCCGTCGAGTTTGGCCAATTCGTCCGGATCGACCGGATGGGCCAGCAGGTCCTCGACCGAACGCTGGCCGGCCAAAGCCTCGCCGACCACGAACACCTGGGCCAGCGACGGCGCCTCGGCGCGTACAGCGTTGGCCATCAGCCGATAGTCGAAATCCTTGATCACCGCCGGGATGAACAGGGCGACCGCCTCCGACGAGGTGACGAAATGGCGGATCTCGGTTTCCCGATGCGGCGGCAGCGCCATCACCGGGATCGCCCCGATGCGGGTCAGCGCCAGGAAGCAGATGAAGAAGTCGATGCCGTTGGGCAGTTGGAAGACTACCCGGTCATGCTTCTTCAGGCCACGGCGGGCCAGATGGACCGCCAAGGCGCCGCTGGACTCCCAGATCTCGCCATGGGTGGCGCGGCGGCTGCCTTCGGTGATGGCCAGACGGTCGGGATAGGTGGCGGCCAGCTTGCCGAACACCGCCGGAAGGCTGTAGCCCTCCCAATATCCCTTGTTTCGGTAACGTCGGACGAACTCGTCCGGCCACGGGACAAAACCGTGCAGCATGGTGTCCTCCCCTATTTCTTCGGCCCTCTTCGGGGGCTTTGTTGGGCCGGGATTTTATATGAATCCGAATAGAATGCAAATGCATTTATCTGCCGACAACCGTTTGCCATCGTCATTGCGAGGAGCGACGGCGACGAAGCAATCCAGCTTGGCGGCCGTAGATGGATTGCTTCGCCTTGCGGCTCGCAATGACGCCGCAAGAGAGCCGGTCTGTCGACGAAGGCAAGCTAACGGGTCCCTGTCTTCGCTTCCTGGTACCGGGCGAAGAAGCGGGGCGCCATGCGTTGCAGCACCTGTGGTTCGACGCGGCCGGTGCGTGTCATGTAGCGATAGGCCAATTCGTAGGGGGCTAGGCTCATCAGTGCGGCCATTCCCTCGTACCACTCGAAGCTGACCCGCGCCGCCGCATAGATCTTTTCCATCGGCGGCCGGCGGATCGCTTCGAACCGGGCCAGGGCCACGGCAATCGAGCCGCCTTCGGTCTTGAACGCCTTGAACAGGGCGATCGCGTCCTCCATTGCCAGGCGGGTGCCCGAGCCGATGGAGAAATGGGCGGTGCGCAGGGCGTCGCCGATCAGCACGACATTGTCGAAGCTCCAGCGCTCGTTCCAGATGGCCGGAAAGTTCCGCCAATAGGAATTGTTGGTGAGGATGGGATGGCCGTCCAGATCGGCGGCGAAGACCCGCCGGCAATAGGCGATGGTGTCCGCTTCGCTCATTTCGGCGAAGCCGGCGCGCTCCCAGGTCGCGGCGTCGACCTCGACCAGGAAGGTGCTCCGGTCCGGGCTGTAGCGGTAGTGGTGGGCGCAGAACACGCCATGCTCGTTGGTGCGAAAGGTCAGGGTCAGGGTGTCGAAGGCCTTGCTGGTGCCGTACCAGATGAACTTGTTGGGCCGGACGTCGATGGTGGTGCCGAAGCGCGCCTCGTTGCCGCGCCGCAGGACCGAGTTGGCGCCGTCGGCGCCGACGATCAGGTCGGCCTCGGCGAGATCGGCCAGGGACGCGATGTCGGTGCCATTGTCCACCACCACGCCGAGGCCCTCGGCGAACGCCTGCAGGAGGTTCAGCAGGTGCAGCCGGCCGATGGCGGCGAAGCCGTTGCCGTCGATCGGCACCCGGACGTCCTGATGGACGATGGTGAGATCGGGCCAGGTTTCCATATGCGGGGTCAGGTACTGAAACATGGCCTCGTCGTCGGCCCGCAGGAATTCCAGCGCCCGATCCGAGAACACCACCCCGAAGCCCCAGGTCACGTTCCTCGGGTTGCGCTCATAGACGCGAATCTGATGGGCCGGATTGTCCCGCTTCATCAGCGCGGCGAAATACAGCCCGGCGGGGCCGCCGCCGACCACGGCAATCTTCATGTCTCCTCCTCGCTCCCTTTGGAGGAGATATTATATGAGAATGCATAGAATGCAAATGCATTTAGTTCGCAGAAGCGTTGCCGGCGCGGCGGCAGGCGTATGTCGTCTGATTGGCCAGGTTCTTGACTTCGCCGGTCGCCACCGCGAAGCCCGGGCCGATTGCTCGGGGCAGCAACAGCTTTAGTACCCCTTAAGATGGGAGCCCCATTTACCGAAAATTAGGCCACATGAGTAAAGTATGTAAGCCGTATATGACGAATAGCGAAACAGTAAAGAGGCTATGTTTTAAATGAGCAGCACGACAAATGCGCCCCTGATGTGGGCGCCGCCGACGATGAATAATCCGACGATTGTCGATCTGAGCAAGACTGGTAGTCAGACCTATTGGAGCTTTTCGCCAAACCAGGACGTGATCTTCCTCGGCGCCAGCGGCACGGACACCAATTCCAAGCTGCAGGTCCAGGGCGGCCACAATGTCATGCTTCTGGGCGGTGATTTCCAGCCGCATGGCCAAGCGACCGGGACCCTGCAGTTCGACGGGTTGACCGGTGCGGCCTGGGTCGACGGCGTGCATATCGACAACAAATATGCCACCGGCGGCCAGGACGCCATCGATTTTGCCGGCGCCGCCGGCACGCAGCCCGACCTGACCGTGCAGAACAGCTTGATCGAGAACGTCAACGGCGCCAAATCCAGCGGCCATGCCGACGTGGTGCAGACCCAGGGTCCGGCCGGCAACCTGCATTTCTACAATTTGACCGGGACCACCAACTACCAGGGGCTGTTCATTTCGCCGCAGTATCAGCCGGAGACCAAGTCGGCCACCCTCGACAACGTCAACCTCAGCTACACGGGCGCCACCACCAATGACGGCAGCGCCATCTCCTATCTGCTGTGGACCCTCGACGACAAAAGCGAGACGCCCTATCCGATCAGCTTCCACAACGTCAATGTGGTGCCGCGGGCCGGCGAAACGGCCGATCAGACGGTGTGGCCGACCTCGTCCATGGGCGCCGTGCAGAACGGCAATTCCATCAGTTTCCCCAATATGCCCTACACCGGCAGCGTGACCTTGGGCGCGCCCGCCGCCAACTATGCCGACAGCTCAAAGCTCGGCCTGCATTTCACCGACGCCCAGACCATCGTCAACGCGGTCACCACCGGTGGCACGCTGGTCACGGTCGGCGCATCGACCGGTTCGGGCAGCGGTTCGACCGGCAGCGGCTCGACGGGTGGCTCGACGGGTGGCTCGACCGGCAGTGGCTCGACCGGCGGCACCTCGCATCATGACACCCTGCATGTCACCGATGCCCATGGCTCGGCCATGCAGCACGGCTTCGGCGGGTTGACCCAGCTGACGACCATGGCCGACCTGGTCCATCAGCAGCATCTCGCCTGACCCGCGAAATCCCCCGGTCTGCCGACCAAGGGGTGACGGAAGCTCGACCCTGTCCTAATCTCTGGACATGGTCGAGCCTCCTCATTCCCTCATCATCTGCGCCGATGATTACGGCATTGCGCCCGGCGTCAGTCTGGGTATTCGCCAATTGGCCGCCGCCGGACGGCTGTCGGCCACCGGCGCCATGACCTGCATGCCGGCCTGGCCCGGCCAGGCCCCGGCGCTGATCCCATTGGCCGAGCGGATCGCCGTCGGCCTGCATTTCACCCTGACCGACCAGCGCCCCTTGGGCGCCATGCCGGGCGTGGCGCCATCCGGCCGCTTTCCGGGTATCGGCGGGCTGCTCCGGCAATGCCTGGCCGGTCGCTTGCCCAGCGCCCAGGTGGTGGCCGAACTCGACCGCCAGATCGACGCCTTCGAGGCCCATTTCGGCCGCCTTCCCGACTTCATCGACGGCCATCAGCATGTTCATCTGTTGCCCGGCGTGTGGCAGGTGGTGTTGGCCGCCTTCGGGCGCCGGCTGGATCCGCGGCATTGCTGGTTGCGCGACTGCAGCGATCGCCCGGCCGCCCTGTGGCGGCGCGGTTCTGGCCTCAAGGCTGGGTTCATTGCCCTGCTCGGGCGCCGCCTGGCAGAAGCCGCCCGAAGCCGCGGCATCCGCACCAATCGTGGCTTTTCCGGCTTCTACGACGGCAGCCGGAGGTCATTGGGTGAAGCGCTGCCGCGGATGCTGGCGGGGGCCGGCGACGGGCATCTGCTGATGGTCCATCCGGGCCATGTCGATGCCGAGCTGCTGGCCTGCGACAGCCTGACGACGCCGCGGCAAGCCGAATGGGCCTATCTGATGGGCCCCGACCTGCCAACGCTGTTGGCGGCACGTGGCCTGGTCATCGCCGGCCGCCGCTTTCCCGATTGACGGCCAACGGCAAAAGCTGTCTAAGCGCCCGGCAATCGCTGTCTGAGAGAATTGGAACGAAGCGTCAGCTTCGTGACTGGCCCGTTGAGGGCCCCGGAGCTTTAGCGGAGGAGCCAAGCCCGCGGATGCGGGCGCCCGGCGCCTGAGGGACTACATACATATGCGTGTCGACCTGTTTGATTTCGATCTGCCACGCGAGTTGATCGCCCTGCGTCCGGCAGTGCCGCGGGATGCGGCCCGCCTGTTGCAGGTGCGGCCGGATGGCCTCGACGATCTGTCGGTGCGCGGCCTGCCCGATCTGCTGCGGCCGGGCGACCTGATGGTGTTCAACGACACCCGGGTGATCCCGGCGCGGTTGCGCGGCCTGCGCGGTGCCGCCAAAGTCGAAGTCACGCTGCACGACCGGATCGACGCCGGTCGCTGGCTGGCTTTTGCCCGTCCGGCCAAGAAACTGCGCCCCGGTGACCGGTTGGAGTTCAGCCAGGATTTTGCCGCCGAAGTGGCCGGCAAGGGCGAAGGCGGCGAAGTGGAGCTGCGCTTCGATCGGCAAGGGGCGGATTTGACGGCGGCCCTCGAACGGCATGGCGAGATGCCCTTGCCACCCTATATTCGGCGCAGCGTGGGGGCCGACCAACGGGATTCGGCCGACTACCAGACGATGTTCGCGCGCCGCGCCGGGGCGGTCGCCGCTCCCACCGCGGCCCTGCATTTCACCCCCGAACTGATGGCCGAGCTCGAACGGCGCGGCATCGGCCATGTGACGGTCACCCTGCATGTCGGGGCCGGGACTTACCTGCCGGTCAAGGTCGAGGATACCGAAGCGCATCGCATGCATGCCGAGCAGGGCGAGATCAGCGCCGATGCGGCGGAGCGCATCAACCGGGCGCGCGCCGCCGGCGGCCGCATCGTCGCCGTCGGCTCGACCTCGCTCAGGCTGCTGGAGACGGCGGCCGACGCTTCCGGCATGGTCGGTCCCTACGCCGGCCGGACCGATATCTTCATCACCCCGGGCTATCGTTTCCGCTGCATCGACCTCATGCTGACCAACTTCCATTTGCCACGCTCGACCCTGTTCATGCTGGTCTCCGCCTTTGCCGGCCTCGAGCGCATGCGCTCGGCCTACGAGCACGCCAAGGCGGCCGGCTATCGGTTCTATTCCTATGGCGATGCCTGCTTGCTGCAGCCGGCGGAGGCCGACCGGTGAGCCCCGTCGCCTTCCACCTTCTGGGGACCGACGGTGCGGCTCGCCTGGGCCGGCTGGAGACAGCGCATGGGACGGTCGAGACGCCGGCCTTCATGCCGGTCGGCACGGCCGGAACGGTCAAGGCGATGATGCCGGAATCGGTGACGGCGACCGGCGCCCAGATCGTCCTCGGCAACACCTATCACCTGATGCTGCGTCCCGGCGCCGAGCGGGTGGCGCGGCTTGGCGGATTGCACCGCTTCATGAACTGGCCGGGCCCCATCCTGACCGATTCCGGCGGTTTCCAGGTCATGAGCCTGTCGAAGCTGCGCAAGCTCGATGAACAAGGCGTAACCTTCCAGTCCCATCTCGACGGCAGCAGCCATCTGCTGACTCCCGAACGCTCGATGGAAGTCCAGCGGCAGCTCGACGCCGACATCACCATGAGTTTCGACGAATGCACCCCCTTTCCCGCCAGCGAGGACCAGGCCGCGCAATCGATGCAGCTGTCGATGCGGTGGGCGCAGCGTTCGCGCGACGCCTTCGTGGCGCGACCCGGCTACGGCCTGTTCGGCATCGTCCAGGGCGGCGTCTATCCGGAATTGCGGCGCCACTCGGTCGAGGCACTGCTGGCCATCGGCTTCGACGGCTATGCGGTGGGCGGATTGGCGGTGGGCGAGGGGCAGGACGAGATGTTCCGCATCCTCGACGCAACGGTGCCGTGGCTGCCGGCCGACCGGCCGCGCTATCTGATGGGAGTCGGCAAGCCGGCCGACATCGTCGGCGCGGTGCTGCGCGGCATCGACATGTTCGACTGCGTGCTTCCCACTCGTTCCGGCCGCACCGGCCAAGCCTTTACCAGCCGCGGCACGGTCAATATCCGCAACGCCCGTCACCAGGACGATGGGCGGCCGCTCGAGGAAGGCTGCGGCTGTCCCGCTTGCCGGAACTACAGCCGCGCCTACCTGCACCATCTGGCGAAGGCCGAGGAGGTTCTCGGCTTGATGCTGCTGACTTGGCACAATCTGCATTATTATCAGGATCTGATGCGCGGCCTGCGCGGCGCCATCGGCGAAGGCCGACTGGCCCGATACGCCGCCGATTTCGCCGCCCTGCAGGATTGCGGCGACCTCGACCCGCTCTGACAAAGGTTTTTTGCATGGCCGAACCGACTGCCACCGGCTTGACCCAACTCGGCGGAAAGAGCGAAATCCCGCCCAGTCCCGACCTCGCCGTGCTGGAGACGGTGCCCAATCCGCATCCCGGCACCACCTATCTGGTGCGCTTCACCGCACCGGAGTTCACTTCGCTCTGTCCGATCACCGGCCAGCCCGATTTCGCCCATCTGGTGATCGACTACGTTCCCGACGAATTGCTGGTGGAAAGCAAGTCCCTGAAGCTGTTCCTGGCCAGCTATCGCAATCATGGCGCCTTTCACGAGGATTGCACGGTGGCGATCGGCAAGCGGCTGGTCGACGCCCTGTCCCCGCAATGGGCGCGGATCGGCGGCTATTGGTATCCGCGCGGCGGCATGCCGATCGACGTCTTCTGGCAGACCGATTCGCCGCCGGCCGGCCTGTGGTTGCCCGATCAGGGAGTTGCGCCTTACCGCGGCCGAGGCTGAGGAATGGGTGGCGAGGCGGTCAAACAGGCGATCCGGAGCAAGGCCCTGGAGCTCGGCTTTGCCGAAGCGCGATTCACCACCGCCGCGGCGGTCGATGGTGCCGCCCGCGACTTGGCCGGTTATCTCGCCGACGGCCGTCACGGGGCGATGCAATGGATGGCCCGCAACGTCGACCGGCGGGGCTCGCCGCAGGCCCTGTGGCCCGAGGCCAGGAGCGCCGTGGTGCTGGGCGAGAACTACGGTCCGGGGCGTGGGGTGCTGGCCGGTCTGGACGCTCCTGATCGCGGCACCATCAGCGTTTATGCCCGCGGACGGGATTACCACGACACCCTGAAGAAGCGGCTGAAGGCCCTGGCCCGCTGGTTGGTCGACAGCCATGGCGGCGCCGTCAAGCTGTTCACCGACACGGCGCCGCTCATGGAAAAGCCCCTGGCGGCCCGCGCCGGCTTGGGTTGGCAGGGGCGGCATACCAACCTGGTGTCGCGGCGTTTCGGATCCTGGCTGTTTCTCGGCGAATTGCTGACCACCCTCGATCTGCCGCCCGACCCGCCGGAAGGCGACCATTGCGGCCGTTGCCGGTCCTGCGAGGCGGCTTGCCCGACCGGCGCCCTGGCCGGGGGCCGCATCGAGCCCCGGCGCTGCATCTCCTACCTGACCATCGAACATGCCGCGACCATCCCGGCGGAACTGCGACCGCTGATGGGCAATCGCATTTATGGCTGTGACGACTGCCTTGCCGTCTGTCCCTGGAACAAGTTCGGCCGAGTCACCGAGGAGCCGGATTACCTGCCGCGGGCCGAGCTTCTGGCGCCGCGCCTGGCCGAGTTGGCCGGGCTCGACGACGCCGGCTTCCGCGCCCTCTTCGCCGGTTCGCCGATCAAGCGGATCGGCCGCAATCGTTTCGTCCGCAATGTCTTGATCGCCATCGGCAACAGCGGGCGGGACGAATTGGCGGCGGTCGCCGAGGCAGCCCTCGACGATCCTTCGCCGCTGGTGCGGGCGATGGCTGTGTGGGCGGTGCGACGATTGCGGCCGGCCGACCGCTGTGTGGCTCTGGCTGAACATTGTTTGGCCATCGAGGCCGAGGCCGAGGTGATCGCCGAGTGGCAAGCCCGCTAGTGCACTGACACATTCGGATGTGCCAGTGCACTAGCCTTGATTCTGCCCTCGCCGGGCGGGGCCTCCGGCCCCTTGGCCGCCGCCTCAATGGCGGCTGGTAAGGAACAGCGCCCGGCGAGGGCTATAATAGACCTAGTGCACTGGCACAAACTGATGATTCAGTTTGTGCCAGTGCACTAGTCGGTGTCGGCCACTCATGCTACCATTGGTTTCATGATTGCACTGGATACACTGGGCCACCCCGCGCGGCGTCGCGAGATCGTCGAAGCGGCGCGGGCACTCGCCGCCGCTCAGGGCTGGTCGGCGGTCACGGTGCGCGCCATCGCCGGCCGCATCGGCTGTTCTGCGCCGGCCATCTACCAATATTTTCGGGACAAGGACGCGGTGCTGGCGGCGCTGGCCAGCGACGGCCGTCAGGCCCTGGCGCTGCATCTCGACCAAGCCATCGCCGAGGTCCATGGACCGGCCAAGCGGATGCGGGCGGTGGTCCGGGGATTGTGGGATTTTGCCTTGGCCAACCGCGAATTGTACGCCGTCATCTACGGCCTGGACGGCTTGGCCGCCCATCGCGATGGCAGCGCCGACGCGGCGCCGGACTCGCTGCGTCGCGTCGCGGCCGAACTGGTGCACAAGCGCCAAGCCGACGAACCGGCCGACGATCTCGCTGACCGCGTCGCGGCCACGGTGCATGGCTTCTTGTGCCTGGCCCTGACCGATGCCTTTCCGGGCGGACGCGAGCGCGCCCTGACCCTTCTTCTCGATGCCCTGGATGCCCTCGTCAAAGGGCTGGAACGCCGTTAGTCGCTCTCAGGCTTGCCAGGGCTTACCGGTGTTCAGCCGCCAAAGCGCGCGCCAACTGGCTCAACGCCTCCTGGTGACGCTCGTTCGAGATACTGGAGAAATTGCGGGCCAGCTCCAGGCACATACGTTGCCGCGCCGTGAGTTCCGGGCCGCGCTGATTCTCCAAGCCTTCGAAGAAGTAACCCACCGGTACGCCCAAGACCTGGGCGATCTCGTAAAGACGTCCGGCCGAAATTCGGTTGATGCCGCGCTCGTATTTGTGCGCCTGCTGGTAGGTCACCCCGATCAGGTCGGCCATCTGTTGCTGGCTGAAGCCCAGCATGATTCGCCGTTCCCGGATCCGCGCGCCGACATGGCGGTCGGTGTCGTTGGCGCGGTTGAGTGGCTTGCTCGCCTTACCCTCACTGTTCAAAATCGTCCTCGATTGGTCACTGACGGGTCCTTCGAAGGGGGGGTCCTCGGAGTTCTCGGTCATGGCAGTACTCCCTAGGTAAATATTCGTATTTCCCCGTGCGAGCAACCCAATTATGCGAACATCTCCGCACGGTTTAGGACCGTTCCGACGCATGAACTATTTCGATAAAGGGGCTTCGGGCGCGACCCCGCGCCGGATATCAATTCACATTAGCAATGTGCGCCGCCTGAGCGCAGGGCAATGTCGAATTAAAGTCCACAAAAAATAGAAGGAAAATCGTCACGCTACCAGGGCCAGTTATCGCGCAATTACCGGGCGTCTGACGGCCAATGCCATATGGGTACGCTGCAAGGTATTGTCTACCCACGATCTTCGCCTTTTTGGCCGGTCCGAGGTATAAAAACCTTATGGCAATAGCCCGAAGCGTCGCGCTATTGACCAAACGGCGGCGGAGCCTTTTGCTTAGGAGATGCAAGCGGGCCGATCGGGGTCCGATGGGTTTGGGGCTCACGCCACCAAATTCACGGCGCTGCCGGCCCGCGTCGGCGCCCCCGGATTACGCCAATCGCCCTCGAGCAACGGCGTGGTGCCGCCGCGGCTAGGGGGCGAGCCAAGGTCGGCCGAGGCTCGGTAGGCGGCAATCGC
This sequence comes from uncultured Telmatospirillum sp., assembly GCA_903858635.1. Lineage (GTDB taxonomy): Bacteria > Pseudomonadota > Alphaproteobacteria > Rhodospirillales > Magnetospirillaceae > DUZF01. Next base: position 4,104 of record CAIOJO010000430.1, on the reverse strand, counting down.
CACGGCGTTCACCCAAATGGCCGGCGCCGACGTGGCGATGCCCGCGGCTTGATCGAAGGGTTGGGCGGGGAAGGCGCCCACCGGCGGACTTTCCGCCAACCGGGACGGACGAGGCACCGCCGGTTGGTCGGCCGAAATTCGGCCAACCGTCCGTTCCTTGCGGGGCGGCGGCATGCCGACGCCGAGAGGGACAACCGCAGCGGTCGGGACAACCTTCGCCACCGTATCGCGCGCGGCGAGACGGAAATCGACCGCCTTATGCGGGGAGATGGCATAAATGGAGACCATCGCCGTCTGTCCGACGAGGAACCAACCAGTTAAGCCTAACGAATGGACCGGATAGATTCAAACGCCGACGGCGCAGGTCAGGCTTCCCCGCGGCGCAGGGCCATACATCGTCTCGGGGAATTGTTATTTCTTCTGTTTGGCCAGTTCGTCGATCTGCTTCTGCAGGGTATTGAGGCGATCCTTCAATTCGGTTACGTCGGCCTCGGCCGGGCGGTCGCCGCCCGGGCCCGGCGGCGAGCCGGGGGCGCCGTAGAAGGGCGAGAACATCTTCATGGCGCTCTCGAACAGCGAGACGCGCTGCCGGTTCATCTCTTCGAGCGAATTGAATGGAAACAAGCCGTCCAGGGCATGCTGCATGTATTGGCGCATCTGCTCTTCATTACGAAGGAAGGCCTGCATGCTGTACTCGAGATAGCGCGGCACCAACCCGCCGAGCGAATCCCCATAAAAGCCGATCAGCTGGCGGAGAAATGGGATGGGCAACAGGTTCTGTCCGCCCTTGCCTTCCTCTTCGACGATGATTTGGGTGAGTACGGACCGTGTGATGTCCTCGCCCGTCTTTGCGTCGTAGACCACGAAGTCTTCGTTGTCCTTCACCATCTGGCAGAGATGGTCCAACGTGACATAGCTGCTGGTCGCCGTGTTGTAGAGGCGGCGATTGGCGTATTTCTTGATCGTGATGGGATTGGCGTTGTCTGGCATCGGGGTTCAGCATCCTCCAGTCTTTGCCGCAGTTTAACAGATTTTTCCGAGATTATAATGCCTTGCCCGGATTTTTTTTGTGTTCGAAGGGGGGCGTGCCGGCTGGCGCCTTTGATGGGAGCCGCTCAGCCATTTGATGTCCGCAGAGGACCGGTCGCGGCTGGTCAGGGATCGGCCGCTGCGATATAGTCCTGCCCCATGACCGATGCCCCGGACATGGAGCAGTTGGCGCGCCGCTATCTCGACCTATGGCAGGATCAAGTGGCGGCGCAGGTGAACGATCCGGCTTTTGCCGAGGCGTTGGCCAAGGTCTATGCGCTGACGATAAAGGGTGCGGGCTTGGTGGCCACCGCAACCGGCTTGCCTGTGGCCACGCCAACCAACGGTGCGCATGACGTCAAGGTCGCAGCCGGCACCGCCGCACCACCAGCCCAGGCTCGGGCCGCGGCCGCTGCCGTATCATCTGATGACTCAAGTGACGACCTTGCTCGGCTCCGCGGCCGCGTTGCCGAGCTGGAAGAGCGGGTCGCTCAACTGGAAGCCGCAGTTGCAGCCGGCCGCCGACGACTTGAGGCGGCAACTCGGCGCCGTCGCCCCTGACCAATTCGGCCACGCGGTCCACCGCGAGGGACTGCGGCGGATGGATGGTTTCCTGCGGGGCATCGAGGCCTATCGCCGGCATTCCTACCGCCGGGCGTTGCCGGCCGTACCGGTGGTCTGGGAGGAAGGCTCGACCCGCCTTCTCGACTATGGCGATGCCGGGGGGCGCCCCGTGCTGGTCATTCCCTCGCTGGTCAACCGGGCCTATATTCTCGATCTGACGGCCAAGCGCAGCCTGATGCGCCACCTGGCCACGGCGGGGTTGCGTCCCTTCCTGGTCGATTGGGGCGGGCCCGGCCCCGTGGAGACCGACTTTTCCCTCGAAGATTACATCGCGGGCAGGCTGGTCGGGGCCTTGGACCATGTGCTCGCCGTGGCCGGTCCGCCGGTTCTGCTCGGCTATTGCATGGGCGGATTGCTGGCGCTCGGCCTGGGGGTGCTGCGCCAGGACGCGGTGCGCGGCCTCGCCCTGTTGGCCACGCCGTGGGATTTCCATCGGCCGACGCCGCTGCATGGGCAACTGATGGGCGCCCTCAAACAGCCGCTCGACGATGTCATCCGGCTCAACGGGGAAGCCCCGGTCGATATGCTGCAGGCCATGTTCGCCATGATCGACCCCGGCGGTATCGAACGGAAGTTTCGTTCCTTCGGCCTGTTGAAGGGCGACAGCGCCAAGGCGCGCGACTTCGTGGCGGTCGAGGATTGGCTCAACGACGGCGTGCCCCTGGTCGCCCGGGTGGCACGCGAAACATTGTTCGGCTGGTATATCGACAACCAGCCGGCCAAGCAGGAATGGCGTCTCGGCGAAACTGTGGTGCGGCCGGAATCGTTCGCCAAGCCGGCCCTGGCCATGGTGCCGGCCAAGGACCGAATCGTGCCGCCCGCCTCCGCCCTGGCCCTGGCCGATGCCTTGCCGCGCTGCCGCCAGCAGTTGGTAAAATCCGGACATATCGGTATGGTCACCGGCGCCTCGGCCAAGACCGAAGTCTACCGCACCCTGACAGACTGGTTAAACCATAAGGATATGTATTAGCCGCCTTGCTTCCACCATCAAGTTTCCGATAGAAGTCGAAGCAATAGTGCGGCGCGAGTGTGAAGAATTCACGAGCACCCCTAGAGGAGAATAGTCTGATGTCCGACATCGTTATCGTCGCAGCAACCCGTACCCCCATCGGCAGCTTCAGCGGCAGTCTTGCCTCGCTTTCGGCCGCCGCCCTCGGCGAAATCGTCATCCGCGAGGTGCTGGGGCGTGCCAAGGTCGCTCCGGCGGAAGTTTCCGAAGTGGTCATGGGCCAGGTGCTCACGGCCGCCAATGGACAGAATGCGGCGCGCCAGGCGTCCATCGCCGCCGGCGTGCCCCACGAGGTGCCGGCCTACACCATCAACCAGGTCTGCGGCTCCGGCCTGCGCACCGTGGCCCTCGGCGTCCAGGCGATCAGCGCCGGTGACGCCAGCATCGTGGTGGCCGGCGGCCAGGAGAGCATGAGCAATTCGGTGCATGCGGTCTATCTGCGGTCCGGCACCAAGATGGGCAACACCGAGCTGGTCGACACCATGATCAGGGACGGCTTGTGGGACATCTTCAACGGCTACCACATGGGGGTGACCGCCGAGAACGTCGCCCGCCAATGGCAGATCACCCGTGAAGAGCAGGACCAACTGGCCTTGGCCTCGCAGCAGAAGGCCGAGGCGGCGATCAAGGCCGGCCGCTTCAAGGATGAGATCATCCCGGTGAAGATCGTCGTGAAGCGGGAAGAGAAGCTCTTCGACACCGACGAGTATCCGCGGGCCACCTCGCCGGAAGCGCTGGCCAAGTTGAAGCCGGCCTTCGCCAAGGACGGCACGGTCACCGCAGGCAACGCCTCGGGCATCAACGACGGTGCCTCGGCGGTGGTCCTGATGAGCGCTGCCGAAGCAGCCAAGCGCGGCCTGCAGCCCTTGGGCCGGGTCGCCTCCTGGGCCCAGGCCGGAGTCGATCCGGCGATCATGGGATCGGGCCCGATCCCGGCGGCCCGGGCGGCCCTGAAGAAGGCCGGCTGGAGCGCCGCCGATCTCGACCTGATCGAGGCCAACGAAGCCTTCGCCGCACAAGCCGTTGCGGTGAACCGCGATCTCGGTTGGGATCTGGCCAAGGTCAATGTCAATGGCGGGGCAATCGCGCTGGGGCATCCGATCGGCGCTTCGGGCAATCGCATCCTGGTTACCCTCTTGCACGAAATGGCCAAGCGCGACGCAAAGAAGGGCTTGGCCACCCTTTGCATCGGCGGCGGCATGGGCATTGCCCTGACCATCGAGCGCTAATGCCGAGGGGCTTACGGGGAGGTCGCCCGTCCGGGCGGCCTCCCCGAGGCCGCGACGACGGCGGCCTGTCGACGGGATTGTCCCGAGCCGTGTTGAAATTCGCTCGGCAGGCGTCACGGTCTGAACAGGCTACGCGGCCTTGGCGTGCTGTTCAAGATCGGGGTTGATGGAATGCTTGGCCTGATGGGCCAGCAGGGCGGCTCGCAGGGTTGG